>NZ_CP096670.1:3552500-3857500 GCF_023238625.1 Agarivorans sp. TSD2052
CCGCTGTTTGTTCGGTTTCTGTTTGCTCAATATCTTTTTTGTTGTCACTCACCTTGGTAGGTTTTGCTACAACTTCATCGTGGTCTTCTTCATCACCCACCACATGTTCAATTTTAAGTTCATTTACCGTACGGATAGTATATATAGGTCCCGACACTGCGTAGGCGGCAAATAAGGCAAACAAAATAAGTGCTGGTTTCACCGCTACAACGATAAACACTAACACCACCAGCAATATTGCAAAGAAGGGAACCTTACCTTTCAGGTCGATACCTTTGAAGCTATGGTATTTAAAGTTACTAACCATTAGTAGACCACTCATGACGGTAATGAAGCAGGCTAAGTATTCTAAGCTATTACCAGAGAACTCCATGTCTTGGGCAAACCACACCATACCAGCAATCAACGCAGCAGCAGCAGGGCTAGCTAAACCTTGGAAGAACCGTTTATCCGCTATACCAACTTGCGTATTGAAGCGAGCTAAACGCAACGCGGCGCCTACGGTATAGACAAAAGCGGCTAGCCAACCAATTTTACCTAGGTCATGCAAGGCCCAATTATAAACAACTAACGCTGGTGCAATGCCAAACGATACCATATCGGCCATTGAATCATATTCTGCGCCAAAGGCACTTTCTGTATTGGTTAAACGTGCAACCCTTCCGTCTACACCATCAAAAATCATTGCGACAAATATGGCAATTGCTGCAGCCTCGAACTGCCCATTCATCGATGCAACTACGGCGTAAAATCCTGAAAAAAGACCGGCGGTAGTGAATAAGTTAGGAAGCAAGAAAATGCCTTTCTGGCGGGCCCCATCACTAATTTTTTGTTCTGTCATTAAGTTACTCTGTGAAATTGCCTAAAAAATACAAGGCTAAAAATAGCATATCACCCTAACTGTTAATAGCGACTGACAGACAAATCGACGCAGATGAACTATATGTTATAGCAACTGAGGCTATCTAGGCAGACAGGTATAAGCCAAAGGCAAACGTCATTTTAGTTGGTGGTTAGGCATGAATATAGAACGGTTGACCGAATGCTTACAATTAAGCACTGAACAAATTGAAAAATTCATCCATTTAGAGACTGAGTACTCTTTTATGATGGATCAGCTGTTTAGCTTTGACGGCGATAGAAAACACATGTGGAAAGCCATGCGAGACCTGATGAAAGAAAAAGACGGTGAGATAATTAAGCTACTGAGCAACAGCCAAATAGAAAGTTACCTCTCGTTTAAATCAGCCCAACAACAACAGCGAAAACGGGGCAGTTAGCGTTCTTGTCACTCACTGCCCGTTACACTCTACAGATACTTAGCCAAATGACAATTCACCGTCAACTACATCGATACGAATGGTTTTCCCCGGTTCTAGTTTCCCGGCTAATAAGGCTTGCGCTAATGGGTTTTCCAACTGTTGTTGAATAGCCCGTTTGAGTGGACGCGCACCATATACTGGGTCAAAGCCAGCTTGACCGAGCTTATCTAGTACTGCTTCGCTAAATTCCAACTTGTAGCCTTTTTCTTCGAGGCGAGGAACCAAGCGTTGTACTTGAATACTGGCAATTTGGCGAATTTGTTGATTAGCCAAGGGATGAAATACTACAGACTCATCGATTCTGTTGATGAACTCAGGTCGGAATTGCTGAGTTAATACTTCCATCAATGCCGTTTTGATTTCTTGGTAAGTCATATCGCCGTGTCGTTCTTGGATAATGTCGGAACCAAGATTAGAAGTCATAATGATAACGGCGTTTCTAAAATCAACGGTGCGACCTTGGCCATCGGTTAGTCGACCATCATCCAATACTTGTAACAAAATATTAAATACGTCGGGGTGCGCTTTTTCGACCTCGTCGAGCAAGATCACTGAGTACGGACGTCGTCTCACCGCCTCCGTTAAATAGCCGCCTTCTTCGTAACCCACATACCCAGGAGGCGCCCCTACCAAACGCGCGACAGAGTGTTTTTCCATAAACTCGGACATGTCGATGCGTACCATTGAGTCTTCGGTATTAAACATGAATTCAGCTAAGGCTTTACACAGTTCGGTTTTACCCACTCCCGTTGGTCCTAAGAACAAAAATGAACCAATCGGTCGATTAGGATCTGATAAACCGGCTCGGCTACGACGAATGGCATTAGATACAGCTTCGACCGCTTCTTCTTGACCAATCACCCGTGAGTGTAATTTGTCCTCCATACGCAATAGTTTTTCACGCTCACCTTCTAACATCCGGTTGACTGGTATGCCGGTCCAACGTGAAAGCACGTCGGCAATTTCAGCATCAGTGACCTTGTTACGTAACAAGGTCATGTCTTGCATTTCTGCTTGCGAGGCAAGGTCTAATTGTCGTTCTAATTCAGGAATTCGCCCATACTGTAGCTCTGACATACGATTTAGATCACCGGCTCGACGGGCAATGTCCATATCTAAACGAGCTTGTTCTAAATCGGCTTTAATGTGCTGAGTCCCCGTGAGTGCGGCTTTTTCAGCTTTCCACACTTCATCAAGCTCTTTAAACTTAAGTTCTTTGTCGGCAAGTTCATCATCGAGTAAGCCTAAACGCTTCAAACTCGCGCTATCAGACTCTTTTTGTAGTGCCTGACTTTCTAATTTAAGCTGGATTATTTTTCGTTCTAGCTTGTCTAAAGCTTCGGGCTTAGAATCAATTTGTAAGCGAATACTCGACGCGGCCTCATCAATCAGATCAATCGCTTTATCGGGAAGCTGTCTATCTGAAATATAACGGTGAGACAGGCTGGCTGCGGCTACAATCGCAGGGTCAGTAATTTCTACCGAATGATGTAACTCATACCGTTCTTTTAGGCCACGTAAAATGGCAATGGTATCTTCGACACTGGGTTCTTCAATCAATACTTTTTGAAAACGCCTTTCGAGTGCTGCATCTTTCTCTATATATTGGCGATACTCATTCAGGGTCGTCGCTCCCACACAGTGTAATTCTCCCCTTGCTAACGCCGGCTTTAGCATGTTTCCGGCATCCATTGCACCATCACCTTTACCGGCGCCAACCATGGTATGTAATTCGTCAATGAACAAAATCACCTGGCCTTCTTCTTGAGAAAGCTCATTAAGCACCGCTTTAAGTCGTTCTTCAAACTCGCCTCGGTATTTAGCTCCTGCAACCAACGAGCCCATATCAAGAGAAAGCACACGTTTGTTTTTTAAGCCTTCAGGCACCTCGTGGTTAATAATTCGTTGAGCAAGCCCCTCTGCAATAGCGGTTTTCCCCACACCCGGTTCGCCGATTAATACAGGATTATTTTTGGTTCGTCTTTGCAACACTTGGATGGTGCGGCGAATTTCATCATCGCGGCCAATCACAGGATCAAGCTTGCCTTGCTCTGCCCGTTCGGTGAGGTCGATAGTAAATTTTTCTAAGGCTTGGCGTTGATCTTCGGCATTGGGGTCATCCACTTTTTGACCACCGCGTAACTTCTCAATCGCTTTATTGATATTTTCTTTATTCGCTCCCAAGCCGCGCATAATATCGCCAAGCTTGCCTTTATCTTCAGTGACCGCCAAAAAGAAAATCTCTGAAGAGATAAACTTGTCTTTCCGCTTTTGGGCTAACTTATCGCACAAGTTTAGTAACACCACCAATTGGCTTGAAAGCTGCACGTCTCCACCACTACCTTCCACTCTAGGCAATTGTTCTAAAGCTTGAGATAACTGTGAGCGTAAGGCGCTGCCTTCAATACCGGCTTCAACTAACAAAGGACGTAAAGAAGCCGCATCTTGGTTTAACATCGCCGACATTAAATGCACAGGCTCGATGAATTGATGATCTCTACCTAATGCCAAAGACTGAGCGTCAGATATAGCTAATTGAAATTTGCTGGTAAATCGATCTAGGCGCATACAACACCTCCACTAAAGTTAAGTACGCTATTACCTATTATGTTGGTGTAACAAGACGAGTTTTCAAGATTTAGAGCGTTTAATATTTAAGCTAAATAGCAACTTTGTGACGCTAACGAGTAATTAACGTAGCCAAATAGCTGCTGCCATTCTGCCTGTAGTGGCTTCGCGTCGGTAAGAGTAGAATTGCTGCGGGGATGTAAATGTACATTGGCGATCAGAGTAAATTTCTGTCAGCCCTACGCGCTTGAAACGAAGCTCGGCAAGGGCAAAAATATCGGCTAAATACTTATTAGGATGAAAGCTAGGTTTAAATGCTAGCTGCGCCTGAGGGTCATGCTTCTCAAACTCTCTTTTCACCTCTTGACCCACTTCAAAAGCACTAGGGCCTATCGCAGGCCCCATCCACGCCATCAACGTTGCCGGATCTCTATTCATCTTAGCCACCGCATTTTCTACCACCCCGTTGGCCAAGCCTCGCCAACCTGCGTGAACAGCACTGACAACCGTTCCTTGCTGATCACACAATAAAATAGGCAAACAGTCTGCGGTCATCACCACACATGAAGCGCCAGGGCGGCTGGTATAACTGCCATCAGCTTCAATCTGCTGACCAGCGCAACGAGTTGCATCCACCACTTTGGTGCTATGCACTTGTTTTAGCCAGCATACTTTAGTGGGCATGTGTTGCTGAAAGGCAAGGCGATTGGCTTGAACCGCCAGCTCACAGTCACCCACATGATCGCCCAAATTATAGGAATCAAAGGGCGGTAAACTTACCCCACCTAATCTATCACTGTATATAGCAGTAACATTATCAGGGCAAGGCCAGTTAACCGAATGGATAGCCACAACTTAGCCTAAATCAGGATTAAGTTTATGGTCGTCACGCAATGCCTGAGCAACGTCTAACATATCTTGAGGAACAGGAGCGTGCCACTCCATCATCTCGCCAGTAATTGGATGTTCCAATTTTAACATCACAGCGTGTAGTGCTTGACGCCTAAACCCACGCATTATTTCAATCAACTCAGGGCTTGAACCTTTAGGTAAACGCAAGCGCCCGTAGGTTTGGTCACCTAATAATGAATGGCCAAGGTGCGCCATGTGCACCCGAATTTGGTGTGTTCGACCCGTTTCTAAGCGAAGGCGGATACGCGTATGTTGGCGGAACTTCTCTGCGACTCGATAGTGAGTGACTGCAGGCTTGCCATTTTCAACTACGGCCATATGGGTTCGTTTGGTGGGGTGGCGGCCGATTGGCTCATCAACTAACCCTCCCGCTGTCATGGTCCCAGTTACAATGGCTTCATATTCACGTGTTACTCGACGCTCTTGCAGAGCCTCGACCAAATGAGTTTGAGCAGGTACTGTTTTAGCGACAACCATTAAACCCGAGGTATCTTTATCAAGCCGATGCACAATCCCGGCACGAGCAACTTCAGCAATACTTGGGTAACGATGCAATAGAGCATTTAGGATGGTACCACTGTTGTTGCCTGCACCTGGGTGCACCACCATATTGATCGGCTTATTGATGACTAGAATATCATCGTCTTCGTAAACCACGTCTAGCTCAATGTTTTCTGCTTGCGCTTCAACCACATCTTCTAACACGGTGCTTAATACAACATCTTCACCGCCCACGACCTTTTCCCTAGGCTTAACCTTAAGTTCGCCATCCAAACGAACACACTCACCCAATATCCATTCTTTTATCCGAGAACGAGAGTAATCGGGAAATAACGTTGCTAGAGCTTGGTCTAAGCGTGCGCCTGCAAGCTCTTCATCGACGATTGCATGCAACTCTAATTGTTGACTCATCTTAGGTATTACCTCTAACGGGAAGGCCAAAACCGGCTATTGTAATCATTCTCAGCCTAAAGCATAGAAGAAAATTGTTTGTTCGATCAGACTCCCACTATATATATCACTCGATGATTGACGGTTTAGGTAGCATAGAGGATACTGTTTGCCCATTATTTAATGGTGATTGGTTTAACGCTTAAACAGTCGAGTCGGCAGGGATTTTATTCTAAATCCAACCTAGCGTTGCTTTGTTACCGTCACATTTATAACCAAGATGATTTGTAATCAAATGAAGCGCGTATATAAACAAACAATTTCTGTAGTATTGCTTGGCCTAATGCTAAGTGCTTGTTCTTCTTCCAAAGAAAAGCCTAAAATCCCTGATAAACCTGCATCAGAGCTCTATGCTGAAGCGCAAACAGCCATCAACAATGGCGCCTTTGGCGATGCTGTAGACAACTTAGAAGCTTTAGATACCCGCTACCCTTTTGGGCCATATTCTAGTCAAGTTCAATTAGACTTACTCTACGTTTATTACAAACGGAGTGATACAGCCATGGCATTAGCCAGTGCTGATCGTTTCATTCGTAATAATCCAACCCATGATAATCTTGACTATGTTTATTACATGCGAGGTTTAACTAACATGGCTGCTGACTATAACTTGTTCCAGAGTGTGGTTGGCATTGATCGCTATGATCGCGACCCAAGTTTTTCTAGCCAAGCCTTTCGTGATTTTGGTCGCTTGATCAATCGATACCCTAATAGCGATTATGCAGCCGATGCCAAACAGCGAATGGTTTATTTAAAAGATAACATCGCTCGACACGAGATAGCGGTGGCACGTTACTACATAAAACGTGAAGCCTATATTGGAGCGATTAACCGTGCGCGTTACATTATCGAAAACTTCCCAGATACACCATCGGCGAGAGAAGCCTTGGATGTAATGGCGCAAGGCTATAAAGCCCTTGGAGTAGACGATATGGCCGCTCAAGCAGAACAGATTTCTGCTGCTAATTTGTAAAATTATTCCAATAAAAAAGGCGAGCTTAGTTAGCTCGCCTTTTTTATAGATACATCAAATTAAATGGCATCTTCATTTTCTTCGCCAGTACGAATTCGAATCACTCTATCTACGTCGCGAACAAAGATTTTACCATCACCAATTTTGCCGGTTTGTGCCGTTTGCACAATAGTTTCAATACAACGTTCTAAATCGTCTTGTTGAACCACCAGCTCTAATTTCATTTTAGGCAAGAAATCGACTTTGTACTCAGCGCCACGATACAATTCAGTGTGACCTTTTTGACGACCAAAGCCTTTTACTTCAGTCACTGTCATACCGGTAATACCAATCTCAGCTAAGGCTTCGCGAACATCATCCATCTTGAATGGCTTGATAATGGCTGTTACTTGCTTCATTTGTACTTCCTTATATTTATCATTTTTGTAAATCTACTATGTCTTACTTTAAGCCAAGCGCAGCCAACTAACAATATTGAGAAGAGAGCTTAATCAATAAATCTGGCTAAAAGGTCGAATTATGTAAGAAAAACGTCACATTAATGTAGCTTTGAGATGAACTAACCACCAAATAAATCAATATCTTACAGAAAGCCAATACATACCTAACCGCAGCTTTAGTCAAAAAAATATTTAATCGGGCACCAAAAAACCACATTAAGCAATAAAATCATACCGTCCTACATGGCACGCCATGAAGTGGTTGATGGCAAAATAAGGCAGCCCTAAAATCGTAGTAATAAAGATGTCGCGAACTCTCAATGGTGATGCGTCAACTTAAAGGCTCTAGTTTATTGAAGCGGTATAATTATTATTTCAGCCATTCGCCCATCCTACACAATAATTCCTGCAGCTTAGTCAATAAGGTATACACTTAAATTAGTAATAGATTCATAGGGATTGTATCTATATATGAAACAAGCGGGATTTACACTTCTAGAGCTACTCATCACCGTGGCTATTGCGGTTATATTGTTAGGTATTGGTTTACCTAATCTGTCTAACCTATTTCAATTTATGGCCGCAGACGCGTCGACCAATAGAATAATGCGTGAAGTCCGTTTCGCTCGAAGCCAAGCCATCAACCTTAATCAAAGAGTTGTCATTTGTGCACTTCAATCTAATGCTAGCGACTGCGGGGGAGGGGTAAACTCGGGTTTAACCGTGTTTGGCGATGACAATAATAATGGCAAACTAGATACTAGCGAAAAAGTATTGTTAGCGGCAGAACCTTTTAGCAAAGCGGGAAAGGTAGATTTCAGCGGTAATATAAATTCACTGACCTTTGGCAGTGATGGTCTCATATCAGGAAACTCGGGGAGTATATATTTTTGCTCCAATGACAACAGTTATATAGATGGAGTCAAAATTTCATTGGCTGGCAATATTCGCTTTGTCACCGACAGTGAAAAAGCGAGCTGCCCTATCTAGTCCGCTCTAGCCCTATAGTTATCCTAATGTACTAATTCAGAAAACTGAGTATTAGCTTCTTCAGTATTGAAAAGCTGATCCAAATACACGCATTCAAACTGATTGATTGTACCTAACTTTTGCAGCGTTTTCGGGTGATTAAGGTAACGACTTTCCAGTTCAGCTGTAGCAACTTCAAGGTAGTCACTGTCACTCACATTAAGCGGTTTTGGGCTGGCAATAATCACCTGACTTTGACCGCTATCACCGGCCATATAACACTTAACAGTTTGACTAAACCCTAAAGAACAAGGTAAAGCCAAGATCAAAAATAATATGCTTTTTTTCATAATTTCACCAACAATCAGTGCTTGAGGTACCCGTAGAGCTCACGGCGCTTTTTGCCCCTTCTTCATTAATTGAAAAACTTTTGCAATCTGTATCACTACTTAATTGTGAGCCTATTGCCGTAGCCTTGGCGCTAAAAGTGCCAGCGGCAGCAGAGGCCGTTAAGGTCACCGAGTAATAAGCACTTTCGGTGTTATAACTCGACGCACCAGCCCCCGCTAGACCTAAGTCGGCTAAACTTGCGCTATATTCTGCGTTGTCTGCATAATATTGCTCTTGTAAAACCGCGAGAGTGCTCAACTCTTTCTTTGCCTCTGCTCGACGAGATTCAACCACAAATGAGGTGTAGGCTGGGTACCCTACCGCCGCTAAAATAGCGACAATAGCTACCGCTATCATTAATTCAATAAGGGTGACTCCACGTGAATAATGGCGCATTTAATCCTCTTCATAATAAAAGTAAATTTGCTTCGGACTCATATCCATATTGGCTTCTCTTGAACCCTGCATACAAGCACCCGTCTCTTCACAAGTATGGTCTTGATCGTCATTTTGGTCGTCATACACCAATTCATCACCAGGATCTCCACCAAATACCCGAATAACGGATTCACCCTCTTCATCTTCACCTGAGTGAATAATAAGATCATCAGGTACTTTGTTAGCAACATCATAATAACGATTGGTATTGATACTCGCGCCTATGTGCATGTCTACTGCATATGTTCGGCCTTTCCCTATCGTTGGAATGGTACAGGTCTGCGAGTTGGTGGTTTCGGGGATGAACGAAGTGAAATACACTTCACTGGCGAGTACAATCGCGGCGCCGAGTGATTTCTCACCATCTTCAACCAGGTTATATACCCAGCCATTCGTTGAGCCTAAGGCAATAAGCTGAGTTTCAATCGCAGATTCATCGGTTAAAGATCCAATAGGGTCACTGGTTATGTTGTATAGCTCACTAGAACTAATCGCTACAGGTTGGCTGCCAGAAGCGACTGCGGTGAAATCTGTCGACTGAACATTGTAGTCACGGAACATATAAAATCGATTATCAACCCCACCAGGATCTTTATCACTAACCGGTTTAGTTCTATCACCCGTGCCTATCAGCACCGCATCGTAAGGCACTTGTTGCGAATCGGTAATAGTCACTTCGTTTTCGCCTTCGCCGGTGGTAACCCGAGTGAGTCTCTTCAGGTAGGTTCTAACAATCACTGGTTCGGTAAAAAACTTACGTTTATCAGTAGCGACCGTCGGGTCACTGATATTCGCTAAGGCGGTCATTTTCCATTTACTTTGATCGGAAGAATGTAAATCAACACGCCACACTCGACCTCCCATATCACCGAAATACAGACGGTCAAAGTTACCGTCGCCATTACTGTCTAAGGTGGCTATTTTAGCTGGCACACTATGTGTTAGGCGATCATCTCTCGCATTAGTGAGACTCCAGACTAACGCCCCGCTTATAGCATCTACAATATATAAACCTCGTCCTTTAGTATCAGCAGCAGGGGTGGTTAAATCTTGATTAACATCGTAACCCGCACCAAAAATAACCACCGGATTTGTATGCCCTGGTACATAACCTACCTGAGGTTGAGACCAACTTTGGCCAAGCTCAGAAAAGTTGTCATTAGAACTGTCGATCTTCCATAACATTTTAGGCAAATCTGGATTGGTTAAGTCCATACCGTAATAAACCGCCCCCCCTCGACGTAGACCTGTAAATACCAGTACTTTGTCTCCGCTAGACGTATATTTACCATCATTGTCGGTATCTTTAAGAAATACAGCCGGGGTACCATCAACCCCATAAATATGCTGAGAGCTAGCAATGTTATTACGTAACGATAGTTGCCTGCCTAATAACTCATAAGGAAACAAGGCCCATGATTCAGACACTGACGAGCCAGTATCTTTGAACATGTGTAAAGCACCGCCGTTGGTCCCAGTTAAAATACGAATATCCATATCATCGGCGTCGGTGCTGTCCTCAGCCACACCAGAACGTAAACCATAGTTAATCACTAGAGGTCGAGAATGCAAAGGATCTCCCATCAAGTCTCGACGAATGGTTGTGCTAGTATCTCCATCATCATTGTCAACGTCTTGACCGCGGATCCAATTAACATGTTCTGCGATATCATCACCGTTTACCCCTAAGTGATTGGCTAAGGCATCCGCAGTCCCAGCTTTACTGGTTAAATTCGTCAGGTTTAGTTGAGAGAAGTTACCGCTGTTACTTTGATTAAAATAAACCATCCTTGCACTGTTACTGGCGAGTGTTTCTGACACTCCGCCTAACTCAACATTGTTGCCATCTTTCACTGTCGACCAGAAGGTTTTAGCTTCATCGATAATCGAACCATCGGCGCCGATGGCAGGATTACCGTTTTGATCAGCCATGTACCCAGCTGATGAAAGTTCTAATTTTTTAAGGTTACCGCGCCACCTTGGATTTAAAGAAGGCTTAAACATCGCATAATAGATACGATCTAAGGTGCGAGTGCGGTCGAAGTTATTACTGGTGACCGCAGGAGATACCAATGAAGAGCTTTCTTCATAGATACCGATCAGCGCTTGGCGAAAAGCCGCTTCTAACGCTACCCCATCTTCTGCGGGATAAAAGCTCCCCTGCGCATTCTCTGCGGTAGCAGTAAGCATCGCAGTGCCACCTTCAATGACATCTTCACCAAAACCAATGGTTGATATTTTGGCGTATTGCCGTCCCGTCATATTAGGATTGATATCATTGGTATTCATCCATTTAGACAAAACAGGTAAATAACTGGTTGCGCTCCCCGTACCAAAACCGACCGGATCTTTCCAAGTACAAGCGGCGACCGTGGTGGCATTATCACAGCCAGGTACATTGGCGGTATTAATAGGTAATGCGGTAACATTGCTGTTTTCGTCGGCATCAACACTCGGCGTGCCGTCGGTGACATAGATAATATTAATTGAGCTATCACAGCCTACTTCGTAGGGCGAAATGTAGTTGTTGCCAGACTCAATGCTAGTATCTCGATCATTACGCTCATTGTTATTGCCACTCTTGCCGTAATCAACCGCTTCACCAGCAAAGTAGTGCTTAGCTTCCATCAATGTTTCAACTAAGGGAGTGCCGCCGTTTGCAGTTAACTCAACAATGTCAGAGATTAAATCGTCGTTATCATCTGAGGCTTGAATACCGCGAATAACTCGACCACCATCATTGGACCGATTAAATACCATCAAACCAAATTTAACCCCGTTAATGGTACTTAGTGCATTTTCCATCGCCTCTTGCGCGATTTCGATACGCGGGCGAGTGGTGGTGGCATCACTATGGTGATACCAGCGTAAATAGTTTGCTGAATAGAGCGTTATCAAATACCCATCATCAAAACTATCTTTAGTGGTTTGTTCTGCATCGGCTTTCACTAAGGTGTAAAAATCTTCAGTATTGTTTGCCGCCCCATTAATTGGATGTCCTTGCGGAGCAGCCACATAAGAATTATTACTTTCACGGTATTGGCCAGGATTAATGGTAGAGACAATTTTGTCGTAGAACGTACCGTCATCAGCCTGCAACTTAACGGTAAAGGAGCGTTCGTTACCGCTATCGTCTAGCAGCTTACCATCTGTCGCATCACTGGCTAATTCATAATCATCTAGGCAGTCTAAGACCGTGTAATTGGCACCATTATTAAGCCGAACGTCATCCCAAGAACCGGTTTGCCCTTGAGTGCGATGCTCTCTGAAATACCCGGTAAAAATGCCATTTTTGGCCAAAGCTTCATAAGACGCCGCGCAATTGTTAATGTCCCAGATAAACCGACGGTCATCATTTGCACCCGTGGGGATATAAGACCCGTCGACACCGTTAACCGTGAAATAAATAAAGTCGTTATCTAGGCTATTTTGTGAGTTAATCGCAATCGGGTAGTTTTGGTAGCTAACATCACCACTAGCATCACGGTTATAGCCTTCACGCGTGGTGATATTCCACGCCATGCTGCCAGAGGTATCAAAAATAATCAGTACTTTAGGGTCTGCTGAGCTTAGGCTATTAAAATCAAATAAAAATAATTCAGTGTCATCGGCCCATACAGGAAGGGTCACACCAGCCGAGAGAACCACTGCAAGCAGTCCAGCGCTTAATCGACCATTCATAACTCTCTCCTCGAATTTAACTTATGGCGACAGAAAAACAGACACCATTGACCCATTATTTATAACAGTGGTTGTTCTAGCCCTGCAGCGAGTGAAGTAGCAGAACGCTTAGATTTCCCATAGTGCTTAGTCACCTGCACCCTGACATAACGACACTCAGTAATGGCGTTATTACTACTGGCGTTAAAACTGCGCGCACATACACTATCTACATTGTGGCTTAAGGTTCCATCAGCATCGGCAACCATGGTGGCCACGGCCATTGAGGATGCGGGTGACATCGAGCCAATAACGCCTTGCAAAGTGGGCTCTATGACTAATTCGTTCATATCACCTTCCAAAACATGTTCTGCCCCCAAGCGATCGCTCATGGCAGAAACGACTTTCAAGCCCTGATTGGCACTGGTTAATAGAACGCCGCCTAAAAAGCTCAAAATAAGCAAAAACAGCATTGCAACGAATAAGGCGGCTCCTTGTTGCTTAAGAGGCAGAGTAGTCTTGATCATTAGTACACCATGTTCCTTAACGACACGACTGATTCGAATAACGCCCTTCGGTAATGATCATTTGCGGCAGCAACCGGCATATCACCTAAGGTATAGCTGTTTGTATTAGTATAGTTTTGATCTTCAGTTAACGAGCGAACTAATAAAAAAAGCTTAGCCCCAATAACCCGTCCTTCACTCCACTGTTGCGGGCTTATGCTATTAGCGGCAACAAAATCATTGATCACTCCATCTTGAGCGGTATCGGTATCAACCCCAAGTAACACCCGCATTCGCTCTATCCCTTCAACTAGCGGACCATTGCCAAGGATCTTCATACCGCTATCATTATCAAGATATAGCTGACGTAAAACCGGCAATCCAGACTGAGCGCTCACATCTAAGTAATAAACGATATGTTGGTATTCCCATATCTGGCGCCCCGGCATAGCCACTTCGGTTGGCCAAGGGTCACTAACGGTGAAAATCTGCGCACCGGCAGTATTAGCGGCAAAATAATACCGGTCATCGTCTAAGTCAGCCGCGCTTTGCTTAGGAGAGCCAATCACCCGTTTTATGCCGATGACATCTGAATCAACCACTAAATTACTGCGATCACTAACACAAGCATATTGCCCACTTAAAGAATTAGAACTACTTACTTGGCCGACAAATAAGGAGCTGAAACGCCCTTCACTGGATGGAAAAGATCCTTCAGGGGAACCACCAATCCAATCAATCCTACAATCATTTGCTGCGCTAATATCGTTAGCAAGTAAAGTGACACCCGCTCCCCTAACCATAGGGTTACCCGTGTATTCACCAAAAAAACCTACCATTTTCAAATCGCGGGTAATGAGGTGCATGGCGATACGCCCGCTCTCCATCAGTTGTTCACTATGGTAAGTAGACTCGGTACTACGCTGCGATGCCACAAGGAAGCTACCAATACCAGCAGTGAGAAATAGGCCAATTACGATGGCGATCATCCATTCGACTAAGGTAAAGCCACGTTGCCTAGATATAGTCATGATGCCACCCAAGTAGTGAGCGCCATTTTCCGGCGGTCCTCAGACTGAGATTGACAGTTACTCACCACAGTGTTGGTACTATCAATCCCGGTGAAAGACTTTCTTGATTGCCAAGTCACTACCACGGTTAGCTCACCATTGGCACTCAGCAGCACACAACCATTTGGTTTGACTAAACCACCTTTACTGTGCGCGGCTTTGGCATAGAGGGCGTATTCCCAATGGTACAAATCATAATTAACCACATCGGCTAGGCTGCAGTTGCTCATCACACCACTATCTTCAGCGCAACTAGGCTTACTTCTGGCAGCTTGCCCATCGCCAACTGTAACTGTGGCTGGGTTATTCGCTTGCCACGCCAAGTGATTTAAACGAACTCGCTCAACCATATCTTCAGCAGCTAACATGGCGAGGGTTCTTTGGTGAGTTTCAAAACTAGATCGTTTGGCCACCGCTTGCATAGCGACTACCGCTAACAAACCAATAGCTAATATAAATGAAGTGACGATCACTTCTATCAGAGTAAAACCTCTGCATTGTGGAGTTATTCTATTTCGCATCTAAACCTACCTATCCCTGATGCATTAACTAGCACTTGTTAGATGCACACTCCTTTTGCACCTAGTTATTTAGGGTATAGCGCAAAAAAGAAGGCCATGCCTTCTTTTTTAGGGGATTTGCGAGAAAGGGATTAGTTTTTCTGAACGACGCGTAACTCAGCAGGGACTTCAAAAATGGTATTTTCTTCACGGCCTGGATTTTCAGTAACCGTCACCCCACCCATGGCTTTCAGGCCAAAAACAACCTCTTGGACTAATACTTCAGGTGCAGAGGCACCAGCGGTGACACCGACGCGACTATCGGCTTTAAACCATTGGCCATTGATGTCACTCACGCCGTCAATGAGGTAGGCTGCCGCGCCAGATTTTTCGGCTTTTTCGCGTAATCGATTAGAGTTGGATGAGTTCTTCGACCCTACCACCAACACCACATCAGATTTTTCAGCTAAATCTTTCACTGCATCTTGACGGTTTTGCGTGGCATAACAAATATCATCTTTACGCGGGCCTTGGATCTTAGAAAACTTGACACGCAATGCATCAATAATCGCTGAAGTGTCATCAACTGATAAAGTAGTTTGAGTACAATAAAACAGCTGCTCAGGTTTTTTCACCTGTAAGTGGGCGACGTCATCAACGGTTTCAACCAAGTAAATCCCCCCTTCAGCGTTATCGTATTGGCCCATAGTACCGTTGACTTCAGGATGACCGTGGTGGCCAATCAAGACACACTCAATACCTTTACGGCTAGCGCGGGTGACCTCCATATGAACCTTAGTCACTAGAGGGCATGTAGCATCAAATATTTTCAGGGCTCGCTGTTTCGCTTCAACCCTTACTGCTTGAGACACACCATGTGCACTAAAAATACAAATGCTCCCCTCAGGAACATCGCTCAGTTCATCAACAAACTCGGCACCACGTTTACGCAAACCATCAACCACGTAACGGTTATGAACCACTTCGTGACGCACGTAAATAGGTGCGCCAAACATTTCTAAGGCACGTTCAACAATAGAAATGGCTCGGTCTACACCAGCGCAAAAACCACGAGGATTAGCTAACAGTATTTCCACTATTGTTCCTTAATTAACCGCAAGAATATCCACTTCAAAAATCACTGTTTGCCCAGCTAAAGGATGATTAAAATCAACCGTGACTGAATCGCCGATAATTTCCCGAACAATCCCAGGAATTTCGCTACCATCAGGCTGAGTAAACGCAATAATACTGCCTTCTTCGGCAGGCGCTTCATCACCAAACTTGCTGCGTTCGAAGTACTTAATATTATCCGGGTTGCTAGGCCCAAACGCTTGTTCGGCATTAAGTTCAAACTGGCTTTTATCGCCGACTTTTAAACCCAACAAACATGCTTCAAAACCGTCGGTTAAGCTACCATCCCCCATGACCAACTGAGCGGGCTTGGGGTAATTGTAAGTACTTTCGGCAATAGAGCCATCGCTTAACTTCAACACAAAGTGAAGTTCTACTTTGCTTCCTTGCTGAATCATTTCGCATCCTTTGATTGCGGTGAGAAAATACTATCTAACACCAACAACACTGCACCAACACATATCGCTGAATCCGCTACGTTGAATGAAGGCCAATGATAGCTGCCTACATAAAAATCTAAAAAGTCGATCACGTAACCAAATACCACTCGATCAAATACATTACCCAGTGCGCCACCAAGTACTAAAGCGTAAGCAATCGCCTGCCATTTCTGCTTGGCTGGTGTTTGCTTCATCCACCACAATAACAAGCCGCTCACGAGCAAAGCAATCGCGGTAAAAAACCAGCGTTGCCAGCCCCCCGCATCACTTAAAAAGCTAAACGCTGCGCCATAATTACGCACCGAAACCAAGTTAAAGAACGGTGTTATTGCTACCGACTCATACAAATCAAAGGTTTTAGCAATGGCCAATTTAGTGATTTGGTCAACAGCAAAAACCAATACACTCAACCAAATCCATCGCAAACCGCTCGTGGTGTTTTTTTCTGCGGTGATATCACTATGCATAATGACGAGACTCACCTTCTCCTGCAACGTTAGTCACACAGCGACCACATAGGCTTGGGTGTTCGGTATTTTGGCCTACATCTTCTCGGTGGTGCCAACAACGATCACACTTCTCTGCTTCAGCGACTTCAACTAACACCTTCATATTGGCCAATTCGGTAGCAGCAGCTGACTCATCGGCAGTGTCGATGGCTTTTAGCGTTACGCCAGAGGTAAGAAGAACAAATCGCAACTCATCACCTAACTGGCTCAACACTTGCTCTAATTCTTGATCAACATACAAAGTGACCTTAGCTTCTAAAGTGCCACCAATTTTCTTATCACGGCGAGCTTGCTCTAAGTTTTTATTCACTTCATCACGAACAGTGATTAACTTCGCCCAAAAAGCATCATTCATCGCACTGTCTTGAGCTAACGGGGTTAAACCTTCATACCATGTTTCGGTAAACACAAATTCACTACGCTCACCTGGCAGAGCTTGCCAAATCTCATCGGCGGTAAAGCTTAAAATAGGCGCAATCCAACGAGTTAATGCTTCGGCAATTTGATACAACGCGGTCTGACAAGAACGACGCGCTAAACCGTCAGATTTGGCGGTGTACTGGCGATCTTTAATAATATCTAAGTAAAAGCTCCCCAACTCAATTGAGCAGAAGTGCATTAGTTTCTGGTAAACCACATGGAACTGATATTGCTCATAAGCTTCAACAATTTCTTGTTGAACAGCAGCAGCCCGCCCCACTACCCAGCGATCTAGCTCAACCATATCTTCAGCAGCCACTAGGTGCTGTTTGGGGTCGAAACCCGCTAAGTTAGCGAGTAAGAAGCGCGAGGTGTTACGAATACGGCGGTAGGCATCGGCACTGCGCTTAAATACCTCATCAGATACACTCATTTCAGCGGTGTAGTTAGTTGAAGCAATCCACAAGCGTAAAATATCAGAACCTAGTTTGTTCCAAATATCTTGTGGTGCAATACCATTGCCCAATGATTTAGAAAACTTATGCCCTTTAGCATCAACCGTGAAACCGTGAGTTAATACCTGTTGGTATGGCGCTTTACCAGTCATAGCCGTGGCAATCATTAACGACGATTGGAACCAGCCGCGGTGTTGATCAGAGCCTTCTAAGTACATATCGGCCGCTTGACCATTAAACTCTTTACGCGCAGCGACCACACTTGAGTGAGTCGAACCCGAGTCAAACCAAACATCTAAAGTATCTTCTACCTTACGGTACTGCGCTGCTTCATCGCCTAATAGCTCTGCGGCGTCTAAGTCCCACCATGCTTGAATACCGGTTAGCTCAACACGCTTAGCAACATCTTCCATTAACTCTACCGCGCGAGGATGTAACTCGTTGGTCTCGCGATGCACAAACAACGCGATAGGCACGCCCCAAGTCCGCTGGCGAGAGATACACCAATCAGGACGGTTTTCTACCATACTTTCAATACGGCTTTGGCCCCAATCAGGGATCCATTGGGTTTTTTCAATTTCTTGCATAGCTTGCTTACGCAAACCATTTTGATCCATGCTAATAAACCACTGCGGCGTAGCACGGAAAATAATCGGTGTTTTATGACGCCAGCAATGCGGGTAACTGTGACGAATAGCATGATGGTGTAACAAGGCACCGGTATGTTTCAGCTGTTCAATTACCTTGTCGTTGGCTTTGAATACGTGCTGGCCAGCAAAGAACGGGGTATCGGCTAAGAACACACCGTTATCACCGACGGGGTTGGCAACTTCAAGCTGGTATTTTTGACCTACCGCAAAATCTTCTTGGCCATGGCCTGGTGCAGTATGCACACAACCAGTACCAGACTCAGTTGTTACATGGTCTCCGAGGATGACGGGAACCTCAAAGTCATAGAACGGATGCTTCACTTTAATCAGTTCAAGCGCTTCGCCCTGACAGTAACCTAAAGCATGGAAATGGGTGGCGCCAAAACGCTCTACACATTGCTCCATTAAGTCACGAGCAAGAATTAAACGCTCTTTGCCATTCTCTGTTTCAATTTGAACCAATACATATTCTAGATGGGCGTTTACCGCTACCGCACGGTTAGCAGGTAAGGTCCAAGGGGTGGTAGTCCAAATAACCGCAGAGATAGGGCCTTCACCACTAACACCTTCAGGGTGGTCGAATTTAGCTAATACTGCAGCTTCATCAACGGCTGTAAATCGCACATCGATAGCAGGCGAAGTTTTGTCTTCGTATTCAACTTCCGCTTCTGCTAAGGCACTGCCACAATCAGTACACCAATGCACAGGCTTAGAGCCTTGCAACAGGTGACCGTTATCAATGATCTTAGCCAAAGAACGAATGATGTTCGCCTCGGTATTAAAGTTCATGGTTAGGTAAGGGTTTTGCCAGTCACCTAAAATGCCCATACGGATAAAGTCGTTGCGCTGACCATCAATTTGCTTAGTCGCGTAATCACGGCATTTTTGACGAAATTCAGCCGCCGTGACTTTCTTACCGGGCTTACCTACTTTCTTCTCAACTTGTAACTCGATAGGCAGACCATGACAATCCCAACCAGGAATGTACGGTGAGTCAAAATCAGACAAAGTCTTCGATTTAATAATGATATCTTTAAGCACTTTGTTCACGGCGTGACCAAGGTGAATATTGCCGTTGGCGTAGGGAGGGCCATCATGCAAAATAAAGCTCTTTTTACCCTTTTTGGCCTGTCTAATTTTTCCGTACAGATCTTTTTCGTCCCAACGTTTTAGCATCGCAGGTTCGCGATTGGCTAAATTACCTCGCATTGGGAATTCGGTATCGGGTAGATTAAGAGTATCTTTATAGTCGCTCATCGAATTACTTTTCCAGTCGTTTACTCAGCAAGGCCATAGTAGGCTTTTGCTCGCTTAATATCGAGATTCACCTGAGCTTTAAGCGCATCCAGTGAATCAAACTTTTGTTCATCTCGTATTTTTAACTGCGGTTCAACCACTAAGCGTTGACCATACAGGTTGGCATCAAACTCAAATAAATGAGCTTCTACCAGTAAATCTTTTCCAGCGGCAGTAGGTCGCCAACCAATGTTGGCGATACCAGAGAATCGATGCTCTGGCTGACCTTGCACATAAGCTTTAATGGCAAACACCCCGTGAATAGGGCAAACATTGCGCGCCACTTTAAGGTTTGCCGTAGCAAAACCTAACTGACGGCCAAGTTTTTGCCCATGAATGACTTTGCCACTAAAAGCAAATTTGCGCCCTAATAATTGCGCCACCGTATTAAAATCCGCATCAGCCAAATACTGACGCAGTAAGGTGCTACTTACCCGCGATTGATTCATACAAAAAGAGTCTGTCGCGGTAAGCTCAAAACCATAGCGCTCTTTCACTGCTTGTAAGCTTGCAAAGTTACCCTCTCGGCCCTTACCAAAGTGAAAGTCATCACCCACTGCTAAGTATTTTATACCGAGTAACTCAACCAATAACTGACGTACAAAATAGTCAGCGCTTTGTTGCGCAAATTGATCGTTAAAACGTACCACTAATAAACGATCAACACCTAAACTCTTCAGCTGTTGGTATTTGTCACGAAATCGGCTAATTCTAGCGGGAGCTTGGTGTTTAGCAAAAACCTCTAAAGGCTGTGGCTCAAAAATCATCACAACAGCAGGTAAGCCCCGCTGACGAGCCTGTTCAACTAAACTTTTAATAACTTGTTGATGGCCTAAATGCACTCCATCAAAGTTACCAATGCTCAAAGCGCAGCCATAATGACGCGCTTTAATGTTGCGAATACCGCGAATTAACTCCATTCCGGCGCCTATTTCATCAAAAACCGACGGATTATAGCTTGTTTAGTCCGCAGTTACAGCCCCGAAACTGCTTTTCAAGTGCGCTAATCTAATCCCTAAACAAAATAGCAAAACCAGGTAGCTGACTACAGCAACTGCAATACAGATTAAAAGTTGCAACACACTGTCAAACCACGACAATGCAAACCATTGCTCAGCAATGGGTGAAAGCCAAACAATAAGCCCTCCCATGACCAAAGATGCAGCCACAATTTTGGCTATACATACCGTGGTTGGAGAACTGAGCTTATACACGCCCTGCTTATATAAGCCTCGATACAACAAACTAGCATTCAGTATGGCAGATAATGCCGTAGCAATAGCCAGCCCTACATAACCATAGGGAATGGCAAAAATAAGGTTAAATCCCATGTTGCTTGCCATGGCGATAATGCCAATTTTCACCGGCGTTTTAGTATCTTGACGTGAGTAATAGCCTGGCGCGAGCACCTTCACCAGCATAAAGAACAGCAAACCACCGCTATACGCTATTAGGCTATACGAAGCATTAAGCACGTCTTGCTGATCAAACGCACCGCGCATAAATAATACCTGTAAAATGGGCTGAGCCAGCAAAGCCATACCCACCGTGGCAGGAATGCCCAAAAAGCAAACCATACGCACTGCCCAATCCATGGTTTGTTGAAATTGCTTTGGATTCTTATCCACATGACGCTGAGAGAGGCTCGGCAATATGACTGTGGCAATGGCGATCCCAAATAGTCCCAGAGGAAACTCCAGTAAGCGATCAGAGTAATACAACCAAGATATAGAGCCCGTCACTAAGAAGCTGGCGATTAAAGTATCCAGCAGCAAATTGATTTGGCTGACCGACACGCCAAACAAAGCCGGAATCATCAAGGTACGAATTTTAGTTACGCCAGGATGCTTCCAGCCCCACTTAGGCTTACTCAGTAAGTTGAGCTTATATATAAATGGCAGCTGAAATAATAATTGAATCAAACCACCAACAAACACCCCCATTGCTAACCCAATTTCAGGTTGCTCGAGGTGGGGAGAGACGACTAAGGCAAAACCGATAATCGCCACATTGAGCAATACCGGAGTGAAAGCGGCGACCGCAAACCGACCAAAGGCATTGAGAATAGCCCCCGACAAACCAGTAAAGGTAACAAACCACAAATAAGGAAAGGTTATTTTTAAAAGAAAGGCTGACAATTCAAATTTTGCGCCATCTGGTCCATCTTGTAACCAAGAAATAAACCAACCGGTACCAAACAATGCCGCTACTATCGGTGAGCCGACAATCCCCAGCAGAGTGACAACGGTGACAATCAAACCTAAGGTTCCGCTCACCTTGGCGACCAGTTGCCTAACCTCATCCTCGCTGCTGTTTTGCTTGTACTCTGTCAGTACCGGGACAAAAGCTTGAGCAAATGCCCCTTCGGCAAATAGCCTACGTAGAAAATTAGGGATTTTGTTGGCAAAGAAAAATACATCGGCAGCAACACCGGCCCCCATTAGGTTCGCAATAACAACATCACGAACCAAACCTAACACCCTAGAGATCAAGGTCATACCGCTCACAATGGCGCCTGATTTTAACAAGGATTTACTCAATGCACTGTCCTGTAGCCAATTTATACAAATTCCTCTGCCCTAACATAGAAAATGCTGGTAGAATCGCGCCACAGTTTACCCGCCTATAGAGATCGATGCTACGACCGTAACGTTTAGTTAGGTTTTACTTGCTTGGATATTTATAGTTGGTTAAAAATTGTTTGACATAAACATGAAAAACGGGCATATTCCACGGCCTTAAAATTCATAATTCCAAGACAAAGTTCAGGAGTTAACCTTGGCTAATATTAAGTCAGCTAAAAAACGCGCTATCCAAGCTGAAAAGCGTCGTCAGCATAACGCTAGCCGCCGCTCTATGATGCGCACTAATTTGAAAAAAGTTATTGCAGCTATCGAAGCAGGCGATAAAGATGCAGCTCAAGCAGCATACACTGTTGCTCAACCTATCTTAGACCGTTACGCGTCTAAAGGTTTGATCAGCAAAAACAAAGCCGCTCGTCATAAGAGCCGCATTGTTGCTAAAATCAACGCACTTTAATTTAAAGCGCTTGAAAAAAAACCGGCTTATGCCGGTTTTTTTATATCTATCAAACAGACTTAGTCTGGGCAGTACATGCTATGAAGCTGTGCCAATATGGCGGTTGCTTCGTCGCTCGCTAACGAATAATAGACCGTTTGCGATTCTTTTCTGGTAGCCACCAAATTATCTTTACGTAACCAAGCTAGGTGCTGTGATAAGGCCGATTGGCTTAATTCAACGCGCTGGTTCAATTCGCCTACCGTTAATTCGCCTTCTAACAGATTACATAAAATCATCAAGCGACTTTCATTAGCCAGCGCTTTAAGTAGTTTTAATGCCGGTTCAGCATTTTTCTGCATGTCTTGTATATTCATCTTCATACTCAATGACATTGGTTGAGCAAACTATACGTGAAATGATTTACGCTCGCTAGATAAACCCCATTTTCAGCCCTTCTTTAGCCGACAAAAAAGCCGCTATTTAGCGGCTTAAGGGCTTATATACAAGTATTGCTATTGCGCAACAATCGTATATTGCATGGTGGTGTCATTCACCTCAACAAGGTAACTGCCTACCACTTCTGTGAAGATGTCTCCACCGGACGGATCTAACACTGCATCATTGTTGTTATCACCAAAGTTAGTTGACCAGTCACCATTTACATCAAACTTAAAACGTTGATCATTTTGGCCATCAAAACTCACCGTAGTTCGCCAAGTGTTATCAGCCACTAATGTCATTGCCGTGGTTTGCCAATTATTGGCAGTACCACGGAAATATAACTGAGCTAAGTTAGCCGTATAATTAGCGTTAGGGTCAACCACTTCTACCACTACCGATGCTTGGCCGATTTTACCTCCATCGTCAGTCACTGTTAGGCTCATGTCGTGTGAGCCTGGCGTGCTGTAAGTAACCGTAGTGGTTTCGCTTACAGAGCCATTACTCCATAGGTAACCGGTAATAGTACCGTCACTATCACTAGAGCCAGCAGCGCTGTAAGTAATGCTTTGACCAATATCTACCTGAGTCGCAGAGGCGCCAATAATTGCGCTTGGCGCTTGGTTTGCGTTCAACTCTGTAAGGCTATACGCCAAAGTTTGATCGTTCACTTCAACCAAATAAGAACCTGATACCGTAGTGAAGATATCTCCACCCGTTTGCTCTAATACTCCATCAGCGTTGCTATCACCGTAGTTTTGGCTCCAGTCATTGCTCACATCAAACTTAAAGCGTTGATTAGCTTGACCATCAAATTCAACCACTAACTGCCAAGTATTATCGGCAACCAAGTTCATCGCAGCTGCAGCCCAACCGTTTGCAGTACCACGGAAGTTAAGTTGATTGAAGTTTTTAGCGTTCTCATCACTTTCCACCGTTAATACTGCTTCAGCAGTAGCGGTGGCGCCTTCATTGTCGGTAACCGTTACGCTCAAGGTTTTAGACACATCAACAACGACCTGGATACTGCTCGTCGTTTCACCGGTACTCCACAAGTAGCTGGCAATAGCTCCATCTTCATCACTTGAATCCGCAGCACTTAAGTTTACGGTAGTTCCCACTGCAACGGTTTGGCTCGCAGGTGAAATACTCGCTACAGGCGCTTTATTAGGTACAACCGTTAAGGTTACTGAAGTATTCGCTGTTTTTCCTTGGTTATCACTCACCGATAGGCTAATGGTTTGAGTCTCATTAACGGTCACTGAAATTGACTCGGTAGATTCTCCCGTACTCCAATTGTAACTAGCAATGGAACCATCACTATCAGTCGAACCCGCGCCACTTAGCGTTAGCACTGTGCCTTTAGCCACTGTTTGGCTAGCAGGGCTAATGCGTGCAACCGGAGCCACGTTTGAGTCTAAACCATCTGGAATACCCGCAGCAATAGCACCCGCAGCAACATTCCAGCTGCCTTCTTCAACCTGGTAGTTTTGACCACCGTTACTGTCCCACACCCCATTACAATTATTGGCAGCAAACTCTAGTTGGCTTCCATCTTCTAAATCAACCGTTAAGCTATACCAGTTGTCAGCCAAACTGTGCATTGGATCGCCTGGCGCAGTTGTCCAAGTGATTGCGCCGTCTATAGTGTAGTGCAAACATACTTGTCCCCAACCACTATTGTCTTGGTAATAAAGAGTCGTAGTTACCGACTGGCCAATGATACGGTAAGTGATACTGGTTGACGCTTTTTGCCCGACACTGTCGGTTACCGTAACTGATACGGTTTTACGTTCATCAAGAGTCAGAGTAATCGAAGGGGTCGTTTCGCCAGTGCTCCATAAATAGCTAGCAATGGGGCCTTCTTCATCGCTAGATCCTGCAGCGCTTAAGGTCACTACAGTGCCTAAGTCCACGTCACCACCAACCGCATCAATCACCGCCACAGGACGTTTATCACCAATAACCACAGTATCGGTAAAGAATACCGCTTCGCCCGCAATCGCGCCGTTTACGTCTTCAACGGTTTTTCCGCCTACACTGCTAAACTGACCAGCCCCCACATACACTTGCTGAATGTCAGAACGGGTAACATTCCCCTTACTATCAGTGGCTTCAATGTAGTAATCCAATAACTGCTCTTGGTATTGATCAATGTAGGTGAAATACATGTTGCCGATTTTTTCAGCGGGCACCACTTCAAACATTTCTTTACCAGAGGGTTGCCAATCTACACCATTAATATCTCCGCTTAAGTCACGCTCGTTCATGCTGAAGCTTTGCCATTCACCCACTCTAGAGGGGTCAACATTTGGATCGGTACTATGCGCACTAGGGTCATATAACTTAAAGGTTTTATCGGTAGCCGTTGCCCATTTGTCTTTGTGCACTCGAACCTTGACTTGAATGTCCTGAATATTGCTCACATCATAGCCGTAGGTGTAAATAGCAAACTTGGTATCGGCATAAACCGTTGCCCACCCTTCCGCTTTACTTGAGTTGGCACTGCCGGGGTTATAAGGATAACGTTGCGGCCACCAAAGAGACGGGCCGGTTTTATCTTGGCTAATATTGGCGTTTACGTAAGGTGTAGTGAAATGCAAAGACTGGTTAAACGAAACCGTCGGTTTTACACCATCATCAACATTCTCGTCGTAGTAACCAAAGCCTGAATCAATAGAAGCAAGTAAGAAATACCAGCCTAATTCAGCAGGGTTTGCCCCACCCGCGTAGTTGTTGTTGACGTCGCCTTTTACTGGAAAAGACATCATCCAGGGGTTTAATTGATTACCTGGGTAGGTCACTTCATTATCGCGAGCGGTACTTGGGCTCCAATAATTTGGATTATTGTCCAACCAAATTTGCTCTGCGGTTTTAGCATAGTTTTCTGCGGCCTGTAATAAAGCAAAGTTGCGCTCTAAATAATGGTAACCGAGTTCAAGCGACACCATATGCTCACGACTAGCGACAAAATCAGTGCCATTAGCTGTATTAAACTCGGCCATTTGGCCACGCCAAACCCCCATAGGAATATGCCAGTGATACCACGTTGGATCTGCCGACGAATCACGGGTATCAATCCAAGATCCGTCTTGCACATGCACCACATCATCCGCGGGGATAGGGTAAGCTTGTAGATACTCATCTACTCCCATGCCTCGCACTGCGCTGTCGGCATAAGTGACATTACCCGAATTTGCCCAAGTATTACCATCACCCGCACAGCCAGCAGAATTATCGCCATCGTGGGCGATAGTAAAGTATTGGGTTCTGCCAATAGATGCGGCATCCCCTTCAAACGCTTTTATCGCATCAGCCGTCACTTTACATTGATAGCCCTCTTCCCAAGAGCTAGCTTGCTCTACAGGAATACCCGCTACTTTATGCTGTTCACCAGTATTAGGATCGACGTATTGCACCCAATGTGGAATAGAAGCAAACGGAAACTTATTATGGGTAACTTGTTGTTCGTTAAACATGTGCAGATCTACCCATGAACCAATATCACTGACATTTTGTAAATCAGCACGGTTAGGAGGGGAGATTAGGGTATCTTTGCCGGGGTCATTTAAGTAAGGGTAGTCTCGCAGGGTTCTTGAATAGTGCACGTTGCCTAATACCGACCATTCAATACCTAACTTGGTTAATACCGGAATGATCCGCTCAGAGAAACCCAACTCTGTCGGGAAAAAGCCCTTGGAAGATTTAAATGAATCTCCCAAAAAATAGTCTTGGGCAAGTGTTACGTTTTGGTAGATTAAATCTTTTAAGAAATATTCATTACCTACCAGCGGCCCCATCGTATGGTGCCCAGAAAAGTGAATCGTATCTAAAGCATTAAACCCACCACTGGTTTTAGTACTATTTTGGGTATCACGCCAATATGCCCCCCACCCAGAATTGTAGCCGTCTAAATTGCCAAGTTCGGCAAAACTTTGCACGTTATTGATCACCGATGCAGACATGGTAACGTGCGTTTGGCTTTGCGGATGATTACCATTGTTGCCTTTGGCGGTATCCATGGGCCAGCTTAAATACGCCCCTTTCTTCGCATGATGCTGATAATACGAGACTAAATCATCATGTGGCATCGGAGCGCCACTACCTGGTATAAAAAATGTGTAATTAGCAGGAGGATTATTTTTTAGATTAATGACTTGCCCATCGTAGGTATAACGAACCGGCTCCCCGATAGATAAACCGTCATATTGGCTAATGTCGTAGTAAGGCCAAAAATTTGGCATGTGATTATGATATATATGGGTAGCGGCTATTTCTGCTTGCGCAGAGATCGACGCAGCCACCATACTGATGGCGAACACCTTTTTCATGATTTGCTTCCTTTCCCGTACTCGTAGCCCTTAGGCCACTCATACGCTTACTCGCTGATTAAAATACAGAAGCCAAACATGGGAAAGTTTAGTGTTAACCGAATTTTTATTACCCAACTACCGTTTGTTTCTGCGCGCAGATGCCTAGGCATCACTCGTTAAACCAGGTTGAGATGGACCTAGGCTTAACAAGGCTTCTGTAATACAGCTCAATGAATGGAAACTTAAATACAACCAAGACAAAGAGTTACCAGAAACATTTGATGTTGGTCTTTATGCCAACAATTATTATTGTAGGGAGTTCGCAGCGAAACGCGCTTAGGCAATTGCACGACGACTCAACATATTGTTTTGTGATTTTGCTAACGCGTAGACTAACGCTTGGGAGAGCAATAATTAAGCAAGATAAGTGTTAAACATGCTTAGCTTCAAATAAACAACCAAGGTCAAACCAATTTATTTGATATAAGCCTCACTAACAAGCGCAGACATATCTTCTTGTTATTGAGTTAAATTTGTTCATAAATATTATAAGAATATTTACCGCTGCGCGTTGCTTAGCGGCGACTAAAATTCAGAATTTCATCGACATTCTGTAACTGCTGTTTCCCAGAAAACAAGGTAGAGAAATCGCTATTACATAGCTGCTTAACCGAAGGGTGTTGAATCATGCGCTCAGCAAACAACAGGTGGTACTCTTCTGTTAGCTCATTAGTGATACCTAATAAGTGGGTATTAGGGTTAGCCAAAATTTCTTCTGTATAAATAGCGGGGGCAACAAAAATACCATCGGTATAAGCGCCAAAAGCTTTCATTAAGGCAGCATCATCAAACTCACCCAATACCGATACTTTTAACCCTAGCTCATCAAACCAAGCCCAAAGTTTTCTGCCCAAGGAACTACGTCGACCTGGCAACAGTAAACTACGTTGCTCTAAACATGCAGGAAAGGGTAACAAGGGTAAAGGTTCATTAGCAAAAAAGGCGATACCACTTTCACCCAGTTTTTTACTTAATACGCCATCTTGCTGAGCATGGTCTAAGCCACAATCAGAAAGGATCATGTCTAACTTGTGCTCTGCCAGTTGAGATAACAATAATTCGTGGGTTGATTCAACGCAACGCAATCGAATATTTCCATCAGCGGGCACTGCCGATAAAAGAATTCGACTTGCTAAACGTTTAGATAGTGCGTCAGCCACCCCAACTTCAAACAACAATTTTTCTTGTTGAGAGTAGTTAACAATATCCAGCATCTCGTAACTAAGGCTAAACATTTTATCCGCGTATTTGTAGACCAATTGGCCTAATTCTGTAGGCGTAATTTTAGGGCCACGGCGAATGAATAATTCTCCCGCTAAGCGTTGCTCTAACTGCTTGATCTGGCCAGTAACTGTTTGGGGGGTGAGAAATAAAGCTTCAGCTGCCGCGGTCACGGAGCCGCGCTTATAGGTCATCCAAAAATAATATAAGTGGTTATAGTTTAAATGTGACATGCCTTACCTAACAGCAAACCCCTTGACGGGGTTTGCATGATTAATAACGTTCGGCCTTCACGAATCTAAACGGAAGACGCACTGAGAGATTTGTTGTTTTCTCCCGACTGACTACTAGCCAACTTGGCGGCTTCTTCACGGGTTGACCAATGCAATAAACCATAGCCAAGCAACGCTGCAGTAACCGACCCAGCCAATATAGCTAAACGCGATAGCCCTATCAAATCAGTTTGGCCAGCAAAGGCAAGTGAAGAGATAAAAATAGACATCGTAAAGCCAATACCACACAACATAGAAGTGGCGAGTAATTGGGTATTATTCGCGCCCTCTGGCAGCTTAGCCCAACCTGCGCGAATCGCTAAGCGACTGCAAGTGTAAATACCTAGAGGTTTACCAACCAGCAGGCCAAGGATAACACCTAAAGCAAGCGGGCTTTGAAAGCTTTCTAAGCTAATACCTGCCAGCGGCACTCCCGCATTGGCAAACGCGAAAATAGGCACAATGAAGAAGCTAGAGGCGGGGTGTAAAGCATGCTCTAACTTCTTCAAGGGAGAGCCACCGGTGCTTGCCTTAATTGGAATCATAAAGCCTACAATCACACCGGCTAAGGTAGCGTGTACCCCAGATTTAAGTACCGCAACCCACAGCACTAGGCCAAGCAACATATAGGCGCTTAAGCCTGCGTGGCCACGCCTATTTAGCATCCACAAACCTAGCGTTGCCGCAACAGCCCACACCAACGGCATAATCGCGACTTCGCTGGTGTAGAATAAGGCGATAACCACGATAACTCCCAAGTCATCAGCAATAGCCAATGCCAATAAGAATACTTTCAAGCTGGCAGGCACACGCTTACCTAATAAAGCCATGACTCCCAGTGCAAAAGCAATATCTGTAGCAGCAGGAATTGCCCAGCCTTTGGCGAGTTCAGCATCCCCAATATTAAACAGAAGGTATACAGCAGCAGGGACAACCATGCCACCAACGGCAGCAACTACCGGTAACAAAGCCCTCTCTTTCGAAGAGAGTGCCCCCTCAACCATTTCGCGCTTAACTTCCAAGCCAATGACCAAGAAGAAAATGGCCATTAAGCCGTCGTTAATCCATAACAACAATGGCTTATTAATATCGAGTTCAGCAATACGCACCTGAAAAGGCGTATCTAGAAAAGCAAAATAGGCTGGAGATAACCAAGCGCTGTTGGCCATAAACAAAGCCACCACAGCAGCAAGCATTAATAATATGCCGCCGGCAGCTTCCATTCGAAGAAAACGATCAATAAATGATTTCATAACAGCTCACTGAGTAAAATGAACTAAGTATTTTACTCAGTGATGTAATGAAAGATATTCACTTGTAGCTACGCTTATCATCGGAATTTCCGATGATAAGGCAGAAAAACAACAGTTTAACCATTGGTTAACAGAAAAACTGAGAAGTAGACATCGCTGAGTTAACAAATAACTCAGCTGCGATTTAAAAGGGGCTACACCGAGAAGGGGTAAGCGATAGGGTCGTGAAATTGATAATCCGTCACTTCAAAATCATCTAATGTGACCCATGTCTCCAAGTCCTTCAGCGACTTTATATCGGGGTTTATATGCAATTTGGGGGCAGCAAAAGGCTCACGTTTTAACTGAACATCCTTCATTAGCTGAAGCTGATCTTCGTAGATATGTGCATTCACAATTTTATGGTAAGCCTTACCAGGTTTATGCCCGGTAATCTGAGCCATCAAAGCCAAAAATGTAAACACTTGGATCTGATTAAAGTTTTGGCCAAGCGGCACGTCACACGAGCGCTGAGACGAGGTAAGGTACAAAGTATCACCCAACAACGAAAAAGTATGGGTATGCATACAAGGGCGTAAGCAGCCTAAATGAAATTCACCGGGGTTATAGAATGACAAAATCTCACCACGGTCATCAATGCCATTTGATAAGTCATCCACAATCTTTTTAAGTTGGTCTACAGTACCACCTTCTGGCTTGCGCCACCCCCGCCCTTGAACACCATAAACACGCCCCATATCGTTATCGCCTTTACGCGCGGGGTTGTTTAACCATGCTTCATTTTCATTAGCATTAGCTAACCATGTTGGTGTTCCTAAGGCTTTAAAATCAGCCGCGTTATCCAAGCCTCGAATATAGCCCAGTAACTCTGCGATAGCCGCTTTCCAATAACTCTTCCGCGTGGTGACCAACGGAAACTCATTATTCGCCACATCGTATTCTAAATCAGCATTAATAACGGTTAAGCAACGTTTGCCGGTACGTTCATTTTCGATCCAGGTACCTTGGTCCACGATTCGTTGACAAAGATCTAAATACTGTTTCATGCTTTACTCTCTGTGGTGTTGCGACGGTAAGCCCATGCGATAAACAAGGCTCCGAATATGATCATCGGCAATGACAAAATCTGCCCCATGCTCATGCCTAAACTCAACAAACCTAAATGGCTGTCTGGCTCACGGAAGAATTCGATAATAAATCGGAAGCTACCATAACCTAACAAAAACGCGCCTGAAATAGCCCCCATCGGCGGTTTACGTTTTGCGTAAGCCAGCAAAATAATCAGTAGTACAACCCCTTCCAAAACCACTTCGTACAGTTGCGAAGGGTGTCTAACTACCGCACCGCCTGTAGGGAAAATCATCCCCCAAGGCATATCGGTGGCCCGCCCCCATAACTCGCCATTCATAAAGTTGCCCAAGCGACCAGTGGCTAAGCCAAAGGGGATCAGGGGAGCAATGAAATCAGCCACCGTAAAGAAGTGCCGTTTAGTATGGCGAGCAAACCACAGCATCGCGGTAATCACACCTAACAAGCCGCCATGGAAAGACATTCCGCCAGTCCAAATCTTAAATAAATATAAAGGATTATCTAAAAATTGAGGGAATTGGTAAAACATCACATAACCGACTCTGCCGCCGATAATCACTCCCACAAAACCATAGAACAATAAGTCACTGACTTCAGCACGCGTCCAACCGCTGCCGGGTTTATCGGCCATACGATTACCCAGCCACATCGCAAATAGAAAGCCGAATAAGTACATTAAACCGTACCAGCGTATGTCTAAGGGACCGATGCTAATAGCGATCGGGTCAATCTCAGGGAATTGCAAAGGTGTAGACACGATAAATTGCTCTATTTAAGAATTAAAAAGAATGGGCATTTTGCAGCGAATTACGCCATGAAACAAGCTTTCACGCATGCGAAGAAGGTTAATGTTTACTAACACGTACTAACTGTGACATTTGTTGTTGTTCTAAATACTCATATAACAAAGTATAAATAGCCGAACCGCTTTGACATTTAAGGATTTTTTCCTTCATATCAAACAAATCGCTATGTTCTATATGACGAATAATGTATTTGATTTTTGCCAAATTGAAGCTACTCATACTCAAGCGACGATACCCCAACGCAATGACCAATAGAACCCCAACCGGATCGCCAGCCAACTCTCCACAAAAGCTAACCGGTGTATTATATACATTGGCTTGCTCAATGATTTGGTTAAGCGCCCTAACCACGGCCGGGTGAAAAGTATCAAATAGCTCAGCGACCCGAGTATTATTACGATCTACAGCCAATAAATATTGGGTTAAGTCGTTACTACCTACCGACCAAAAATCGACCCGTTGGGCTAACTCTGGTAACAGAAATAATACTGAAGGCACTTCCAGCATTACCCCGTGTTTAGGTCTAATCGGGGGCTCTTTCAGCTGCAATTCTTCAACAACTTCTGCCCAAGCTTGCTCCAGTAAACGAGACGCTTCGTCAACTTCATTTAGGCAACTAATCATCGGTAACATGATCGACAAATTACCGCACTCAATGGATGAGCGATACATTGCTCGGGCTTGCACTAAAAATATTTCTGGATGATCAAGTGTCAGTCTAATCCCACGCCAGCCTAAAAAAGGATTCTCTTCAACAATAGGAAAATAAGGTAATTGCTTGTCGCCCCCAACATCCAGGGTTCGCATACAAACATCTTTCCCTTGGTAACGGCTCAATATATCGCGATAGCGAACAAATTGTTCTTCTTCAGAAGGGAAACGATCTTGCATTAAAAAAGGCACTTCTGTGCGATACAACCCCACGCCATCAGCCCCGGCATTTATTGCAATATCGCTATCTGCACTTAGCCCTGCATTAATTAACAACTCAAGCCGTAAACCATCTTTCGTTATTGCAGGCTTATCTAAATCCAGCTGCACTAAACTATTAATTTCGCTTTCTTGCACTAATAGAGCAGTGTATTCATCTTTAATAATTTGTTCAGGTTCAACAAACAGCTCACCTGAATACCCATCCAACACTAATTCACAACCGCGCAGCTTATTAACATTAAAACTTAACCCCATTAATGCAGGGATCCCCATGGCTCGGGCCAAAATAGCCGCATGAGAATTAGCGGCCCCCCGTTGAGACACAACACCGGCTAAAAGTTGCCGAGGTATCTGTGCAAACATGGTGGCAGTGACTTCTTCGGCCACAACAATAACCGGCTCGGTGGGTAATAACTCGACATCAGGGCCAAGTTCTAAAGCGTGTAATAAACGTAAACCAACATCTTTAACATCTACCGCACGCTCTTTTAAATAAGGGTCATTCATTTCTTGAAACTGCTTAACATAGTGTTCAATCACTAAGCGTAAAGCCCCTTCCGCCTGATAACCTTCTTCAATTTTGTTGCGAATATCGCCGGCCAAACTCGCATCAGCGAGCATATGCTGATAAACATCAAAAATAGACGCTACGTCTTTAGGTAATTGTTCGGACAATTTAATGGCAAGACTATGAAACTCTTCACGAGTGACAATAAGCGCTGAATTGAAGCGCTCTATTTGATGGGGAATATCGTCACACACGTCTACTTGTTGTTGCTCTAAAGCAGCTGTAGAGCGATTTATCCACGCTTTAGCAATCGCAATTCCACTAGAGCTAGATCCCGCCTTAATGGCGTGAGTCCACTTGTGTTTAGTTGGTTCACTAAGGACTGCTTGAATATCAGTATTGGCTAACACCCCCGCCAGATGGGCGGCTAAAGTCACTAAAAAGGATTCTTCACTTTGGTCAAAACTTCGAGTTTCAGACTGTTGCACCACCAATACGCCCAGTACTTTGCGCTGGTGGGTGATCGGAGTACCAAGAAATGAGAAAAAACCGTCTTCAGCGGTTTCGGGAAGATATTTGAAATGCGGGTTTAATCGAGCATCAGCTAAGTTTATCGGCTCTTCGCGAACAGCGACCTGGCCAACAACGCCTTCTCCGAGCGGCACAAACGCTTTCCCAACAGCTTCTAATGCTAAGCCATCGGTAGCCCGTAACACCAAGTTTTGTTGCTGCTCATCTGTAACATAAACTGAGCAGCAATCAGTTTGCATAGTAAAACGTATTTTCTCTACAAGGATCGCCAGAGCACCGTCGAGAGTATCGGCATTGCTTACCTGTTCAACAATGGCTCGTAACTCTCCTAGCACTCGTTAAGCTCCTTTGCGTTTCTTAAAACGTCGTCTTTTGTCCTTTGGTGGCGTTCTTTCAGGTCGTGTATAAGGCATAGCGATATTCACAAATTCTTTTAACGCTCTGCGATACACTTCGCGTTTAAACGACACCACCTGCCGAACCGGATACCAAAAACTTACCCAGCGCCAATCATCAAATTCAGGATGACCACAACAATCAAATTTAATACTCGATTCTTTACCCACTAAACGCAGTAAAAACCATTTTTGTTTTTGTCCGATACAAACCGGCGGACTATCCCAACGAATTAGGCGTTTCGGTAATTTATAACGTAGCCAATGTCTGGTTGTTGCTAGAATTTTTACATCTTGCGGCAACAAGCCGACCTCTTCATGTAACTCACGATACATCGCTTGTTCAGCAGATTCACCCTCATCTACACCACCTTGAGGAAACTGCCATGAATGTTGACCATATCGACGTGCCCACAATACCTGACCACGCTGATTACAAATAACGATGCCAACGTTGGGACGATAACCATCCCCATCAATCACTGAAACAACCTTCAGCTAAAAAACTATAGATAAACTGATTCTTTCACAGATCGTCTAGCGCGGCAAATACAGCAATCACAAAGGCGTTAAATTGTAATAACAAAGGTTTAGTGAAGTTATTCGATTTATCTGTGAGAAAGTCTGTGGATAACTTGGGGTAAAAGCCAGTAACGACTACAAATAAGTAACTAAGCCTCTAAAACCAACAAAAGAAAATGCAATAAAAATGATTAAATACAACAAGTTAAACACAAACACCAACTGTTAGCAGTAAATAATACAGGCTTAGACTTGTACATAAGTTTAAACGCTCAAAAAACAAACAATCTAGAACTAACAGCATTTAGTCTTAAAATTCTGTTTCAATTATCGTCATTCTTAGTTAAATCAGCCTTAGCTGTTAATAAAAACCAAGTTAATAACAATTAGCCATAGTTATCCAAAGATTATGTGCATAAACCTGTGTGTAACTCATAGATAGCCATGAATAACTGTCATCATTCAAGTCAACGCCACGAACAAAAAGCGCTAAAGCTATTTAATTCAATAACTTAACAAAGAAAAACAGGCTTTATTCTTGGTACTGCAATTACTGACTAGCTTCTATACAATAGTATTTTTAGCAAGCTTGAATTAAGCATGACAAATAAACCTAATAGTGAAGCCGAACTCTATCAACGCGCGCAATCTTTAGCTGGATTAACTCTAGGAGAACTAGCGCAACAACAAGGCTTTAAGGTGCCCGCTGACTTTAAGCGCGAAAAAGGCTGGGGAGGTCAACTGATTGAATGGTGCTTAGGCGCAAGCGCTGGCAGTAAACCTATTCAAGATTTTCCTGAACTAGGCATAGAGCTGAAAACAATCCCTATTGACTCAAAGGGCAAGCCACTAGAAAGCACCTATGTATGTATTACCCCCCTCACCAATGTTGCAGGTTTAACTTGGCACAACAGCAATGTATACAATAAGCTTTCGCGGGTATTGTGGATCCCAATATTAGCGGAGCGAGAGATCCCTATCGATCAACGCATTGTGGCAAATCCGATCCTATGGAGCCCAAATGTCGAGCAAGAGCAACTGCTCCGATCAGATTGGGAAGAATTGATGGAAATGATCACTTTTGGCCAAATAGATCAAATAACAGCCCGCCACGGACAAGTACTGCAATTACGTCCTAAGGCCGCTAATAACAAGGCTCGCACTGCTGCAATAGGCCCCAATGGAGGGCTAATTGAAACACTACCAAGGGGTTATTATCTAAAAACCATTTTCACAGGGCAGATACTTAAGCAGCACTTTCAACTGTAAAAATATTAATCAACAGTTGACCTAGCTCTCACTTTTTTGAAAGAATCAACTTGGTCACATTGTATACGGATTTACAATATCTCTGGGAGGAGACACCATGCCGTTAAAAAAACAGTATCTTAAATCGAAGCCTGAAGTAAAAGTTACCTTTGAAATTGAAAAAGTAGCCAGCCAAGACGCTCAGCAAATTTTCTTGCTGGCAGAGTTTAATCAATGGGAGCCTATCGAACTAACCAAACTAAAAAACGGTAAGTTCAAGGTGGTAGTAAACGTGCCAACCGACCAGCAGACCAGTTACCAGTTCAAATACAAGTTATGCCTAAGTGATGGTACAGAAGCTTACGATAATGACTGGGTGGCCGACAGTTACGAAGCCAATGGTGTTGATGGCGAAAACTCAGTATTACAAGTTGTCGCCTAAACCTTTTAACGAACATAAAAAAAGCCCGCATTAGCGGGCTTTTTATTCTCGAAGAAGTAGACTTATTTAGTCGCCAACTTTTCTTTAATACGTGCTTTCTTACCAGAAAGTTCACGCAAGTAGTAAAGCTTAGCACGTCGAACGTCACCACGACGCTTAACAGTAATGCTGTCAACTATCGGGCTGTGAGTTTGGAATGCACGCTCAACGCCTTCACCGTTTGAGATTTTACGTACAGTAAATGCAGAGTGTAAACCGCGGTTACGCTTAGCAATTACTACACCTTCAAACGCTTGTAAACGCTCACGGTTACCTTCTTTTACTTTAACTTGAACGACTACTGTGTCACCAGGGGCGAACGCAGGTACGTCTTGCTTCAATTGCTCTTCTTCGAGCTGTTTAATGATATTGCTCATTACTATTTCCTAGAATTAACTGAATCTTTATTTATTATCCAAGGGCGTTTGCTCTTGGATGAACTCAGCAAGAATCTTTTCTTGCTTGTCAGTCAGAGCTAGATTCTCCAATAACTCCGGTCGCCTCAAGTAGGTTCGCCCAAGTGCCTGTTTATAGCGCCATTCATCGATTTTTTTATGGTTACCACTTAGCAATACCTGGGGCACTGCTTGCCCATCCAAAACCTCTGGACGAGTATAGTGTGGACAATCCAATAATCCATCAGAGAATGAATCCTGCTCAGCTGAAGCTTTATCCCCCAGAACTCCCGGAATTAACCGTGAGACGGCGTCTATCATATTCATTGCTGGCAGCTCACCACCACTTAACACATAATCCCCAATCGACCATTCTTCATCAACTTCAGCTTGAATCAAGCGTTCATCAATGCCTTCATAGCGACCAGCAACTATAATCAGCTTTTGCTGTTGAGCTAACTCCATTACTCCATCTTGCTTCAAGGTACGCCCTTGCGGTGACATGTAAATCACCTTAACCCCATCACCAGCAGCCTGTTTGGCAGCATGAATAGCATCCCGTAAGGGCTGCACCATCATTAACATACCAGGGCCACCGCCGTAAGGCCGGTCGTCCACCGTACGGTGACGATCATGAGTGAAATCACGAGGATTCCAACACTCAATCTTTATTAAGCCGCGTTTTACCGCACGCCCAGTTACACCATACTCGCTTATAGCATTAAACATTTCAGGAAATAGACTGACTATTCCCACCCACAATTGTGGTGTCTGTTCAGCCATAAAGGAACCTAAAAACTAGGGTCCCAATCAACAGTAATAGTTTGAGACTCGCGATCGACGTTATCAATTATCTGAGACTCTATGAACGGAATTAACCGTTCCTTTTTGCCAAAGGCATCTTTCAAATTGGCTTTCACAACCAAGACATCATTAGAACCTGTTTCCATTAAATCGGTTACATGTCCGAAGTTATAGCCACTGCGATTAACCACTTGCATGTTCATAAGATCACGCCAGTAATATTCATCATCAGCCAGCTCCGGTAGAACGTCCGGCAAAGCCGCAATATCCATTCCGGTCAAACTTTGAGCTTGTTCTCTTACATCAAAGCCCGCAAGCTTAACGATGAAAGATTTGCTGTGTCGCCGCCATTCTGTCACTTCAATTGAAGTATATTCGCCAGAACGACCTATCAACCAAGGCTGATAGTTAAATACAGCTTCTGCGTCTTCAGTGAACGAGTTAACTTTAAGCCAACCTTTAATACCGTATACGGCACCTAAGCGACCTATAACGATGGGCTGTTCTGTATTGCTCATCTTAACTCCACCAAAAAACTGAATTATGCTGCTTTAGAGTCTTTGATTAGCTTAGCTACACGGTTAGAAACCGCAGCGCCTTGGCTAACCCAGTGATCAATGCGGTCTTGTTCCAAGCGAATACGCTCTTCTTGACCACGAGCTATCGGATTGAAAAAACCTAATTTTTCAATGAAGCGACCGTCACGTGAATTACGGCTATCAGTAACAACTACTTGATAGAATGGACGCTTTTTTGCGCCGCCACGTTGCAAACGAATGGTAACCATATCGTCCTCATACTAGTTTATAAAATGTAAGGTCCCTAAATGGGATCCCCGCTAATTGAAGCCGCGGAATTGTACTCCTTTCTTGGTTAATTGCAAGCGCTACAAGCGAGTTCAATTGGTCACCAAGCAAGGTGTCAGTCAGAACTCGAGACTCAACAATAATAAGGTCAAACATTTAGCTGAACAGAAAGAGCCTAATCGCCAATGCCTTAATACCAGAGAACGATTAAGTCACTTTGACAAGCTTCATCGCTTGCCCCACCATGATAGGCTTCTTATACATACACTTAGGTAGGGTTAGATGAGGTATCAATGGGTACTGTTTGATGCTGACGAGACATTGTTTGATTTTGACGCCTTTGCGGGGCTCAAATTAATGTTTTCTCGTTATAACGTCGACTTTAGTGAGCAAGACTATCATGTTTACCAAACCAAAAATTTACCGCTTTGGGTTGACTATCAAGCGGGTAAAATTTCGGCCACTGACCTACAACAACAACGCTTTAGTCATTGGGCTCGCAAGTTAAATATTCACCCTCAGCAATTAAACAGTGCATTTTTAAGCGCTATGGCCGAAATATGTCGCCTGCTACCGGGTGCCAAAGATTTGGTAGACGCCTTATTAGGAAAGGTGAATATGGGCATTATCACTAACGGTTTTACTGCCTTACAAACCATTCGCTTGGAGCGAACAGGTTTAAAAGATTATTTCTTCCCGCTGGTAATATCAGAACAAGTCGGTGTTGCTAAGCCACATGTAGCGATTTTTGAGCATGCTTTTAAGCACATGCAATATCCTGCAAAAGACGCTATTTTAATGGTCGGTGATAATCCGCATTCGGATATTCAAGGTGGGATTAACGCGGGTATTGATACTTGCTGGCTGAATCGCCATGGGCAAGCCAAACCTGAAGGAATCGAGCCTCATCATGAGGTGAGTTCACTTAAACAGCTACAAAGCCTATTAACAGGCGTTTAAATAAATCTGAACGCCAAGATGTCGAAAGGGGCATTGCCCTTCAGCTTATGCCCCTTTCTATTATATGAACCTTTACCTTTTTTCGGCCGTTCCACTTTGCTTTTAAACAGCGAACTGGTGACCAAAGCTTTTATCGCGTTGTCGTTAATTTGTCCGCGACCATGGTCATGCACCAGCACCGACGGTGTGACTTGTTTCTTAGCCATAAAACCCCTCATAATGACTATCAAACGGCCCCTATGGCCATTAATGCTCGCTAGTATAAATCAACCACACAAAAAAGCGAACGCTCTATCACTGCCCTGCTAGGAGCTCCTAAAGTGAATACTTACCCCCAGAACCTTTACCAACATTACCACGCGCATATTTACTATGACGCAAATACGCTCAACATAGCTCAACACCTATGTCTCGAAGTAGCAGATCGGTTCAAATTAAAAATAGGCCGTCTACACCAAACTGAAGTGGGGCCTCACCCGCGCTGGAGCTGCCAAATCAGCTTCAACCACCAGCACTTTGATAGGCTAATTGCTTACTTAGATGCCCAGCGACAAGGTTTGACTATATTGGTACATGGTCAAACCGGTGATGATTTAAAAGACCACACCGAGCACGCTTATTGGTTGGGTGAAGCCGTGCCGCTTAACTTAGCCATGTTTAAATAAGGCCATAAAAAAAGTAGGCCAAGGCCTACTTTTGTATACGACGACCTACTGTTCTAGTGGCTAATCATCCAAGGTCGCATTGATGGGAACATCTTCTCACCGCTAGCCGTATAGAGCAGCTTAGACCCACCTCGCTTGGTATGAGTACAACCGCACCCTTTCTTAAGCTTCTCAGCATTCTCTGCCCGAGTATCACTGGTAGAGTGCTGCGGCTCGTGACGTGCTTTTTCATTGCGCTCGATGGCTTGTTTAGTTTCTGCCGCCATATCTAATACTGATGGCGGTAGAACAATCACTCGTGCACAAAGGGCCGCACACTGCGGACATTCGGCCGGCTTAGCGCTGTCGTCCATCGCCGCCAGTTCATAGAACAAACCATGATCGGCACATTTATAGTCATAAACAGGCATAAGTGCTCCTTACTTATCTAGGTCTGGCGCTAAGGGCATATCGATGCTGCCATCTAAGTATTTAGTGGGACCATCAGCATTGGGTTTAATATCAAACTCAAATATGTCGGTAGGTAACCATAAAGTGGCACAGGAGTTCGGCACATCGACTACCCCACTAAGATGCCCTTGCACTGGCGCGGTTCCCAACAATGAGTAGGCTTGCGCTCCGCTGTAACCAAACTTTTTGAGGTATTCAATGGCATTCAAACACGCTTGTCGATAAGCCACGTTGGCATCCAAATAATGCTGTTTGCCATGTTCATCCACTGAGATACCTTCAAAAATCAAGTAATCGTCGTAACGCGGAGTAATTGGACTCGGTTTGAAAATAGGATTTTTAATCGCGTACTTGGACATGCCATCTTTAATTAAATTAACGCGTAAATGGATCCATCCGGCCATTTCAATTGCACCACAGAAGGTGATCTCGCCGTCGCCTTGGCTAAAGTGTAAATCGCCTACAGACAAGCCCGCATCTTTAACATAAACAGGGAAATAGATTTTCGAACCGCGCGATAAGTCTTTAATGTCACAGTTGCCGCCGTGTTCACGTGGTGGCACGGTTCTAGCGCCTTCTTCGGCCGCTACTTTAGCCTCATCAGGCTTCATTTGTCCCATGTGGGCAGTAGGCGCATAAGGCAAGGCGGCTAACATTGGCACCCGCTCAGGATTGGTATCAAATAACTCTTTTTCGCGGCGATTCCATTCATCCAACATTTTTTTGTCGGGCAAACAGCCAATCAGACCGGGGTGTATCAAGCCTGCAAACTCTACCCCAGGGATATGCCTAGACTTGGTAAACATGCCGTTAAAGTCCCAAATCGACTTTTGCGCTTCGGGGAAGTGTTCATCTAAAAACCCGCCACCATTTTGTTTAGAAAAGAAGCCATTAAAGCCCCACTGTGAATCATCAAACGTGCCAATATCTAGAATATCAACCACTAACAAATCACCGGGTTCTGCCCCTTCTACACCGACAGGTCCAGTTAAAAAGTGTACTTGAGATAAATCAACATCGCGCACATCCGAAGCGTCATCATTGTTTTTGATTTGGCCACCAGTCCAGTCGATACACTCCAGAATAAAGTCATCGCCCGGCTTTACTGTAGCCGCCATAGGAATATCGGGATGCCAACGATTATGCAATTTTTCGTTATCGTATGCCGATTGTTTTAAGTCCACTTTAATTATTGTTTCTGCCATGATTATTCTCCTTGAATATAAACTACGCCTAATAGCCCGTTACACAGACAAATAGGCGGCAACTTGTTGCTCATCTACTTCGTCACGCTTTACGTCGTGCACAATTTTGCCTTTCTCTATCACTACAATGCGATCTGCAACATCAAGCGCAAAACTTAATACCTGCTCAGACACCACTATCGATAGCCCACGCTGATCGCGAATTTGTTTAAGGGTTTTGGCCATGTCCTTGATAATGGAGGGTTGGATACCTTCGGTAGGTTCATCCAGTAGCAGCACACTTGGGTTACTGGCCAAGGCTCGGGCTATGGCTAATTGTTGCTGCTGCCCTCCAGACAAATTGCCACCGCGTCGATGGCGCATTTCCCATAACACCGGAAAGATGCTGTAAAGGTCATCGGGCACACTGCTTTTACCAACACTGGTTAACCCCGTTTCGATATTCTCTTGCACCGTCATGGTAGAAAAAATCATCCGCCCCTGAGGCACAAAGCCCAAGCCAGAGGCCACTCGCTGATGACTTTTTTGGCCACTCAGTTCCTTACCATCTAGCTTCACTTCGCCACTTCGGCTGCCAATCATGCCAATTAGCGATTTCATCAAGGTAGTTTTACCCATGCCATTGCGCCCCAAAATCGCCACGATTTCGTTCTTTTCTAGGCTAAAGTTCATCCCCGATATCACTTCACTTTGGCCATAGGCCACGTGGTAATCAGTTATTTCAAGCATTCACTCTCTCCTTAATGTCCTAGGTAAACTTCAATCACTTTGGGATCGTTTTTCACCCGCTGCATCGAGCCTTCAGACAACACCTTTCCTTGGTGTAATACCGTTACCCGATCAGCAATGTCTTCAACAAATTGCATATCGTGCTCTATCACCAATACCGAACGGTCTTTAGTAATACGCTGCAATAATGAGGCGGTTTGTTTGCGCTCGGCCACCGACATCCCCGCAACCGGTTCGTCTAACATCAATAGTTCAGGGTCTTGAATCAGCAACATGCCTATCTCTAACCACTGTTTTTGACCGTGGCTGAGTAAATCGGCCGACTCGTGTAATTTGTCACTAAGAAACACCATTTCAGCAATCTCAAGCACTTTGTCTTTGACTGCTTGGTCTCGCACAAAGGTTAATGCGCCCCAGACGTTACGCCCTTTGGGGTAAGAAATTTCTAGGTTTTCAAACACACTCAAGTCTTCGTAAATGGACGGGGTTTGAAATTTGCGCCCTACTCCTGCATGAACAATTTGGTGTTCTTTAAGCTTGGTTAGCTCTTTTTGCTTAAATTTTATTGAGCCAGTGGTTGCTTTAGTTCGACCACAGATCAAATCCAGTACTGTTGTTTTACCGGCACCATTGGGCCCAATAATTACTCTAATCTCCTGCTCCTCAACATATAAAGACAGATTGTCTACCGCTTTAAATCCGTCGAAAGACACAGTGAGATCTTCAATACTCAATACAAAATCTTTACTATTGGTTTTTTGTTTAGGCTGAGGCATTTTGATAACTCCCCGTGGTTGAAGCGGGTTCAGCACTTGGCGCAGGTGGTGTTGCATCCAAGGTCGCTGTAGGCGGTTTCAACCCCACTTTGTCGCGATTAATGAAGTGCTTAAACCAAGGTTGAATGTAGGTTTGATAAAGTCCGGCTAAGCCATCAGGAAAAGCCATCACTACGCCAATAAACAAGGCTCCCATGGCAAATAGCCACAGCTCAGGAAAGGATTCAGAAAAGCTGGTCTTGGCTAAATTAACCACTAAGGTGCCGTAAATGGCTCCCAGTAGTGATAAGCGCCCACCGACCGCACAGAAGATGACCATTTCAATGGATGGCACAATCCCAACAAATGATGGCGACATAAAGCCCACTTGTAAGGTGAACATGGCACCGCCAATTGCCGAAAAGGCAGCAGCTAAACAAAAGATGAAAATTTTGAAGCTTGCCACGTTATAACCAGAGAACCTTACCCGATCTTCTTTCTCACGCATGGCGACCAGTAAACGGCCTAACTTACATTTCTTAACGTACAGCCCAATAAACAAGCAGGTGAACAGCAAACAAGCGTTAATGAAATACAATATGTATTGGGCAGACTCACTACGAATGTCCCAGCCCATCAGGGTACGTAAATCGGTAATACCATTAACACCACCGGTATACCCTTGCTGACCAATAATCAAGATAGTCAAAATGGCAGCGATGGCCTGGGTAATAATTGCAAAATATACACCGCCAACGCGACGGGTAAACATCGCAATACCAATAATAAAGGCAAATATAACGGGCACTGCAATCACCGCGAACAGGGTAAAACCAAAGCTATGGAATGGCTGCCAAAACCACGGCAGTTCGCTTAGCTGGTTCCAATCCATGAAATCAGGAATACCCGGTGTAGACTGAATCGCAGTAGCTTCAGGGCTAGAGGCTTCTAATTTAAGAAACATTGCCATGCAATAACCACCTAGGCCAAAAAATACCCCTTGTCCTAGGCTTAAAATTCCGCCACAGCCCCAACATAGCACTAGGCCTAAGGCGACAAATGCGTAAGTAAGGTATTTGCCGATGAGGTTTAAACGAAATATATCTAAGGCTAATGGCAGCACCACAAACAGGATCGCTGCTAATAGCAAGTACTTCCAAAGGTCATTACTGGCGAGCACTTTATTGGATTGGGCACGTATTTGAGTTAACAACATAAATAGCTCTCCCTATCGACGTATTTTTAATGAGAACAAACCCTGAGGGCGCAACATTAAGATGCCCACAACGGTTAACAAGGTCAGTACTTTGGCCATAGAACCACTGAGGAAAAACTCCATGGTGGATTGCGCCTGAGAAATGGTGAACGCTGACGCTACGGTGCCTAATAAACTAGATGCACCGCCAAATACCACCACTAAGAAAGTATCCACAATGTATAGCTGGCCAGCAGTTGGTCCGGTCGACCCCACCATGGTGAAAGCAGAACCGGCCACCCCAGCGATGCCGCAACCTAGCGCAAAGGTATAGCGGTCTACGCGTTCGGTATTAATTCCGACAGCCCCGGCCATTGCGCGGTTTTGCACAACCGCACGAGTTTGTTTACCTAAGCGTGACTTTTGCATTAATAGGTAAACGCCAAAGGTAATAACAATGGTTAGCCCCATCACAAATATGCCGTTTATTGGCACTTCGATAATGTCTGTTATGGCGTACGACCCCATCAACCAATCCGGTAGGCTTACGCCAACTTCACGCGCGCCAAATACGGTACGATAAAGCTGCTGTAGAATGAGGCTCAAACCCCAGGTGGCTAGTAAGGTATCTAATGGGCGTTTGTAAAGGTGGCGAATCATTGCCCATTCAACCAGCGCTCCTAAGGCTCCGGTGACAAAGAAGGCCAAAATCATGGCTACAAAAAAGTAACCATCAAACAAACCGGGCATATAATTACTAAATAATTGAGAGCATAAGTAGGTGATATAGGCGCCTAATATCATAAACTCGCCATGCGCCATGTTTATCACACCCATTTGGCCGAATATGATGGCAAGCCCTAACGCCATAAGAACAAAAACAGAAAACAAGATAAGACCGGCAAATCCCTGCATAGCAAAAATAGCGGTAAGCTCTGTACTGGTATAATCGGCAAACATTTCAAATCCCTCATGAAATTAAGCGAAAAGAGAGCGTGGCCTGCGAGTGCAGGCCACTACGATTGCTTATTGGTAACCTTTCGGGAATGGATTAGGCTCAATCAGTTCTTCAGTTTCATAGACGATTTCGTACTGACCATCGGCTTTAGCGTGGCCAATTCGAGTTTTTGACCATAAGTGATGGTTTTCATGTACTCGTACGTAACCTTCTGGAGCGGTTTTTAACTCTAAACCAGGAGACGCTGCGCGTACTTTATCAATGTCGAATGAACCGGCTTTTTCTACTGCTGCCTTCCATAACCAAGGGCCTAAGTAAGCCGCTTGAGTTACATCACCAATCACAATGTCGTCGCCCCAACGTTTCTTAAAGGCAGCTACGAACTCTTCGTTATTTTGGTTGGTTAAGCTTTGGAAGTACTTCATCGCTGCGTAAGCACCTTGGATGTTTTCACCGCCAATACCTAAGATTTCGTCTTCAGTCACTGAAATGGTGAGTACCAGTGGTTTTTCCTTAGTCATGTCAATGCCCGCGGCTTTAAGCTGCTTGTAGAAGGCAACGTTAGACCCCCCCACTACAATGGCGTAAATCACATCAGGTTTTTTCAGCTTAATTTTGTTAATCACCGAGTTAAACTGAGTATGTCCAAGCGGGTAGTACTCTTCGCCCACGACTTTCAAACCCAATTTTTCAATATGCTTGCGGGCAATTTTGTTAGAGGTTCGTGGCCAAATATAATCAGAGCCCAGTAGGAAGAAACTTTTTGCGCCTTTGGTTTTTGTTACCCAATCAATACCTGCAATAATTTGCTGAGTAGCTTCTTGGCCGGTGTAAATAACGTTAGGTGATTGCTCCAAACCTTCATAAAAAGTCGGGTAGTACAACATACCGTTATACTGTTCAAACACGGGTAATACCGCTTTACGAGAGGCTGATGTCCAACAACCAAAAACGGCTGCGGCCTTGTCTTTAACTAACAATTTTTTAGATTTTTCAGCAAAGGTCGGCCAATCACTGGCGCCATCTTCTTGCACATATTCAATCTGACGGCCTAACACGCCTCCCATTGCGTTGATTTGCTCAATGGCTAACATTTCTGCTTGCACCGAGCCTGTTTCACTAATCGCCATGGTGCCGGTTACCGAGTGCAGGATACCCACTTTAACGGTATCGTCAGTCACTGCTAGTCCGGTGGTATTCACTTCTGCAGTACTTAAAGCAGCCGCAAAACTGAGCTGCGAAACCAGCATGGCAGCAGGCAATGCCATCATTCCCTTTAAAATTTGGCGGCGCAGCGAATTGCTTAAGCCTGATTTGTCGAGTTTTTGCATAGTGGTATCCCTACTGAGGTTGTAAGACAAAGTGTCCGTACTTGGTGATTACCATCATGCAAAACTTAAACGCCGAGCAAAATGAGCCAATTGCTCTAGCGCCCTACGTCATTTGACGCATACCAGAATCGGAGAGATTGCTTTAGTGTCAGATATCCATTAATGCAAAGACTAATTAGTGATAATAAAGATAATAGAAAATCTGTAAGCAACTGATTTGATAACATTTTTAACATTATAGACAGGTAGCAACGGCCTGATTAATGCTTAAGGTAATTAGGCAACCATTGAAAAGGCACTTCAAGGATGAAAGACCAGCACGTATTCAAAGCACGGAGAAACTATAACCGCTGGGTGGCAAACCAAACGCTAGAAGATTATGCGCTTAGGTTCACCGCTAAAAGTGCGCGGCAATGGTCGGTAGCCCGAGTGTCCAATACCGCCTTAGGCGCTATCTCGTTCCTCGCATTAGAAGCCATTGGTGGCGCACTGATGCTCAACTTTGGTTTTAATAACGCTATCGCGGCGATACTGGTGGTATCCGCCATCATCTTTTTCTGTGGTGTACCAATTTCATACTATGCGGCGCGTTACGGGGTAGATATTGATCTGCTCACTCGTGGTGCAGGTTTCGGCTATATTGGCTCCACCATTACCTCACTTATTTATGCCTCGTTTACCTTCATATTTTTTGCTATTGAAGCGGCGATCATGGCCTCTGCTCTTGAGTTGTTATTTGGCATCCCCTTAAGTATTGGTTACCTGATCAGCGCTATTGTAGTGATCCCTTTAGTCACCCATGGGATCACCTTCATTAGCCGCTTTCAACTATGGAGCCAACCGCTATGGTTAGTTCTGCAGATTGCCCCTTTTATATTTATTCTGTGGCACGAATCAAGCGCAATAGACAACTGGTTGCAATACCAAGGTCACCAAGAGGCTTCGCCAGGCCAGTTTGATTTGCATTTGTTTGGTGCAGCTTCAGGAGTCTTATTCTCCTTGATGGCGCAAATTGGCGAACAAGTCGACTTCCTAAGGTTCATGCCTGAGAAGAAACAAAAACACCGCGCGTGCTGGTGGGTAGCGCTACTTAGTGCAGGCCCTGGTTGGATAATCGTAGGGGCAATAAAAATACTCTTGGGTTCATTTTTAGTGGTATTGGCCATTAATGCTGGTGTGGGTGCCGACGTGGCGGGCGATCCTATTCAAATGTACCAAGTCGCTTTTTCCTATGTGACCCAATCACCGATCGTTGCTCTGTCGTTAGCGGGGATATTTGTGTTGATTTGCCAGCTCAAAATTAATGTTACTAACGCCTATGCTGGGTCTATTGCTTGGTCTAACTTTTTCTCTCGCCTAACCCATAGCCACCCCGGCCGAGTGGTTTGGTTAGTCTTTAACGTGATCATCGCCTTGCTGATTATGGAGCTGGGGATCTACTCTGCTATCGAAGACATACTAGGAATTTATTCAAATGTCGCGGTCGCTTGGGTAGGTGCACTGGTCGCCGATTTAGTGATTAACAAACCGCTTGGCTATAGCCCCAAGCACATAGAATTTAAACGTGCACACCTCTACGACATAAATCCAGTGGGGGTGGGTTCGATGATTATTGCCTCATTTTTTGGCATTGTTTGCTATACCGGAAACCTAGGTGATACCGCTCAGGCTTTGTCGCCTTTTATCGGCCTATCGGTGGCATTTATCTGCTCGCCACTGATCGCCATTGCCACCAAGGGTCGCTACTACATTGCACGAGAATCAAGCCTGCAATTTAAACACCAAGGCGAATGTACGGTATGCCAAAACCAATTCGAGATTGAAGATTTAGCCAGTTGCCCCGCTTATGGTGGCGCCATCTGTTCATTGTGCTGCACCTTGGATGCCCGCTGCCATGATCAGTGCAAAGAAAAAGCCCGATTTGGTGAGCAACTCAGTCAATTCATGGCGCTTATTCTTCCTAAGGCGGTGTCGTCTTTAATGAATACCCGGCTACTACAATTCTCTGGACTATTAGGGCTGATAGCCACACTGATTGCCGGTTTGTTTTACTTAGTCTATTTGCGCATTCCTATTACAGACCTCACCACCAAAGCAGCCATTTCGGCAACCCTCAGCCAAGTATTCTTTTTATTGATGATTATTGTTGGGGTATTAGTGTGGCTATTTGTTTTAGCTAACGACAGCCGTCAGTTCGCGTTAGATGAGTCGATGCGCCAAACTAAACTGCTGAGTCACGAGATATCGGCCCATGAAGCCACCGATAAAGCCCTGCAGCAAGCCAAGGATACTGCTGAATCAGCTAACCAAGCGAAAAGCCGTTACCTCACAGGTATTAGCCATGAACTGAGAACGCCACTCAACTCAATATTAGGGTATGCCCAGCTACTAGAAAAAGCAGCCGGGCTATCCAGCGAGCATGCGGCAAAAATATCGCTAATAAAACGCAGTGGCGAGCACTTAGCCGACATCATTGAAGGCTTGCTAGACATATCACGTATTGAAGCGGGCCGATTGGAGCTACAACGCGACCAAGTGGCCATTGGCGAGTTAATTGACGACCTGGTCGATATGTTTAGCCTGCAAGCTCAGGAAAAAGGCATTAGTTTCAGCTATACGCCAAGCCCATTTTTACCCCACTGGGTAGTCGCTGATGAAACTCACCTGCGCCAAATACTCATAAATTTACTCTCTAATGCGGTGAAGTTTACTCAACAAGGTGGTGTATCGCTCAGCGTTAGCTATCGTAGCCAAGTAGCCGAATTTGTTATCCAAGATAGCGGAGTGGGCATTGAACAAGAAGATGAAAATAGGATCTTCAAGCCTTTTGAACGGGTCCGTAAACCCGGTTTGCCGCAAATACCAGGCACTGGGCTTGGGCTAACTATCACCCAACTGCTCACTGACATCATGGGAGGAAATATCAGCTTAAGCAGCACGCCGGGTGAAGGCAGTTGCTTCAAATTAAGCTTAATGCTGTCTAGCATTGACAAAGACACCTGTCAGCCTCCCGCTCAAGCCAGAATTAGTTCAATTAATGGTTCCAGTAAAACAGTAATGGTCGTGGATGACGACCCTAACCATCGCGGCCTAGTGGCCGAAATACTCTCCCCCTTAGGCTTTGTGGTGCTCGAGGCGACCGACGCTCATGCCTGCTTAAACACCCTTGATAAATCAACCATTGATTTATTTTTACTTGATATTTCTATGCCAGGAATGAATGGTTGGCAGCTGCTCGAAAAATTACGTGAACAGGGAATAAACACCCCCATTATTATGGTTTCTGCCGATGCGACCGAAGCACCTCAGTTAGGACCGAGTACAAGCCCGAACGCACGACCACTTCACGATGACTATTTAGCAAAACCAATACGCGACAATGCGCTGTTAGAAAAAATAGCCAAGGCCTTAGCCATTGGCTGGAACTACCACCCAGTTAAACAGCATCAAGCAAGCGACTATCAAGCTTTAGGCTCTAAGACTGCGCTAAGCGATCAACACCGCCAACAATTACAAGAAATATTAGACATGGCGCAACTGGGCTTTATTCAAGGCATCGATAAGCTGCTTGATGTTCTGGAACAAGACTCAACAGCGGTCAACATTACCAGCGAGCTAAGAAAAGATTTAGCCCAATATAACGTCACCAACATCGAGAATTTTTGTAAGAAGGTACTAGCCGTATGAGTACAACAGATTCAAAAGGTATTATTTTAGTCGTCGACGACGCTGCCGAATCTTTAGGCATGTTAAACACCGCCTTAATCGAACAAGGTTACACCGTACTGGTTGCCATGGACGGACAACAAGCCTTAAATATTACCCAACGGATTAATCCAGATTTAATTCTGATGGACGCATTAATGCCTAACATGGACGGTTTTGAAGCCTGCCAATTACTGAAGAAAAACAGTGATTCTAGTGATATACCGGTAATATTCATGACCGGTTTAAGCGACAGCGAGTCAGTGATCAAAGGCCTAGAATCTGGCGGCGTCGACTATATTCACAAACCGATAAAACTCGATGAACTGTTTGCCCGGATAACCGTGCATTTACACAATGCCCGGCTAACACGCAGTGCCCATGGAGCCCTAGATGAAATGGGTCAAGCTACGTTTACCTTCAGTAGCAAAGGGCAAGTGATTTGGACGAGTTCGAAGGCCAAACTAATCCTCTCTTCAGTTGACTTTGAAGCAAGCGAAACTGCCGACATAGTTTGCCAACAACTGAGGCAATGGCTCACTCACGCCCCCGAAAAGCACAGCCTCTTATCTGTAAAAAAAATATCTAAGCCTCTGCAAGTGCGTTACTTGGGACAATCGTCACCCGGTGAACATCTATTACGCTTAGTCGATAACGACGAACAGAGCATTCGCGATTCACTGCGGCAACGGTTTAACTTAACCGAGCGAGAGTCTGAAGTGGTATTTTGGTTAGCCCAAGGCAAAACCAATCGAGAAATTGCCCAAATACTGACCATGAGTCCGCGCACCGTAAACAAGCACCTTGAACCGGTGTTCCAAAAGCTTGCTGTAGAAAACCGAACCAGTGCCACCGCGGTCTGCTTAGCCTATTTAAACGATATATAAGCACTGCGTCGTAATCTGCCACTGCTGCCCAATAATGATTAACATGTCTTTTGTTAATCATTGCTGTGGTTCAGCATTGGTTTGTCGCCCCCCAGCAATCCAACCTCTTAACGCCTAAAGAAAGCCGATGACCAAGGAAGACATTTATGTTTTCTGATTGACGATTAAAATCACCTGACAGCTGTAAACAACAACAGACTCTGATAACACTTTATATTCCTCCTTAACGCGGCTTTTCGGCTAACAGATTGGTAACTTTCTTTAAAAGCACTAGGCTTTACAGTTAAGCAAGGGGGCTTCATGAAGATTTCTTCCATTCGCACAGAGCAGCATTCGGGCTACTCCATTTTACGCGCAAACTGTAACGGCTTTGACTTGTGGTACAAGTTTCCAGAAAACGTGCCGCTCACCAACAGTGCCGACCCCTTCATCGCTGCTAGTTTATTGATTAGCATGGCGAACAATCAAGACATCGAGCTAGAAAGTAGCGCCTACTATTCTCCCAAACTTGTCGAGAATTTAGAGCAACTACAACGCATTTTTAGTCATTGGCAACCCTATCTAGGCCATCGCTTATACCCCGTAAACATTATTGGCGGCACTCCCTGCGAACAAGCCAATACATGCAACGATACGGTCTCTTTCTTCTCAGGAGGAATCGATGGCACCTACACCTACAAGCAAAAACAACAAGAGATAGACTACTTACTGTTTGCTAAAGGTATCGACATGCAACTCAACAGCGATGCGCTTTACCAACAAGCATTCGCCTGCAATAAACAATACCTAGCAAAACAAGGCAAGCAACTGATCCCTTGTGAAACCAATGTGAGATTTTTAGGCTATAAAAACAAACTTAATTGGGGGGTATGTTTTGGCGGTGGTTTATCTAGCATTGCCTTAGCGCTTGGCGTTAAGAAGTGTTTTATTGCGGCAGGCTTGACCTATCAAAACAACATACCTGAAGGGTCAAACTATATTACCGATCGTCTCTGGAGTAACCAGCATACCCACATTATCCATCATGGTGCGAATACTCGTAGAATTGATAAATTAAAAACCTTAGCCAATGACCCCGATTACTTGGCCATTTTGCGAGTATGTTGGCACGATGATGGCTACAATTGCGGCGAATGCGAAAAATGCCTACGAACCATGAGCAGCCTTCGCACTTTAGGCATTCACACCGACACCTTCCCCACTCTCACCGACCAAATGGTTAAGCAGAAACTCAGCGGCTTAAAGCTCTACAATGTGCACGACTTGCAATTTTTAGACGAAAATATAGAGCAAGCCAAAGCCATTAACGACACCGTAATGATTAAGGCTTTAGAACATATAAAACGAAACTTCCAACTACGGGAGCTTGCAAACCAATTTGATGAACTCATTTTACATGGGTATGCCCACAAACTTAAGCAAATGGTTATACGGCATTAAGCCCTATGCGCATCCATCAGCTTGAGCTAAAAAAACACGCTAAATACCAGAAAATATCTGCCATGTTAGGGCCGTTTCCATTGTGGTTTAAAACCAGTAGCGACTGCTTAATAGCCTGCAACGATGCCAGCCCCTTTTTATGCTCAGCACTCATACCCGCGATGTTTTTAGGCGAAGATATCGAGATTGATCGGCAATATTATGTATCGGCAAGCTTGCTAGAAAAGCTGCCACACATTCAAACCATCATGCACGCTTGGAACCCCATCTTTAAGCGCATTAAAATATCGGCCACCAGCCAAGCCTTTCATACCTCTACCACCCAGCTTGGCCACAGCGCTTTTTTTTCTGGTGGGGTCGACGGCACCTACAACCTTATCCAACATGCCAATAGGCTAGACAACCTAGTACTGATTAATGGTTTTGATTTTTCAATGCCGCTTGCCTCTTGGCAACACTTAGTAAACCGTTGCCAAAAAACCGCTGATTTATTCAATAAACGGCTGATATGTGTTGAAAGCAATTTAAAAGAATTTACCGGATGGACAGGCCTAGCTCGCTTTGCCAACTTTGGCGCATCTTTAGCCAGTGTTAGTTTACTACTCAACCCTAACAGCATGATTTTAAGTGGGGCGGTAACCTACGACGCCATTCACCCATCCAATAGTCACCCCTTGCTAGACCCGCTTTGGTCTACTGAATCATGCCAAATTTTGCACCTAGGTTTAGAGGCTGACCGCGCCGCCAAAATTGCCGTAATTAAAGGCAAGCCAGAGGCACTAAATAACTTATGGGTATGCTGGAAGGATCCACGCAGTAACTGCGGACGCTGCGCCAAATGTTACCGCACCTATATGGCTATGCAGCTAAACAACATCTCTAACTTTCACTTTTCACAGGTTGTTAGCCATTCAGCAATAAAACAACTAAGCCCCAAAAGCGAAGAAGACTTATCGTTTTACGAGTACCTGCATCGCTTGGCCATTAAGCAACAACACCACAGTTTACGCCGAGTACTTCGTAACATTATTTTACGCTATCGGTTTAAAAGCGTTATCCGCGACACTGAACGACTATTGCTTAACTCGGCATGGAGTCAATGGCGACAGAGCAAATTAAGCCACCAGCAACTGGCCGATGTGAGTGTATTCCCCAAATACAGTGACGCTATCCAACTAGAGCGTTTGCATCAACGCTTAAAGCAAAACCCCCGATTTATCTCTAGCGCCAATATCGGCAGTGTATTTGATTAAACGCATGTAGTTTCGGCGACACTAAGCAGCAAACAAACTCCTGCTTACTCTTAGCTTTAGTAAGCTCAAACCAACAAAGCACTGTGATTGTATACACGTAAATTGCTTTTCTTTCTTTCCCCAAATGCATTCCGTCTTTATTGATGATATTTTTATTACTTTTAGAGCTAGATGGCTGATGTAGTTTAGGAAAGGTGGTAGTCTGCTTTTAATCATATGAATAAAGAGGCTGTGATTTCCATGTTTAAGCAAGGAAGTGATCTTCCCCCGATAAAGTAGACACGGGTTAAATTTCAGGAGGTAATATTGAAGATTCACAATGTGTCTAGTTTTTCTGAACTACACGAAATACTGTCGGTTTACCGCAAATCCAATCGTTGGGTTTTTCGAGGGCACGCCGACCCACATTGGGTTTTGACACCTAAAGCAGGGAGAGAGCCCTACAACAAATCTGATGACCTGACAATTCTTCAAGCCTGGAAAAGGCGAGCTGTAGAATATGTTACAAATGCTCCTGAAAATGATTGGGATTGGTTGGCAACAGCACAACATCATGGCTTGGCAACTAGGCTATTAGATTGGAGCTACAATCCTATGGTTGCCGCGTATTTCGCTACCACACATCAGTATGAATCTGACTCTCATATCTATTGCTATAAACCTCATAAGATACTCATTCCACAACATGTCCCCCCCAAAGACTACGATAGCATTTCGCTATTTAAGCCAAATGGTGTCGTCCCAAGAATTGCAAGGCAAGGTGGTGTTTTTACAACTCATGGTCAACCCAATAAACCTTTAGGAGAGGTTTTACATTACGAAGACGAGCTTGAATTAATCGTTATTGATAAAAATTATGTCAAAGAACTAGGGTTCGAACTGAATCACTATGGCATAAATGATGCTTTTACATTCCCTGACTTAGACGGCTTGTCAAGGCACGTAAATTGGTACACGGAGAATCAAGACTATTGGGTCGCACAAGCTCTCACCCTTGACGATGCGTCTAACATTTCGTCCAACAGTTAGTTTCCTCTAAGTGAGATTTCATGAAGAATATATGGTATGAATCACGTAAATAGAAAAGAAAAGAAAAATTTCACTTTCAGTATTTCTCTCATTATGTCTATCTTTCAAGCGACAGTTTTATTGGAATTGGCAAATGTTGACGGTTGGGGAGCTATAGGTGCAGCTGGTGTAGGAGCTATATTTGGCATAGCCAGTATACTTATAGTTATAACACTCTTTTTATTTGGCCTTAGAAGGCGCGAAAAATATATTACCTTAGGCTTAATTTCAGTCGTAGTTTCTTCGATATCGGCATTTAGCTTTTTCACCTAACTTTTAATAAAAATCCATTTAGCTTATGACGAGGCTGAGTCACTTCGTTATCTAAGCCCTTCTTTCCAGATACATGCCTCCTACAGTTTGAACTTAACTGCTAACAAAGCTGCGCCAGTTTTGGATAGTCTGGCACGTTAGTACCGGTTGGTGTCCATTGTACCCGTGCATCGCTGCGGTAAAACTCCACCAAACCACCCTAGCCCACCGATGAAACTTCTTACAGCCTCGTAACTTTACCTTCTTGGCTTTGTTTTGAGCGAGATAATGAGCTCGGCCCTTGACCATGTTGTCTCGCATCAAAAGTATAAACCGTGGTCGACTCACCAGCGTAGTCAACGATAACTTCATAACAAGGAAAATACTGGTGTTCCGCGGCGACAGACACCCTCAGTTGACCATGCTCCCAATTGAAACTCACTTCAAACAGCGCGTGAACAGAGCCAAGACCAATTCGGTCGACTACGGCGGTAAACACATCTTTTAAGGGCAACTCAAAGTCCACATAATCGCCTAACTTTATGGTGCTCTTCATTTCGCCAAAACTCGCGCCATCATAAGGTGCGTAAGGCCGCGCCCCTAACACTGCCAAAGTCAAAGTCCTTCCGTTGGCCCCTAGCTCTAGCAGCGATTTGTCGTCAAGATGAACGTCGGTTTTATCGAATACCGTCGCGTCAGCCTCCTTACCTTCAGCCCACCAAACGTCACCAACATCCCCCGTAGAGTCTAACTGCGTATATAAGCCTGGAGTTCCAAAGGCCTTATTTTGTTCTGTCACTTGCCTAATTTCGCCCGTCGCCTTATTCAACTTAACTTGGGCGCTCAACTCGAACATGGAACCGATACCCTGGGCATCACCTTCGCTAAACCCTCGGTCATCGCCTTCAAATCGGAATATTGCTCGTAACAAATCGGCGCACTCAGTGTTGCCAAGCTCACTTTTGGCTACCGCTTTATCCCAGCCCTCACTGATCAACGTCGTGATAAAGTCTTTCATATCGACCAAAGTGCTCGCCACGGATGTGACTGACATTTCGTTTATATCAAAGGCGTTTGACAGAGCCCATAACTGGCTGGGCACAAAGCCCCTTAGCGTGACATTTACGGTTTCCGTTTGTGTTCCACCACGTCCAGCTCCGCCACTCCCTCCTGAGCCACCACCTGAAGCGCTTCCCGCCCCGGCATTTGCGCCTGCATTAGCTCCTGATCCTGCACTAGCACCAGCACTAGCACCGGTAGCAACGTTAGTTTCATTGTTCGCGGCATTGGCATTTTGGTTATGGTTATTGTTTTGACTAGAATTCTCACCATTAAAGGCATTTTGATTACTGTTATTAATTCCCAACCCCTGGTTAATTCCCGCTCCCGCTTCTGTCACATTGCTAGGATTGGCTAATGGACCAGATGGCTTGGAGTTAACACTGGCCAACACATCGGATACTTGTTGACCTAGCGAAACCGCACTATTTAAAGCATCACTGCGCGCATCGCCCGCCAGTGTTCCAGCGTGTTGTGCGGTTTGCAGTGCCACCTCGGCCAAGGTAGATAAAGTTGAGCTTAATAAGGCACTGCCTGAAGCATCGCGGAATAGTCCTGGCGTGCCCAGTGCGGCTAACGTCGCGGCGGCGGTCTGTGAGTTGGGCAAAGGCGTGGGCGGCATAATGCTGAGATTGCCGTCGGTTACCGTGGCATTCATATCGGGGATACCGCTGTCACGGCTCCCCGCTTGAATGGCGGCTATCTCTGAGGCTGTGTGCGGGATAGGCGAGTCTTGCCAATTGAAATAACGACTGGCATCTATCTTCTCTGCGCTATTTGCCCGCCCTAGTATTGCTTCCCCAAAGACACCGGCCGAAGGAAGATAAATGGTGTCGGTAACGCGCTGTTGGCCAATGAGATCTACAAAGCTGCTACGCAGTGTTCTTAAATAACAGTCGATGCTTGAACGTAAAGGATGAGGCTCGGCAACAGCGGGGCTAATGACGCCCTCTAAGTCATAGTGGGTCACTTTACCCTGATTCAGAAACTCACTATAAAGCTCAAATTTAGTGTCCTGCCAATCCAAGCTAACCTTGTGAAGTGAAATGCTTAGTTCTCCGTCAGGGCTAGGTTCTCGGATAAAGCCACTTCCCTGATAACTCGGACCTTGGCCATGCAGCCGTAGGGTAATTTCTGCAATGATGTCATCACTGCTGCGCTCCGCTGAAGACATCAACTCTATTTCTATTTGACAACACTCTCCCTGCTTTCGTACTTTTATGCGCCCAGATAGTGGCCGATTAAAAGAAGCTTGCTGATCCTTACCGTGAACCGTACTCACGGCTTCACTCAGCACCAAAGACTGCTCTACCGCTTGTTGTTCCGACTGATGAAGCTTAAGAATGATGAAGTTCTCGGTGAAGCCCACCGGTGTGGCGGAAGCCAACTCCATCAAGGGTAATGGTGGATGAAGATCCGATTGGATGTGGAGACTTTCTAGCACCGCACTTAACTGCTCGCGTTCGGTCGTAAAAATCAATAAACGCGTAGCAGCATAACGCTGTCGATTAAAAAACAACTCAATCTCTTTAATGTAATCCAAGGGGACAATGCTCGCTTGCTGCTCAAGCGCACTAATCACTTCAGATTTCAAATCAGAAAACAGTACTTTAGAGTCCCGAGCAAGCGAAGTATGCGGGACGGATAGACTCACCTTAGTTTGGTCCCCCCCCTCATCGACTATGGTCATATCCAATTCAGCTTTGATAAATTGAATATGAGATAAATCCGGGCTACCTGCTACTGGAGGTAAAACAGCCGTCACTTCCAATGAAACTAAGTCACCCAAGCGCATGCGGTCGCGACCACTGAAATCAACATCGCGAGATATTTTAGGCCCGAGTCCCGTCACCCGGTGTTCAACCGAGCTACTGTTACGGTAGATCAAGGCCCAATGACTATCTTCAAGGGTGACAATATGAGCGGTGATCGCCGTAACAGAAAGATCGCTGCTGATATCAATCACTTCTGTCGAATAATCAGGCCGCTCTATGATTGAAGCAAAACGCTGATAGAGCCGTGCTGAATCCTGTTTCACTAAGGCTTGCAATACCCGCCAATGGGCACGGATAAACTCGAAGTCAAAAGTGATGGGGCGATAGGGCAAGTACATGATCGGGGTGTAATCGAGCGTATCTATTTCTACTTGATACTTCTGTAGCACCTCAAAATATTGCACGGTTAAGGCGTGCATATGATTGTAATTGGTAACATTACGGGTAGTGATTTGCTCAGATTCTTGTTGTTCATCGGTCACCACCACCGAAGAGCGAATAGAGCGCATTGATGAGGCGTTTTGCACGCTGCGGTCGGTAATGTTCTGCTGCAACTCAGACACCAGTTGCCGGGTAGAGTTGGTCTCGGTTTGCACCACCCCTTCTTGAGCCACATGCGAAAACACTGCAGAGCCCCCTGCACCGCCAGCGCTGGATAAAATACTGGCAGCAGAGAGGTCTAGATCCATCGGAATACCGGTCAGCTCTTTGAGTGGCAAGGTGCCGCTGGCGCTGCCCCCACCGGAGCGTCCACCTCCGACACCGGCAGACAAACCAGTACCCACCGAGCTGGTAGAGGCCTCGCTATTGGTTTGCCCACGTTGATGCTCCAAAGCCGTAGCTTGAGTCACTTCATCTAGGGCCCGAGTGTGGGTCATGCTATTGCTTAGTTGCTCGTCAATCCGCGTGGTCTCGCCTCTACTAGAGCTTTGTTTGCGATACCAGTCAATCACGGCAATATTGCGCGACTCGCCGGGTGCTAGCGCCAACGAGTGAATAACCTCGCCTAAATGTGTCCCCATGTTGCGCCAATATTGCTTAAGGTGAACAATGTATCCAAGATAGAAACTTAGCGGTGGCTTTTGTTCCATGAGCGCCGACACGCTTTCACTCATCAACTGGCCGGCAAAGCTATTATCAGAGCTTTGAGCATCTATGCGTAACCCTTGCAGTTGATATCTCTGTCCCTTCACGTAGCTAGAGAAACGAACGCTACTATGAGTGCTACCAATCATCCCAGGCATAAGCTCATCAGGCGCAGAAGGGGCCTCATCGAAGCCTTGTTCTGGTTGCTTTAAATAATGCTGAGCGGCATGATAAAGCCCAAACTCTGCCAGTTCATTAATTGACACAATACCGAAGAAGCTTTCCAAGATTTGCGCTGACATAGCGCTTAGTTCGCGCAAGGAATTTGGAGGTAAATAACCAACGGCAGACGCTTCAACTACAGCAAACTCGTCCTTCAAGTAGGCCGCCCGCTCTATATGGTGATTAATCAAACCTTGGCTATATGCTTTTAGAATCTGGGCATAGTGAACAGGCTTAAAGTGCAATAAATCGCTCACCGAGAAGATATTTATTTGCCGCAGCGCTGCTATATCGCCATGGCTAATCCCCGGCAGTGACTCCAGAGTAATCAACGGATCCATCATTCGAGTAAAGCTGGAAGAGCGTGACATAAGACATATTCCTCTTATCTCGCATTAAATACGGGCTGTCATAGAAATGTTAAAGAGAGCTACAAGACGCCACACCGCTAAGTCGTGAGAATACTGACGAAAGCTGAGCCCAAGCTAAAAATAAACTAATAGCTGACAAAACCTGAATAGGCTAATAGAAGCAGCTTTTTGTTAATGAGTTTATCCCCAGGTCTGTAAAAAATGGTGCACAGGCTTGGCCAGCCTTAAGGCAAGCGCAAGCCAAAACACCACAAAACTCATCACTGTGAACTTAGGGTAAGTTTGGTAAAGCGCCTCTCAAGAAAAGGGTCTGATACAGTTTTTTGCTTTAGAAGGAAGTTGGCTGAGAGTGTAAAGGTTGGGAAGGTCAAAAATATAAATTCTATAGAAAAAGAAATAGCAAGACTGCAGTTACGTGAGCCCAACAAAGACAGAAGGAGACCTATAAAGGCACACGAAGAAAGATTGAATAAATATACCTAGCAAGTTCAAAAGTGTTGACTCTTATTTAAAACCAGACTTGCTATTTATCCCAACTTTAAAAGCTAAAAAAAAAGACCCAGCCAAGGCTGAGTCTTTTAACTTACACGCTTGCTTATTGGGCGATTAAATCTTTATAAGCAATAGTTTTACCTTGCGGCTTCTCGTTGGCTAGCTTGGCTTTGGGTGAGCCAGGTTGGTTTAGCCAGTAAGAGGCGTCTTGCTTAGGATTAAGCTTCGGACCACACTCGCCTTGCGCACCGCTGCGCTCTAAACGGGTTAACACTTTGTCTTGCGCTGCGGCTAGGCCGTCCATGGCTTGTTGCGGAGTTTTCTCACCACTGGCGGCTTCAGCCACATATTGCCACCAAAGCTGTGCCAGTTTTGGATAGTCTGGTACGTTGGTGCCGGTGGGTGTCCATTGTACTCGCGCATCACTGCGGTAAAACTCGACCAAACCACCTAGTTTAGGCGCGGCGTCGGTCATCGCTTGCGAGTTAATATCTGACTCACGAATAGGCGTTAAGCCCACTAAGGTTTTCTTAAGTGATACTGATTTAGACACCACAAACTGCGCATACAACCAAGCTGCTTGGCGTCTGTCTAGCGGAGTGGAGTTTAAGAACGTCCACGAGCCGGTATCTTGATACCCCAACTTCATACCCTCTTCCCAGTAGGGGCCGCGTGGCGAAGGTGCCATACGCCATTTTGGCGTACCATCTTCGTTCACCACCGGTAAACCCGGTTTGGTCATATCCGCGGTAAAGGCGGTGTACCAGAAGATTTGTTGAGCAATCGCCCCCTGAGCTGGCACTGGGCCTGCTTCGCCAAAGGTCATACCGGGCGCTTCTGGTGGCGCATATTTTTTAAGCCACTCAACGTACTTAGATGTTGCGTAAACGGCCGCAGGGCCATTGGTAGCACCACCCCGCTCAACACTTGAGCCAACAGGGTTACACCCTTCAACACGAATCCCCCACTCGTCTACCGGTATACCATTTGGAATACCCTTATCGCCGGCACCCGCCATTGATAACCAAGCATCGGTAAAGCGCCAGCCCAAAGATGGATCTTTTTTACCGTAATCCATGTGGCCATAGACTCGCTCGCCATCAATGGTTTTTACTTTCTCAGAGAAGAACTCGGCAATGTCTTCATAGGCTGACCAGTTAAGTGGCACGCCTAACTCATAACCATACTCGGCTTTGAATTTGTCTTTTAGATCGCTACGTTCAAACCAATCGGCGCGGAACCAATAAAGGTTGGCAAACTGTTGGTCTGGCAGTTGGTAGATTTTTCCGTCTGGGCCTGTAGTAAAGCTCAAACCAATAAAATCTTCTAAGTCTAGGGTTGGCAAGGTCACCTCTTTACCTTCGCCTTTAATAAAATCACTAATGGGCACCACTTTACCGTAACGGAAGTGGGTACCAATTAGGTCTGAATCGTTTACGTAGGCATCATAAATATTACGACCCGACTGCATTTGCGTTTGCAGTTTTTCTACCACGTCACCTTCTTGGATCAAGTCATGATTAACCTTGATCCCAGTAATCTCGAAAAACGCCTTGGCTAAGGTCTTACTTTCATATTCATGGGTGGTAATGGTTTCTGAGGCAACATTGATTTCCATACCGCGAAATGGTTTTGCCGCTTCGGTAAACCATGCCATCTCATCCATTTGCTGCTGCTGGCTTAAGGTTGAAGGCGTAAACTCATCTCCTACCCATTGTTTGGCAGCATCGCTGTATTGATCTGCTAGGGCTAAGCTGCTGCATCCGGCAATAACCATGGCTACACTCAGGCGAGCCAGCTTAAACACTGATTTTCTGTTGTAGGGCATTTCTTCATTCCTTTTGTTTTTTAAAGTGCATGTTGTTTTTCTAAGGCATTTTTTGATGCCATCGCACATCCTTTTTGCTCTCAAATTTTGTGCTGGTCACCCCCATTTCATTACAATAATCAGCCACACCACCGCTACCGAAAACGGCAACCAGATGCTCAGTTCAGTCATCCCAATAAAGCCAAGGTGAATAAACGCGCTGGTCAATAAACCAATAAACAATCGATCACCACGGGTGGTAGTGATCGGTAAAAACCCTTTTCTTGCTACACAAGGGCTCTTTAATTCCCAGCAGGTCATGGCAAATAAAATGCAACCAATGCCGGTAAAAAATAATGCTGATGGAGTAGTCCATGCCATCCAATTCATGTTGTTTCTCCTATACCCGTCCGAGGGCAAAACCTTTTGCCACATGGTTTCTTACAAACCAAATAACCAATACGCCGGGTAAAATGGTTAATACCCCTGCCGCAGCTAATACGCCCCAATCAATCCCCGAGGCACTCACGGTGCGGGTCATGACTGCAGCAATCGGTTTAGCATCTACCGAGGTAAGCGTTCTGGCTAATAGCAACTCTACCCAACTAAACATGAAGCAGAAGAAAGCCGTAACCCCAATGCCCGAGCGAATAAGTGGGATAAAAATTTTGGCAAAAAAGCGGGGGAAGCTATAACCGTCTATGTAGGCGGTTTCATCAATTTCTCTGGGTACGCCCGACATAAATCCTTCCAAAATCCACACCGCTAATGGCACATTAAATAAACAGTGCGCCAAGGCCACCGCAATGTGGGTATCGAATAAACCCACCGAAGAATAAAGCTGGAAAAACGGCAGCAAAAATACCGCCGGTGGTGCCATACGGTTAGTAAGCAGCCAAAAGAACAAGTGCTTATCACCAATAAAGCGAAATCGCGAAAAGGCATAAGCCGCTGGCAAAGCCACCGCCAAGGTGATCACCATATTCAGCGACACGTAGTAAATCGAATTAACGTAACCCATATACCAGCTGGCATCGCTGAAAATGGTCACGTAGTTGGCTACGGTGAAATGTTCAGGCCAAAAACTTAAGCCACCCAAAATTTCTTGATTACCCTTGAACGACATAATCACTAGCCAATAAATGGGTAACAGTAGGAACAATATGTATAGGCTCATTCCCAGTGTTTTTTTGATATTCATAGTTGCATCCTTTCGCTAGTGCTTACTTACCGTCGTTATGGGTCATGGCGGTGTAGAACAGCCAACTGACTAACAAGATGATTAAAAAGTAAATGATCGAGAACGCCCCAGCCGGACCGATATCAAATTGGCCTACAGCCATTTTGGTTAGGGTTTGGCTTAAGAAAGTGGTTGAGTTACCTGGGCCACCACCGGTAAGCACAAAGGGCTCGGTATAAATCATGAAGCTGTCCATAAAGCGCAGCAGTACACCAATCAGCAGCACATTTTTTAGCTTCGGTAATTGAATAAAGCGAAATACAGCCCAGTTTGAAGCGCGGTCAATACGGGCCGCTTGATAATAAGCATCAGGAATCGCACGCAAGCCTGAATAACACAGCAAGGCCACTAGCGAGGTCCAGTGCCATACATCCATGAGCAATACGGTAAACCACGCATCCATCGGATTAGAGGCATAGTTGTAGTCAATACCCAAGCTATTAAGCGCCCAACCAAATAAGCCAATATCAGCTCGACCAAAGATCTGCCAAATGGTGCCCACCACGTTAAGTGGCACCAGCAAAGGCAGCGCTAAGGTGAGCAAACATGCCACCGAGCCAGGGCCTCGAGCCGGCATCATTAATGCCACCAAAATACCTAGAGGAATTTCGATTAACAGCACCGAGCCAGAGAAAATAAATTGGCGTAACAGTGAATCATGCAAGCGCGTATCGTTAAGGATTTCTCGGTACCACTCAGTGCCCACAAAATAACGCGTATTGGCATCAAAAATGTCTTGAATGGAGTAATTCACTACCGTCATTAAGGGGATAATGGCGCTAAAGGCAACCAGCGCAAACACTGGCAATACCAAGTACCACGCCTTATTGGTATAGGGTTTAATCATGATTATCTTCCTTGGCCACCAAGTATTCGTCGATGTATAACATCAGCCATTGTTCAGGAAAGCTGATGTAAGCAAGTTGCTGCGGTACTCTTTGGTCTTCTTGCAGGCGAGCCTTAATAACCTGCTCTCCCAGCTGTAAACTGAGAATTTTATAAGTACCCAAATCTTCAACAAACAGCACTTCGGCTTGATATGCATTACCATTGGGTTTGTCCCATACATGCACAAACTCGGGGCGAATACCCGCCTTTAGGTTGGTTGAGGTAGTGGCGTTAACCGCGGCCAGCTCATTATGACTAAGGGCTATCTTTTGCTCGCCAAAACACACACCTTGCTCGCAACGCTCAACCTCCAGCAGGTTCATGCCGGGGCTACCGATGAAATACCCCACAAAGGTATGGTTAGGTTGCTCAAACAGCTCTCGGGGCGTGCCAAATTGCACCACTTGGCCGTTGTACATCACCGCAATTTTGTCGGCGAAGGTAGAGGCTTCAAGTTGATCGTGGGTCACGTAGACCATGGTTATGTTGAACTGCTCGTGAATTTGCTTAAGCTTTCGGCGTAGCTTCCATTTTAAATGCGGGTCGATAACCGTAAGTGGCTCATCAAACAAAATGGCGGATACATCATCTCGCACCAAGCCCCGCCCCATAGAGACTTTTTGTTTTTCATCGGCACTCAGGTTGGCGGCTTTTTTATTGAGTACCGCGGTAAGCTCAAGGATTTCGGCAATTTCACCCACCTTTGATTGCACCTTGGCCTTACTCGCGCCCATGTTACGCAGCGGGAAAGCGAGGTTGTCATATACGGTCATGGTGTCGTACACCACGGGGAACTGAAACACTTGGGCAATGTTGCGCTCTTGCGGTGGAATGTCATTCACTCGCACTCCATCAAACAATACCTCACCGTCTGATGGCTCTAACAAACCTGAAATAATATTTAACAAGGTTGACTTGCCACAACCCGATGGCCCCAACAGGGCATAGGCTCCGCCTTTGTGCCATACGTGGTTCATTTCTCGTATAGCGTATTGCGGCTGCTCGGCATTTTTGTCATAGCAGTGAGCCAGTGATTTGAGTTGGATCTCAGCCATGATAATGATCCTCTATGCGGCGGCTCGAGGCCTGAATGAGTTGCCCTGCTTGGTCAAATACATGCAGCTTGTGGGTAGGCACATAAATTTTAATTTTTTCGTCCACCTGGTAGGAATGCACGCCAGAGAGATGCAGCACTAATTGAAAATGCTCGTTACGTACATGTAAGAAGGTTTCTGAGCCCGAAATTTCGGCGAGTTCCACCTGCACTGAAATCTCTAGGTCATCATCATTTTTAGGGAGTAAGCTTAAATGGCTAGGGCGAATACCAAACTGGTAATCGCCTTCGCCCAAGGCTTTAAGATCGGCATTTAGTGGGAAGTGCACCTTGTCATCAAAGGTCACTTCAGTGGTGCTCATTTTTCCGCTAATCAAATTAATTGGCGGCTCGTTAAACAACGCGGCGGCTGTTACGTTGCAAGGCGAATGATAAGTTTCTGCGGTGGGACCACTTTGCACCACACAGCCCTCATGCAATATGGTGGTGGTGCCACCCAGCGCTAAGGCTTCGTTGGGCTCTGTGGTCGCGTAAATCGCGATGGTGTTACGCTGTGCAAACAAGTCTCGCATTTCTTGACGTAACTCTTCACGCAGCTTGTAATCTAAGTTAACTAAGGGCTCATCAAATAAAATGATATCGGCATCTTTTACCAACGCTCGAGCCATCGCGGTTCGTTGCTGCTGACCGCCAGAAAGCGCTAAAGGCAAGCGTGAAAGATAATCGGTAATCCGCAACATCTCGGCGGTTTCCATTACCCGCTTCTTAATGGTGGCTTCTGATTCTTTAGCCAAACGCAATGGCGAGGCAATATTGTCGTACACCGTCATATTGGGGTAGTTAATGAACTGCTGATAAACCATCGATACATTACGTTCTTGTACCGACACGCCAGTGACGTCTAAACCATTCATCAGCACACGACCAGAGTTAGGTTTATCTAATCCGGCCATTAATCGCATCAAACTGGTTTTACCCGACAGGGTGCGACCAAGTAATACATTAAACGAACCCGGCTCAAAATTGAGGCTGGCTTTATTTATGTAGTATTGGCCATCAACCATCCTTGTTACATTTTCCAATGTCAGTGACATGGGTGGGGGCTCTCCTTTAACGTTCGTGCTGAACAATGTTCGCACTGTGTTCAAATACGCAAATCTACGAAAGGTATTGCTAGAGCCATGCCACATTCACCAAATGAAACTAAACCACTGATTTAAAATAAAATTAAAATATTTACGTTTTTTATTGAAAATAAACATGTTCATAAAACGTGATCAATGTGAACATTTTGTTAATAAACTTTGACCAGTTAATGTTCGTATGCGAAAGTTCAGGCCGGATACAGGTCATACAAGCAGATGTGATGCTGATGAAGGGACGATGATGAGCGAAAAATCGCAGTGGTATTTGGAGCATGAAGCCTTAATTAAACATTCTTGGCAGCGCTGCCGTGAGTCAGGCCTAACCCATCACAGTGAGCCCGAGCTTGAGCATAAATCTGTCGGAGATCTATCTTGTTTACTGGAACAACATCATCAATTACTCGAAACCACTCATCACCAAGTCTTGCCCTATTACGAAAACTTATTAGCCAATAGTAACAGTCAAGTGATGCTGGCAGACCATCAAGGTTACGTGCTAAAAAGCTGGGGTGAACAACGATTTAAACAACAACACCACGAGATATTTTCCCCTGGCACTGGCTGGCAAGAGCCGGTGTTAGGCACCAATGCCATTGGTACAGCCATAAAAACCGGTAGTGTGGTACAAATTCATCACGACGAACACTTCTTAGTCGCTAATCGCTTTATGACTGGCTCAGCTGCACCTATATACGGTGTAGATAGGGAGATGGTCGGGGTGATTGATATATCCAGTGATACCTACTTACCTGAGTCTCATACTTTGGGCATGGTAAAAATCATGTCGCAGGCAGTTGAAAACCAACTGATTATATCTCATTTCAATAATGAACACTTTTTGCTTCGGTTTAATACCAGCCCAGAAAACATTGATAGCCAGTGGTCTGCACTGATCGTTTTTGACGAAACAGGTTTGGTTATCTCAGCCAACCGGCGCGCTGAGTTAGTATTGGCGACCGACTTAAAGTTAGTGAATATCAGTGAGCTTTTTGATGTGAGCGTTGGTCAATTAATTAACCAACCGGAGAGCTTTCAAGTTCCCTTGTTAACCCGTCAACAGTTCCGAGTTCATGGTATTTTACACAAGCCTAAACAAGCCAAACCACGAGTACTCGACTTTAGAACTCTGCTAAACAGTAACTCGACCGCCAAGCCGCAACATCGTTCTGAAAAACAATCCTTCTTGCTAGATGATTTAAGCTTAGGTGACCCGGTAATGGCCAAAGCCGTCGCGCAAAGTAAACGCATTGTAGACAAAGACATCCCCATTCTCATTCGCGGAGAAACCGGTGTTGGTAAAGAAGTGTTTGTCAAAGCGCTACATCAATCGAGTCAACGCAGTAAACAGAATATGGTAACGGTAAACTGCGCAGCTATTCCGCAAGAATTGGTTGAATCAGAACTATTTGGCTATGAAAAAGGGGCTTTCACTGGTTCTAGCAGCAAGGGCTATATTGGCCTAATTCGCAAGGCCGACAAAGGCACCCTATTTTTAGATGAAATTGGCGACATGCCACTTAACGTGCAGGCGCGATTACTGCGTGTATTACAAGAGCGTCGAGTTAATCCCTTAGGCAGTACAGAGTCTTATCCAGTGGACTTTAAACTGGTATCGGCTACCAACCGCAATCTAAAAGACGACGTAGAAGCGGGTAGTTTTCGCCAAGATTTATATTACCGAGTAAGCGGTTTAAACATCGAACTGCCAGCCTTACGCCATCGTAGTGACCGCCAACACCTGATCCAGTTTTTACTTAATTACTACGCCGAATCCCCGCAAGATGCGCTGATCACCGAGCGGGCAATGCATAGCTTTTGTCAGCATCCCTGGCCGGGTAACATTCGTCAGTTAGTCAGTGTGATTCAAATTGCTCAAGCCATGTCAGACAATCAAGCGATTGACTTACCTCACTTACCCGACGACTTCTTTGCTGATTTAGCCAGCAAAGCCACGAATGTTGAAGCGTTTACTCCTTCGGTTGCGCCACTTAATAATGAGGCAGACACTCATAAAACCGCCACCAATGATGACATCGTAGCGCTATACCAATCACTGTCGTGCAACATATCTAAAACCGCACAACAGCTTGGTGTGAGCCGTAATACCGTGTACAAGCGTTTGCGAGAAAGTGGTTACAAATAGATAAGCTTGGCGTAAATACAACACCCTTGACTGTTCGTCACAGTTTGCTTAGCTTTAGTGTTAATGACTATATGTTTACAGAGAAAGTGAGCGGTATTGGATGTTTTTATGTGCCTCTTGCCAACAGTGCGGCATCAAATTTTGGTCTAAGTATTTGTCAGGCTCTGCGTCGCCTTGCTGTTGTAAATACTGTGGCCAACTCAGTTATATACACAGCAGTAGGCGCTTTGGTTGGCGAGCGATAGCTCGATATTCATTTCATTTGCTAAACCTAGTTACCACAGGCTATTTAGCACATCGCCTTAATAGCGCTTACCCCTTATTGCTGTTGCCGATGGCATGGTTTCTAATCGAATTTATCTACCTTAAACATACGCCGATGCGAGTGACTGATACCACTCAAATACAACAAGCAAAACGCGATGGTAATCTGCTATTGCTGGCGGCCTTACTGCTATTGCTGTTGTTTTATTTTAGCCTTTAAGCACAAGTAAAAAAGGGAACTCTCTGAGCTCCCATTTTAGTTGATTTGCTTAGTTAGCGACTAATTGACTATGTCTAACTGCACTTGGTAGCTACAGTCAGCACTTTCTAGCTCTAACTTATAGCGTGGTTCTAGGTACTCTTTTGCATCCACGTCCTGCCAATTCACGATTTTCACCGAAGGTTTGGCGGGGCTAATTGGAGTTATCAATAAGTTACCTGCGAGTATCGAACCATTAGCTTGTACGATTGGCTCTACTGGCAAATTAATTTGCCAAATAGCAGAGACAGTATTTGCCACAACACATTGGTCACTCACCACCACTTGGCGATCGCTAAAGCGAATTTCTCGTTGCCAAGAAGTAATCGAGTCATAGGCTGGGTATATCTGGCTCAGGTCCATGTTAATGGTGGTGTCTGCGCCATCAACGCTGTAAGTCATGCTGGCTTCGGTACCCCGTTTTTGGGGAATAATTTCACCCGCTTCTTCAAAGCGTATAATGTTGTGTACTGCGCTTTCTTGATGAATACCGCTGTGCGACCAAATATTTTGGGTAACCGCTAACCACTCATCTTTGAACAGGCTAAATGCGCCTTGGTCTTGATGAGCATGAGACTCATCATAGATGCCAGCCACTGCAGATAACCAAGTCGCATCATCATTCCAAGAAGAGCGAACAAATATGTGTCCTGCACTGGTTGCATGGTAAATCAAATCACTGGGGACCAACTCATTTAGTTCTTGCTGCAACAAGGTGGTATGCAAATTAAAGCCGTAGCGTATTTGCTCTACAGAATTATTGTCTAACCACCACTTACCACGTTTAGCTTCATCGCTACCAATGTTCAGTGATGCCGCACGGTGCACTAGATTTTCATGGTAATCAAAGAAAACCGGAAATGAGACTCGAGATTGGTCGCCTATTGGCGCAAAGTTTTCTAGACCTGGCGTTGTAGCATGGATCCAATAATCGATAGTCTGTTTGGTATGCTGTGACTCTGCAGACAAATCAACACCGACCGAATCACGCCAGATAAGATAAAGCTCAAATAGTTTACCCTGAGCGACACCATAACCGGTGCCCTCTCGGCTACCTCCTCCTTCAAATTGAGCAAAGTACTCAACCAACTTAGGTAATTTGTCATCGTTTAGCAGCGCTAACCAAGTCTCATTTTCATCAACTAAGGCCCAAGTCATGGTCGCTTTCAAAAAACTAAAGTGATAGTTATTACCGGGATTAGTCGTAGCCCAACCGCTCCATGGGAAAGCGTTCCCCGCCCACTGAGCGTCTTTATGATTCCACACATTCCAGATAGCTTGTTCGGCGTAGTTTCTCCAACGTGTTCTTTGACTTTCGGTGAGTAAGTCATAACCATAATCGTAGGTATAGGCTAACTCAGAGATGAAATCACCAACATATAAGTAAGAGTCAAAGCTGGTTTTTGGTTTGTCGTTCTCGGCCATCTTTTGTTCAGCCGCAACAACCTGAGCTTCCACATCCTCAATCGCTAGATCGATATATTTTTTATCTTGAGTGAGGTAGAACATATAGACAGCATCAACAGGAGAAAAGCCATAACCGGGGTTACCTGCTACCGCTTGATCAACCCAAGCAGAAAAACGGCTGTAATCTTTATCGGAGTAACGTAAATGGTCGAGAAAAGATAAAGAAAGTTTATGGTTATCTGCTGATGGCGCAAGCACAGTAACCAATAAGTCGCTGCTCTTTCCTTGCCACGTAGCGGTGCAAGTTGCCTGCCCGACACTGTTACTGGTGAGTACATTTTTGGCATCAACACTTACTACATCGCTATCACAACTAAACTGACTATCACTCGGAGATGCTTCACTTGAGCCATCTGAAAAATAGCCAATAAGTTGAATACTTTGCTTGGTAGCCAAAGGCATAACCAACGATCCTTGCGGCAAAATGGCGATATAATCCACCAAAATTTGTTCCGCGCTTACCGTAAAACCTACCGCTAGGTTTAACTTTTCCCAAGTCACGGTACATGTCGCTTCACCGACTTCATAAGCCGTTAAAAAGCTCTTGTTATTTATGTTCACCGCTGATGAGTCACATGCCCAACTAATGTCAGAAGCTGCTAGACGCTTGCTCGTACCATTCTCATATTCGATATTTATCTGTAATTGGCTGGTGTCGCCCTCAACTAAGTGCGTATTACCTTCATCTAGGCTAAGGCTTTTAGCTACAACCGCTGGTTCAGAAACAAACGCTGCGGACTCTTCATCACCGCCAGCACAGGCACTCAATAACAACGGCAAAGCCAAAAAGCTTAGCTTGATAGATTGAGCCAAAGGCTTGTTCATTCCAACACTCATATTACTTCCCTGTATTTTTCATTTTGCTTCGAAAAGCATTTTCGCCCTATGACTTGAGCGACTAAAACTCAATCTGAGCAAGCTTAATGTTAACTTCTGCTTAAATATAAGCGGGTGCCATTAAGCCAAATGGCCTTAGCCGCTTTGTTAATAGCAGCATCTAAACCTATTCAGCTTAAGCTTAAGCAAAACAGTCTATTCACAAATCACCCCATATCTATGGATAATTGAGGATTGGTTAAGCTGAGCTTTCAGATGGGCCTTCCCCTCAAGCTAAGCAGCGAGATACTGAACCACGCTTGAGTAGTGTCAAATAGATTGACGGGAAATAGTATGAGAGATAACTCAATAGCGCAAACCAAAGATCCACACTAATCGGTAAAGTTTGAACTCTGTTAGGCTAAAGCATCAATAGTCGCCTGCGCCAAAGCGGCATCGTCTTGCTCACTCATGCCGCTGACACCAATTGCACCAACTACTTGCCCTTGCAAATAAATAGGGACACCACCTGCAATACCAGTAAAACGGGGATCACTCCAATACCCAAGGTCTTTACCTGTATCTTGAGCCCAAGCTGCCAAGTTTGCCGTGGGCTGGCGATCACGCGCCGAGGTGTAAGCCTTGTTTTGCGCCAACACCGCGGCATGAAAAGCGACCCCATCCATGCGCGCAAAACTCACCAATTCGCCGTGGGCATCTACGACAGCCACTGCAATATTTACTTGCTGCTGACTGGCTAAGCTCAAAGCTTGCTGAATTAAAGTACTGGCATGATCAAAACTAATATCCATAAGAAGTCTCTATAAGTAAAAATAGTGGCTTGAGTCTAAAAAGGATTAACGCCGATGCCAATAGCTTAGGCTCAATTACCTCGCACTTTAGTACTGATTATCGCCACTTAATCCGGCAGAATGCGATTGAGTAAATCAACCAGCGGTAGAACAGATAAAAAATTAGCGCAAGCCAAAGCGGGTATTATCAGACTAGGTCTGTTATATCACAGGTATAGGGATAATAACGTTAAACATCCCTCTAGCCTCAGTGCACTTATGTTAGGCTAAGAAAATATCAGCAAACAGGTGGATCATTTTGGCAAAAGACCCTCAAAATATCGATAAGCGAATCCCGATAGTCATGGCGCTACTGATCGCCCTTTTTTGCTATTATACATGGTCGCCTAATAGCCCTTTTATTACTGTCGATGAACAACAACTTGAGGACGCGTTAAACAAACAACAGCCCGCCTACATAAAAGGCATAGTGTTAATTTCTGCCGTTCATCCCTTAAGCCCTTCTCGTTTTTTACTTGATACCAAAACTGCCGACCAACAAGAACTGCAGGTGATTGTTTCTATGCCACAAGCCCCACTAATTAATTCACACTGGTTAGTGCGAGGTTCGCTGAGATGGAACAACCAAGCAATTGTAGACACAACCCTAGACAAAGCATCATTTACAGCGGCCGATGCAAAAGATTTTCAATAAACTGCGCTAGCGCAATATAGCAAAGCAAGGCCTGCTGAATAATACACTCATAACCTAAGACAAATGGCAGCTAGTGGTGACTCAACAATCTTGGAAGTATGTGCTGTATAGCGTGATGACCCTTGGGCTAATGTTAGTTATTGGCGGGGTTGGCCTGGCTATGTTTACTGATATTAGCGTTAGCATGGGCGTACAAGGCGTGCAGATTATCGCCGGAATCATCGGTCTGGGCTTACTGTTGCTGGTCCCTAGTAAAATCATGCTAACTTTAATCTTAATGAAAGCTAGCTCGAACGACCCCAAAACAACTAAAGAAAAATAACTGTACCGACAGCACCTAATTATAATCCCTTGATGAAAATATAACTTAAACATTAATATGTTTTATGTCATTATCTGCGCACTTCATCGTTAGTGACAATGAAGTCATTTGATTATATAAGGATATAGGATGCGCACGTTATTAGTCTGTTTGACATTCTCTTTTGGTTTATCGTTAGCTGGCTGCGGAGGTGGTGACAACGGAGACGGCAGTAAATTAGACCCTATCGATCCTCCAACTACCAATCCCCCGGTGTTAACTCCTAGTCAGTTAACCCTTGAACAATACCAGCAAATACTAAGCTGGGAAAATAGCTACATTGTTAACAGCTCCGACGATGCAGCGAACCATTTCGAAGAAAATACCATAAACATTGATGTATTTGCCAACGACCCACAGCCATACTCAGTCAAATACTCCCCTGAAAATAACACCTTCGAAGAAGAGATTAGCTATACCCAGTCAACTCGCTCAGACATCTGGAATGGAACATCTTGGAATCTAGTCGATAACGCGTCTTGGCTTAGCTCAAGCGACCAAATGCAAGTAATGGATGACCACTTATTTATAACCAGCGCAAGTATCGATACCAATTTCAAGCTTTACGCTGAGCAAATTGACCTTTCAAAAGACGGCGCACTAAATAAGGCACTGAATATTGAAGACGTTTCCTGGAGTTGGAACAACGCGCACTTTGAAGGCTTTGGTTACAAGGTAATATCGGTCCCCACGCAAGCACTGATCGTGGTTGATAGCGAGGATAGTTTGATTGCTGAAGGCTCAATTACCGATAAAACGGTCGACCAGATAGCGCAACTAATCATACCTCAACCCGCCACCTATGAGCTTGTTGGTGATGACGCTTTCCGTGTGGGTGAATTTACTTGGAAGGTGAAGCATGACACGGTAGCAAACCTAAATGTCATCAGAATTAGTTCTTCTTATGCCTATGCCGGCGCCTACAGTTTATTGGACTGGGCTTTAATAGATTATCAAGGTGCGATACACGAAGCCGTACTTATTGAGCCTGAACACTTCGAAAGCCTTCAGCTAGCAGAGCCTAATATTGTTTTTTCTTTTGAGAATGCGATAAAGGCGATCATCCACTTACAAAACTTAGTGCGCGGTTAACCCTAAAAATGCCCAGCAATTAGCTTGGGCATTTTTGTCTACATTTAGCGCTTAAGACTGTATAAACGGCTCAATCCATTGCTGCATCGCTTGTGCAGGTAAAGCACCCGCTTGTTGGCCAAGTAGTTTACCGCCTCTAAAACACATTAACGTAGGGATAGAGCGAATTTGATAGCGCTGCGCTAGCGCTTGTTGCTCTTCAGTATTCACTTTTAAAAACTGCGCTTTATGGGCAAATTGCTCCGCTGTTTGCTGGTAAGCCGGCGCCATGCTTTTACAAGGGCCACACCACGGTGCCCAAAAATCGACCACTACCGGTAAATCACCACTAATGTGGCGGGCAAAACTCGCCTCATCAGCCTCAATAGGCTGGCCATTAAACAAGGCTTGGCTACATTTACCACATTTAGCTTGCTCCCCCATACGTGATAGAGGCAAACGGTTACCCGCTTTACAGCTTGGGCAAATAACTATTAACGATTCAGACATCTACTGTTCTCCAAATATAGTAAGTTTACGCAGGGGCTAAATGCTCTACCATTAGCTGCACACTGCGGCGACCTCTAAACTCATTCACATCTAACTTATACACTAGCTGCACCTGTTTTAAGCTAGCGTTGGGCCAAATATTGCGGTCAACATTAAAGGCAATGGCATCAATTTCATTATTCATGCCTGGTAATTTAACGCTCATCTTTAAATGCTTTTCGCCTACCACTCGCTGGCTACACAGCTCAAAATAACCATCAAACAAGGGTTCTGGAAAACCCTGTCCCCACGGCCCTGATTCGCGTAGCATTTCGGCAAAGGCTAAGACCAATTGCTCAGGGAGTAATTCACCGTCACTCAGTAAAGTATGAGTCAGGCAGTCTTCATCTATGAAGCTTTTGGCGGTTTCTTCCAAACACGCTTTAAACTCGGCAAAACGCGACTGGGGTAGTGATAAGCCCGCAGCCATGGCATGGCCTCCAAATTTGCTAATTAAGCCTGGGTGTTGAGTATCTATCCGCTCTAATAAATCTCGCAGATGCACCCCCGCCACGGAACGACCAGAGCCCTTCACTTCGCCATTATCACCATCGGCAAAGGCGAATACCGGCCGATAATGCTGCTCCTTGATTCGAGAAGCCACCAACCCCACTACGCCTTGATGCCAGTCAGCTTGATACAAACACAGCGCCTTAGGCAAGCTTTCAGCATCTAGGCTCAGCTGACTAACACTGACTTGCGCTTCTTGCTGCATGCTTTGTTCTATGTCTTTACGCTCACTGTTTAAACTATCCATTTCACTGGCCAATTGACGGGCGTGATGGATGTCATCACTCAGTAAACAGTGGATCCCTAAGCTCATGTCATCTAGCCGCCCTACTGCATTTAAGCGTGGGCCAATAGCAAAACCTAAATCACTGGCCACCATATTGGCTTTATTTCTGCCCGATACTTCGATTAATGCTTGAATGCCAGGCCGACAGGCCCCCGCTCTAATCCGCTGTATTCCTTGATGCACCAAGATGCGATTATTGCTGTCTAGCGGCACCACATCTGCAACCGTACCGAGGGCCACAAGATCCAATAAACTGGCAATATTAGGCTCTAGCAAGCCTTGTTTGGCAAATAAGTCTTGCTGACGCATTTTACTGCGTAAAGCCATTAACAGATAAAATGCCACCCCTACCCCTGCAAGGTTTTTGCTAGGAAAAGCACAAGCAGATAAATTGGGGTTAACAATGGCTGCAGCTTTGGGCAACTGTTCACCGGGTAAATGGTGATCGGTAATTAACACTGGAATACCCAGTGATTGCGCTTTATCAACCCCAGATAAACTCGAGATACCATTATCGACAGTGATAATTAGCTCTGCTCCCTTGGCGGCAGCTAGCTCGACAATTTCGGGGCTTAAGCCATAGCCATATTCAAAACGGTTGGGCACTAAAAAACCTACGCCGCGAAAACCAAACTGCGGCAAGCCTGCCATTAACACCGCGGTACTGGTGGCACCGTCGGCATCGAAGTCACCAACAATAACTATTTTTTTTCTTGTCTGTAAATTATCAATAAGTAGATTAACGGCATCATCCATACCCTGTAAGCCTTGAAACGGCAGCAAGGCTTGGGCTCGGCGCTCAACGTCGGCGGCTGTTTTTACGCCGCGACGCACATACACTTGTTTAATCAGTTCTGGCCACTCAGCGGGCAGTGATTGGGTATCGAAATTGTCTCGGCGGCGTAATAACACGTAATTGGCTACTCTATTTAAGTGAAATAAAAAAGGCTCCCCTTTATAACAAAAAGCAGGAGCCTGATAGCAGCAAAAAAGCTTAACCTTGGTTTAAATAGTCAAGTAGTGCTGCAGGAGGTCGGTAACCTGGCAGCATGGTGCCATCTTCTAACACCATGGCAGGGGTACCACGCACACCAAAGGCTTCGCCTAATTGGTATTGCTGAATAACATTATTATTGCAGCTAGCGTTGGCAATGGAGCGGCCATTTTTGGCCGAGCTCATGGCAGCCGCTTTATCGTCAGCACACCACACACTTTGCATTTCACCATATACTGGTGAATCGACCCCACCGCGAGGAAAGGCTAAATAACGTACCGTAATGCCTAAATCGGTGTAACCGGGTAACTCTTCAATTTTCTTAGTTTGAGGGTTTTTATCTTTGTAGGTGTACAATTCGTTATGCAGCTTACGACAGTAGCCACAGCTAGTATCAGTAAATACCGTAATCACGTGTTTTTCATCTTTAGCTTTAAACACAATCATGTCGTCTTCAAAGCTAGCGAGCTGTTTAATCCGAACTTTAGCCATACTTGCATCGGTTAGATTTACGCGGTTAACCAAATCAAACAAGCTACCTTGAATCAGATACTGGCCATCATTACTGACATAAAACATACCTTGGCTAGTTGCTACTTCATAGATGCCCGCTAATGGTGTTTCGGCTATTGCATCAACTTTTACCCCTAGACGCGCCTCAATGACGTGCTTAGTTTTGCTGCTATCCAACTTTGCAGATGTATTAAGCTGGCTTTCTAAGGTTTTTACCTGTTGTTGCAACACACTAATTTGCTGCTCACTGCTTAGCTCTGCACTGTCGTCGCTCCACGCGCTATTTAAGCTTAAACCGAAAAGGCTGAACGACAACAATAAGGCCTTGGATAATCTCATTAAATTTTCTCCGAATTAGGGGTGTTTAAGCAGACCGTGCAAACCCTGCAAAACTTACCGCCTCTATAATGTAATTGCAAAATTTAATTACAAACTTATTCTCATCTCGCTTAAGCACGAGGATGATGCTGTTGATAAACCGAACGCAAACGCTGGTTTGCGATATGAGTATATATTTGGGTAGTAGATAGGTCGCTATGTCCTAATAACATCTGCACCACTCTTAAATCTGCACCGTGATTTAATAGGTGAGTAGCAAAAGCATGACGCAGTGTATGGGGGGATATATCACTCGCAATCCCCGCTAAACTCGCATAACGCTTGATTCGATGCCAAAAGGTCTGCCTAGTCATTTGACGACCACGTGAGCTAGGAAACAATACATCACTCTCGCTATTGAGAAGCATCGGCCTAGCCTGACGTAGATATTGCTCTATGCTGTCCACAGCTTGCTCGCCTAAAGGGACTAAACGCTCTTTGCCCCCCTTACCGATGACTCTCACTAAGCCCTGACGTAAGCTTACTTGCTCCATTTGCAAACTCACCAATTCTGTTACCCTAAGACCGGTAGCATACAGCACTTCCAACATCGCTAAATCTCGATGCTGGATCGGGTCTTCAATCTGCGGCTCAGCCAATAAGGCATCAACTTCAGCTTCGCTTAATGTGCCCGGTAACTTTTTCTCTAATTTGGGCTGGGTCAATAAAGCAGTCGGATCATCAGCCCTAAATTGCTGCTGTACTAGAAATCGATAAAAACGTCGTAAGCTTGAAAGCTGCCTAGCCGCTGTGCTTGTTTTTTGGCCGAGTTCATAGCGTGAGGCAATAAAACTCTGCAGTTCTATGGCTGTTGCCAGCTCAAGCTTAATATCTTTCAGGGCTAAGAAACTGGCTAATTGTTGCAAATCATTACGGTAAGAATTCAGGGTATTGTCAGCGAGACCATGTTCAAACCACAATTGTTCTATAAAGCGATCGACATGGATGCTAGAGCCGTCACTTATCTGTTTATTTGGCATATTGTTCCACTGTAAGCCTGAGCAACACAGCCTGTATATTGGTGTTAGTTAAGGCTTTTGGTACACTGCCCGCGAAATTTATCAACCCTAAAGGATGTTTAACCATGCGTATTGGCCTTTTCTATGGTTCTTCTACCTGCTACACCGAGATAGTGGCCGAAAAAATTCAGGCTGAATTTGGCGAAGACCAGGTCGACATGTTTAACATCAAAGACTGCGATATAAATAAAATGTCCGAGTATTCGCTACTGATTCTTGGGATCTCCACATGGGATTATGGCGAATTACAAGAAGATTGGGAAGCAGTCTGGGATAACCTAGAAAGTCTTGATTTAAAAAATAAAACCATTGCTCTGTTCGGTTTGGGTGACCAAGTGGGTTATAGCGAGTGGTTTTTAGATGCCATGGGCATGCTGTTCGAACAGCTCGCGCCCTCAGGGGCCAACTTTATCGGTTTCTGGCCTAATCAAGGGTATGAGTTTGAAGCCTCTAAAGCGCTAACCGAAGACGGTGAATTTTTTTACGGTTTAGCCATAGATGACGAAAACCAATATGACGCCAGTGATAGTCGTATTCAACGTTGGTGTGAACAAATACGCTTAGAGCTAAAGCAACTCGGTGTTAACTAACGCTCTTTCACAATATAGCCGCCCAATAAATGCGGCTATATTGTCTTTCAGTAGCTTAAGCTGTTTCGACTACCTGCTCTTTTACTGGGCGTGCTAGAACACTAACAATTACCGCCGCTAAGGTTGGTAGCAGCCATGCAAAGCCTTGCGAGAACCCAGGCAAAATATTAAACGCGTCCATGTCCACACCTGCGGCTTTAATCGCATCTAACAAACCAAACGCTGCAGCTACCCCCACGATTAATCGCGCTGACATCTCTGGACGTTTAAACAAAGACACCATCAAATTAAACGCAATCAACGCAACCGCCACTGGGTATATACCAATAAGAATAGGAATAGACACTACCAGCAATTGCGTTAAACCGATATTAGCAACCAATGCGCAACATGCAGCGGTAACAATAGCCGTCACTTTGTAAGATAGCTTAAAGTTATTATTAACATAGGTTGAGAACGATGAAATACCGCCAATTGCCGTGGTAAAACAGGCTAAACCAACCACGGTTGATAACAACAATTGGCCTTTAGGCCCAAACAAAAAGCCAACATAAGCGACGATAATTTCACCACCATTGTTCGCTTCGGGTGCGACCCCTGTCGCCGTAGCACCTAGGTAAAACAACACCACGTAGAATAACGTTAAGCCAGTGGCCGCAATTAAACTGGCTTTAACTAAATAGCCAAACTGCTCAGCTTTTCCGGTAACACCTTTACTATTTAGGGCGTCAATCATCAACACCCCGAACATCAAGGCTGCTAAGGCATCCATAGTGTTGTAACCATCAATGAAACCTTGACCAAATGGCATTGAGGCAAAGTTTTGCTGAGCTGGCGCTATTTCTGCAAAAGGTTGCTTAAAAACCGCAAAACCTATGGCTGCAATACACATCACCAATAAAGGAGTAATCACCTTACCCACACTGTCTATCAGGCCACCACGGCGTAAGATAAAAAACAAAGCTGCAGAGAAGTAAAACAGTGAATACCCGATTAGCGTTAACTGGTTTGCATTCTCCACTAACGGCACTAAACCCAGCTCATAAGCGACCAAACAGGTTCGGGGAATACCAAACATAGGTACTAACACCAGGTAAATGGCGAGTGCGATGGCATTAGCCGCTTTACTCGGCAAATAACGCCCTAATTCAACAATACCACCACCCGCTTTAGCGATAGCCAGTAAACCCAGTAGTGGTAAGCCTACAGCGGTAACCAAAAAACCTAACATAGACACTAACAGGTTATCACCTGCTAACATCCCAGCCATAGGTGGAAATATCAAATTGCCTGCGCCTAAAAAGAAGGCAAATACCATCATCCCTAAACTAATTGTATTCCATGATCCAAGCGCTTTGGTCATGTGTTTTCCCCGTTGTAGTTTGCTATCGATTATAATTTTAAGCGAAGCAGTATATAGCACGAGATATAAACAATAAACCAGAACATTAGGCTACATTAACGGCAATTGATCCAACTCAACAACCAAATAACCTACATTTTTAAATATAATTCACCACAAAGATTAACGTACTGCGATGAGTAGCGTTTATCTTCTTGATAGATAAGGATTTGCTCGACAACAGCTATCGCTTTACTGTTACGAGACAACAGCAGAAGATTACGGATCGGCGCTTTACCCATAACCGAACTTACCACGCCTTGCCGCTCAAGATACCACTGGTGACTTTCTGCACAAAGCAACCAGCGGGCAGCAACATCACAAGGCAATACCAAGGCAATATGGGTGTCGTTATGCGACAAGCTTTCAGCGGCCGCAAAAAACTGTTGCGCATTCAACTCACCACTATGGCGAGCCAATTGCCGCTTTTTGTCAAATTCTTGCCCTGCAGGAAAATAGGGGGGGTTAGACACGATAAGATCATAGGCATAACTGGGCTTGAATAACTGCATACTTTGTTGGCGTACCATCACTTTATTCGGCCATGGGCTATGTTTAACATTCTGTTGCGCCTGCCGGCAAGCATCTGCTTCAATGTCAATCGCGTCAATCTGCACGCTATCCTTAGTACGCTGAGCCAAAATTAAACTGATCAGGCCTGTGCCCGTTCCCACGTCCAAAATTAGCGAGGCTGCTTCCATAGGCAACCAAGCCGCTAATAAGATCCCGTCGGTTCCCACTTTCATGGCACACTGATCATGTGCTACATGAAACTGCTTAAAAGTGAAGCCTGAACGTTGTTTATGCATGATCACTTCTTGCTTGCCTCTGTTTGGCGCTATACTATGCCGCGAATGTAAATGACCCGCGCTTTTGATTCAAGTCGATGGCGCCTCACAAATTGGTAGATTTTCTAATGACCTTTGAAGACCTCGACCTAGACTCTCAAATTTTACAAGCTGTTAGCGAGATGGGCTTAACTAAAGCCACATTGATCCAGCAGCAAACGATCCCTGCGATGCTAGACGGTCGAGATGTATTAGCCAGTGCCGCAACCGGTACCGGCAAAACCTTGGCTTTTTTATTGCCGGCAATCCAACACTTATTGGATTACCCACGCCGCAAAGCTGGACCAGGTAGAGTACTCATATTAACCCCGACTCGTGAATTAGCGATGCAAGTCGCCGAGCAAGCTCGTCTAGCCACCGCCCATACTAACCTTACCACTATCGATATCACCGGTGGGGTCAAATACGATGTGCATGCTGAACAACTCAAAAGCAATATCGACATTGTGATTGCGACCCCTGGTCGTTTAATGGAATACATCACCTACAAAGTGTTCGATTGCCAAGCTATCGAAGTATTGATCCTTGACGAAGCCGATCGCATGTTAGACATGGGTTTTATTAAAGACATGGAAACCATCAGTGATGCCACCAGCGAACGTGGGCAAACAGCGTTGTTTTCTGCCACTTTGGAAGGCGCCGGTTTATTGCGTTTTGCCGAGAAGGTAATGCAAGAACCACAACAGATTGAAATAAACTCTCCACGTAGCGAGCGAGCAAAAATTCATCAATTAGTGCATTTTTGTGATGATGCTGAGCACAAGTATCAATTGCTTCGCCACTATTTACTGCATGAAGATATTGAACGCTGTGTCGTATTTGTAAAAACTCGCGAGCGCTTATACGCCCTTGCAGAACGTTTACAAAGTGATGATGTAAAGGCTTCATACTTACGCGGCGAAATGGCGCAAGATAAACGTAACCAAGCCATGCAGGCATTTAGAGACGGTGACGTAAAGTTTCTCATTGCCACTGACGTTGCCGCACGAGGCTTAGACGTTCCAGAAATTAGTCATGTCTTTAACTACGACCTTCCGCGCACCCCCGATGTATACGTACACCGTATCGGTCGTACCGCTCGTGCAGGACGTAAAGGAATAGCAATTAACCTAGTGGAAGCCCATGACATGGGGGCATTAGCTAAGGCTGAACGTTATACCGAAGAACCCATTAAACGCAGAGTAATTGACAGCTTGCGCCCTACTAACAAAATTTCAGCTGCGCCCGCTAAGAAGAAGAAACCTAAAACCGTGGTGGATAAGAAGCTCGCTAAAAAGCGCGCTAAAGGTCGCGCTAAGAAACTGGCTAAAAAAGCCAAGAAGTAACCTTGTTTTAATGGCGATCACTCAGTAACAAAAAGCCACGCAATGCGTGGCTTTTTTTATGGTAATGGCTTAATTAGTTATAAACCCGAACTTCAACCCTACGGTTATGGGCGCGTCCTTCTTCGGTCGCGTTGCTAGCTGCAGGTGCTGCTTCGCCTTTACCTTCTTCTACCGCACGGTCGGCTGTTACACCTGCGGCCAACAAAGCATCAGCTACGTTGTCTGCACGACGTACACTTAATGCCATATTGTATTCGTCATTACCGATATTGTCGGTATAACCAACAGCGTCGATAGTTAACTCATTAGCAATAATGGTTTTAGCAATACACTCAACCTTTTGTTGCTCTTCTGCGTCGTATTCATCTTTGTTAAAGCCAAACAAAATGTGCTCAAAACCAACCACTTGGTTGTCTTCAACCATCACGTATTGCTCACAAGATTCTGGAATAAGTACTGCTGCTGCAACTGCAACCACTACTACTTCTTCCACCATCACTTCTTCGACAACAACCACTTCTTCAACGATCTCACAACCGCGCTCATCCACCACAGCCCCAGCTGGAGTATCAGGACACTCGTCTTGGCTATTAGCTACGCCGTCACCGTCTTTGTCGGGATTTGCACAAAACATCGCGCCGACAATACCGCCACCAACAGCCCCTGCGCCGCCAGCAACGATACCACCAAACCCTGCGCCAATAGCAGGGCACAATATTCCAGCATCCCCTTCTGGCGCGTTTGAACAACCCGATAAGGCTGCTGCGCCAACCAATGTTACAACCAATGCAATCTTATTTTTCATACTATCTCCGTATGGCCTTAATGCGACATTCATGTCACTACGTTGAGAAAAATAAGCCAGTCTTTACCCTTTCATACCACTCTTTGGCGGTTATAAAGCTGATTTTGGCAGGCCTTGGCGTAAATCACAAGTGAATCAATTATTAAGTGTAATCAATTCACTTGCTGAGGATATGTAAACAGGTAGTAAAAACTAGGCTGGTTAAGCGTTAACTTGGTCACGTAAAAACACTAAGTTTGTCGCATTAGAGCTGACTTCGTCGAAATAGTAACCATCGGAATCAAACGCACAAAGTTGCTCGAGATTAGACACTTTATTATCAAACATATAGCGCGCCATTAGTCCGCGAGCCTTCTTTGCATAAAAGCTAATAATCTTATATTGACCATTTTTTTGATCTTTAAAAATGGGGGTGATAACACTGCCGTTTAACCGTTTAGGCTTCACCGCCTTAAAATATTCATTCGATGCTAGATTAACCAATACATTATCACCTTGTTCAGCTAAGGCTTGATTCAGCTGCTCGGTAATAATGTCACCCCAGAATTGGTACAAGTTATTGCCTCGGGCGTTGCCTAGTTTAATTCCCATTTCCAGCCGATAAGCCATCATTAAATCTAAGGGTTTTAGCAAACCATACAAGCCCGACAAAATACGTAAATGTTGTTGCGCGTAATCCAATTGCTGAGCGCTTAAACTACTGGCATCTAACCCCGTATAGACATCACCTTTAAAAGCAAAAATAGCTTGGCGGGCATACTCTTCTGGCAATTCAGCAGACCAATCAGCAAAGCGCGCGGCGTTTAAGCCTGCTAATTTATCACTGATTTTCATTAAGCTGGCTATATCTGCTGGGCTCAACTGTCGAGCCACATCAATTAACTCGGCGCTATGCTCTATCAGGCTTGGCCGAGTATGCTTATGGCTGGGCAACTCGGAACTAAAATCGAGAGTTTTAGCTGGTGAAATAACCGCTAACATAATGCTCCTTTACTTTATGCATTTAAAAATCGACGGTAACACCGTCTAACATACCACTGTCTAAACTATTCGATTTATCGGTGCCATGCAATTTAATCAATAGACGTAAATCGTTAGGAGAATCAGCATGCGCAATCGCCTCGGCGTAACCGATCACACTGGACTCATATAGCTCAAATAAGCTTTGGTCAAAAGTTAACATCCCTTGCTCACGAGACTTCGTCATCAGCTCTTTGAGTTTATGCATTTCACCTTTACGGATCAGGTCAGCCGCTAAGGGGGTATTAAGCAAAATTTCAAATACGCCGCGTCGACTACTGCCATCTCTTGTTGGCACTAATTGCTGCGCCACAATTGCCCGCAAGTTAAACGACAAATCGAAACACAACTGGCGATGCCGCTCTTCTGGTACTAAGTGCATGATCCTATCTAAAGCTTGGTTAGCATTGTTGGCGTGCAGCGTCGCCATACAAAGGTGACCAGTTTCAGAGAACTGTAAGGCGAACTCCATGGTTTCGCGGGTACGAATTTCGCCAATTAGAATCACATCAGGAGCCTGACGCAGTGAGTTCTTTAAGGCCTCTTCAAACGAAGGGGTATCGATGCCTACTTCGCGCTGATTAACAATACAACCAGCGTGTTTGTGCATAAATTCTACCGGATCTTCAATGGTGAGAATATGGCCGCTAGAATTATGGTTGCGATAATCAATCATACTGGCCTGAGTGGTAGACTTACCTGCCCCCGTTGCCCCCACAAACAAAATTAAGCCACGCTTAGACAAGCCAACTTCTTTAAGAATCGGCGGCAATTGCAACTGCTCAAAACTGGGAATATTTGTCTCAATACGGCGAATCACCATGCTTGGCTGTTCACGTTGATAAAATGCACTCACCCGGTAGCGGCCTAAGCCTTTGCGCGCGATAGCAAAGTTGGCCTCTCGACCATGTTCAAAAGCCTCAAGCTGAGCAGGAGTACGAATAGTCGCCAACATCGCCATCACATGCTCAGGCATGAGTTTTTGTTCATTTAACGGGGTTAAGCGGCCACTCACTTTTGCACTCGGCGGGACCCCCACAGAAAGATACAAATCTGATGCTTTGCGCTCTGACATATCGCTTAATAGATCATCGAGTAACATAGCTCCTCCTAAAAATTGTTGGGATCAGCGGCTTTAGTTTTAGCGTCTTCATAAGACACCATGCCTTGGTTTACCAACTCTTTAAGATTTTGATCAAGGGTTTGCATACCATGCGCCATACCAGTTTGAATGACAGAGTACATTTGCGCCACTTTATCTTCGCGGATTAAGTTACGAATAGCCGGAATACCAATCATTATTTCATGTGCGGCCACTCGCCCACCGCCAAGCTTTTTAAGTAAAGTTTGGGCGATTACTGCGCGTAATGACTCTGACAACATAGAACGAACCATGTCTTTTTCTGCCGCTGGAAATACATCGATAACACGGTCAATGGTTTTAGCTGCTGAGGTGGTGTGCAAGGTGCCAAATACTAAGTGACCCGTTTCAGCTGCGGTTAGTGCTAAACGAATGGTTTCTAAGTCACGTAATTCACCCACCAGAATAATATCGGGATCTTCACGCAGTGCCGAACGCAATGCGTTATTAAAGCTATGGGTGTCTCGGTGAACTTCCCGTTGGTTGATCAAGCAGTTTTTGTTTTTGTGAACAAATTCTATCGGGTCTTCAATGGTAAGAATATGCTCATGGCGCTGCTCGTTAATGTAATCGATCATTGCCGCTAGCGTGGTTGATTTACCCGAACCCGTAGGCCCTGTCACCAATACCAAGCCACGAGGATGCTCAGATATTGTGCGAAAGATCGCAGGCGCGCCCAACTGATCCAAGGTCAATACTTCTGAAGGAATCGTCCTGAATACCGCTGCTGCACCACGGTTCTGTTGGAAGGCGTTAACCCTGAAGCGAGCAATACTTGGAACCTCAAACGAGAAATCGATTTCTAAGTTCTCTTCATACTCTTTTCGCTGTTTGTCGTTCATAATGTCATAAATCAAACTATGAACTTGTTTATGTTCAAGCGCAGGTAAGTTTATTTTTCTAACTTCACCATCAACTCGAATCATTGGCGGTAATTCAGCTGATAGGTGTAGATCTGACGCGTTATGTTTTACACTAAAGGCCAGTAATTCGGTAACATCCATTTATTCAATTCCTCGACGTTGAGACTATGAGCAGTATTACCCAAGCACTTCAATTTGTTAACCACGAAATTCAGCAAGCGTTAGATAAAGCACATCGTCCGGCTAATGCTGTTGCATTATTGGCCGTTAGTAAAACTAAACCTCTGTCAGATATTGGATTAGCTTATCAAGCTGGCCAGCGTTTATTTGGTGAAAACTATGTGCAAGAAGGTGTAGATAAAATTGTCGAAAGTCGTCAGCAAGACTGGCTAAATGACCCCATAGAATGGCACTTTATTGGCCCACTACAATCCAATAAAACACGTTTGGTTGCAGAGAATTTTGCTTGGTTACAAACCTTAGACCGTGCCAAGATAGCGGATCGTTTAAATCAACAACGACCAGCGGGTATGCCCCCGCTACAAGTATGCCTACAAGTTAATGTTAGCCAAGAGTCGACAAAATCAGGGCTTAGCCTCGACCAAGTTGACGAGCTCGCCGCGCACGTGGCGCAACAACCCAACCTTTGCTTACGAGGCTTAATGGCTATTCCGCAACAGGTAGAAAATAATCAACAGTTAGAGACGCAATTTGCCGCGATGGCTAAAAAGTTTTCTCAACTGCAACAGCAATATGCTAGTGTCGATACCCTTTCCATGGGCATGAGTGGCGACATGAATACCGCAATTAATCATGGCAGCACCATGGTACGAGTCGGTAGCGCTATATTTGGCCAACGTAGCTAAATAAATAACAAAGGAATACCAACATGACAGCTCGAATTGCGTTTATCGGTGGCGGCAACATGGCCAGCAGTTTAATTGGCGGCCTAATCGCTAACGGCGCAAGTGCTAGCAGTATTACCGCTAGCGATCCAAATTCTGAACAACAACAAAAACTACAACAGCAATTTGGTGTAAATGTCACTGGAGATAATAGTCAGGCTATTGAGCAAAGTGATCTCATTGTATTAGCCGTAAAGCCTCAGTTGATGGCTGTGGTATGCCAAGCCATCGCCGAGCAAGCTACAGACTTAAGTGACAAGTTATTCGTATCGATTGCTGCTGGCATTAGTGTACAGCGCTTAAAAGGTCTGCTCGGTGAACAGGTATCGATTGTGCGTACTATGCCAAATACCCCCGCGTTAGTGGGCCGAGGTATGACTGGTTTATATGCTCCAAGTGATGTTAGCGCTGAGCAAAGCCAGGCTGCTGAACAGTTGATGCAAGCCGTGGGTGAAACCTGCTGGGTAAAACAAGAAGATGAAATAAATCATATCATTGCAGCAGCAGGCAGCGCGCCGGCTTACTTTTTCTTGTTTATGGAAGCCATGCAGCAACACGCAGAGCGCTTAGGTTTTAGCCCCGAGCAAGCGCGGATGTTGGTGCAACAATCCGCTTTAGGCAGTGCCGAGCTCGTTGCAGCTAATCCAGACCTTGATTTAGCGACACTGCGGGCCAATGTTACTTCTAAGGGAGGAACAACTGCTGAAGCAATTCGAGTATTTGAAGAACAAGGTTTACGTACTATTGTGACTAACGCCATGGACGCCGCCATTGAACGCGGTAAAGAAATGGAAAGTTTATTTTAATAAGTTTTGAGGAAGTTATGCAAGCGTTTGAATTTCTTATAAAAACAGTTTTTGACCTGTATTTAATAGTCGTATTGCTACGGGTTTGGTTACAATTAGCTCGCGCTGATTTTTACAACCCTCTTAGTCAGTTTGTAGTAAAAGCGACTAATCCTTTGGTGGTGCCATTACGCCGCATTATTCCTGGCTTTGCAGGTGTTGATTGGGCAGCGGTGGTGATTGCTTTATTGGTGGTGGCTGCAAAATGGGCAATATTAATGCTGATGACCGGCGGCATAGATGTACCCACCTTAGCTATTCTAGCAGTGGTAAATATGTTTAAAGAAGCTGGCATGATGGTATTTTGGGTACTCTTACTGCGGGCCATTCTTAGTTGGGTAAGCCAAGGGCGGAGCCCGGTTGAATATGTACTGGGTCAGTTAACCGAACCGATGTTGGCACCTATTAGAAAAATTCTACCTTCATTAGGCGGTCTCGACTTATCGGTATTGGTATTGTTTATTGCCCTTAATTTTTTAAATATATTATTAAGCGGCTGGATTCCATTTTGGCAGATGTTATAAATGCCCGCGGTCAGTCAAGATGGCGTAAACCTGCTATTACAGGTTTACGTGCAACCTAAGGCTAGCCGTGACAGTATTATAGGCTTGCATGGCGAAGCGCTAAAAATCGCCATTACCGCGCCTCCTATTGACGGTAAAGCCAATCAACATTTAATTAAATATTTAGCCAAGCAATGTAAAGTGGCTAAATCACACGTCGAAATTGTTCGCGGTGAGCTTGGCCGTCACAAAACAGTGAGCATCACCAACCCAACGACAATACCAGAGATTATTGCGGCTTTGTTGTAAGGATTGTTGACTAAAGTCTTTCTATACTAAAACCACATTTGTTTAAAAGGTCACCACTATGAGTAAGTTTTTGCTAATAAGCTTAATCTCTAGCTTGATGTTATTTACCCTACCCAGTCATGCAGAGCAAAAAGCCATTTTAGGTGATTATGAAGTGCATTATGTCGCTTTTAACTCTACCTTTATCCCTGCTGAAGTGGCCAAAATTTATGGTCTACAGCGTAGCCGTTATAACGGCTTGATTAATATTTCAGTGTTAGACAGCAAGTCAGCAGATAAAAACGCGGTTGCGGTAAAAATCTCCGGAACCGCACGTAACCTAATTGGTAGCCAAAGCGAGTTAGAATTTAAAGAAATTCGTGAAGGCGAGTCGGTTTACTACATCGCACAACTGCGCCATAGCAATGAAGAAACCTTTCGTTTTAAAATCATCATCGATGACGGTAAACGCCAACAAACACTCGAGTTTCAACAAAAGTTTTACGTTGATTAGCACCATAGCGCTTCAATCAGACTAGATCGACTTACTTAGGGCTTATTGCTAACCATTTACTCGCATAGTATATGCCTCATCCGTCAAACCAATCATAGGATCCCTCATGCAAAAAGTTGTACTCGCCACGGGTAACCCAGGCAAAGTAGCCGAATTGTCAGACCTACTTAAGCCTTTGCAAAAACACATCATCGCCCAAAGTGAATTTGCCATTGAGGATGCTGAAGAAACCGGTACAACCTTCGTTGAAAACGCCATTATTAAAGCGCGTCATGCCGCAAAAATTACCGGCTTAGCCGCCATAGCCGATGATTCTGGGTTGGCGGTCGATTACTTAAATGGTGCGCCAGGTTTGTATTCGTCACGCTATGCAGGTAGCGATGCCAGTGACCACGACAACGTGTTAAAGCTACTTGACGCCATGCAAGATGCTCACAAAGAGCAACGTGGTGCAGAGTTTCACTGCGTATTAGTGTATTTGCGCCATGCCGATGACCCCGCACCGCTGATTTGCCATGGCAAATGGCGTGGAACTATCACAGAACAAATCCACGGAGCCGGCGGTTTTGGTTACGATCCGGTGTTTTGGGTTGAACAACACCAAGCTACCTCCGCACAAATAACTAAAATGGAAAAAAATGCTCTCAGCCATCGCGGTAAGGCGCTGCGCCAGTTGCTTGCTCAGATGGAAACCGAGATATGCTAACGCTAAGCCCCGCGCTAAGCCTATATATTCATGTACCGTGGTGTGTACAAAAATGCCCTTATTGTGATTTTAATTCCCATGGCTTAAAACAAGCGCTTCCTGAAACGGCTTACATCCAAGCCTTACTGGCAGACTTAGACGCAGACTTAGCCCGTTTCCCAGCAATGAACGGGCGGGCATTACATAGTATTTTCATTGGCGGAGGCACGCCTAGCCTACTCTCTGCCGACGCCATTGATGACTTACTGCATGGTATCAAACAACGCTTAACGCTTGGCCCACTCACAGAAGTGACGATGGAAGCAAATCCCGGTACCGCAGAAGCAGACCGTTTCGCAGGCTATTTCCAGGCTGGAGTGAATCGCTTATCCATTGGGGTACAGAGCTTTCAGCAGCAACATTTAGCTAAGCTAGGTAGAATTCATAACGGTGATGAAGCGATGCGCGCCTTTGAGTTTGCTCAGCAGGCGGGTTTTAAGCGAATTAATCTCGATTTGATGCATGGACTTCCCAATCAAAGCCTTGAGCAAGCGATGCAAGACTTACAACAAGCTTTTGCTCTTGGGCCTAGCCATTTGTCTTGGTATCAGCTCACTATCGAAGCCAACACGGCCTTTGCCTCTCGCCCACCTAAACTGCCCAATGAAGACTTATTGTGGGATATTTATGAGCAAGGTCATCAGCAACTGCAACAGGCTGGCTTTGATCAGTATGAAGTGTCTGCTTATTGTCGTGAAAATGATCGTTCACAGCACAACCTTAATTATTGGCGTTTTGGCGACTACTTAGGTATTGGTTGTGGTGCTCACGGTAAAATTACTGACTTAACGAATCAGCAATTAATCAGAACTGAGAAGGTAAAACACCCAAAAGGTTACTTAGAAGCAAGCCGTGATTTTATGTTTAAACAGTGGTCTGTCGACGCTGATGATTTGGCTTTTGAATTCTTCTTAAATCGCTTACGCTTATTTGAGGACATTCCTAAGGCTGAGTTTATTGACTTAACGGGCTTAGGCTTGACTGAGCTTGAGCAATCACTAAGTGATGCTAAACAGCAGGGTCTACTAACTGACAATCTTGACCACTGGCAGGTTACAAAAAAAGGCCGTTTATTTCTAAACGACCTCCTTAATTGTTTTACGGATTAAGCTTACGCTTTACGGGCGAAAATTAAATCCCATACACCGTGGCCTAATCGATGGCCGCGGTTTTCAAATTTAGTCAGTGGGCGCCAGTCAGGGCGTGGCACATAGTCGTTCGTTTCAGAAGTATTGCTATAGCCTGGCGCTGCTTGCATTACTTCAAGCATGTGCTCTGCGTAATTTTCCCAATCTGTTGCCATATGGAATACACCACCAATCTTTAGTTTTTTGCGCAATACGTCAACAAACTCAAGCTGAACAATACGGCGCTTGTGGTGGCGAGATTTATGCCATGGGTCAGGAAAGAACAATTGCACGGTGTCTAAACTGTTATCAGGAATGCTATCGTTTAAAATTTCAACCGCATCGTGCTCAAATACCCGTAGGTTTTTAATCTCTGCGTCAATCGCATCGGCCATACAAGCGCCCACACCTGGGCGGTGAACTTCAATCCCAATAAAATTAGTCTCTGGGGCATTTTTTGCCATTTCGACTAAAGATGCACCCATACCAAAACCAATCTCTAATACCGTTTTAGCATCACGGCCAAACACTTGCTCGAGCGAATAATTGGTTTTTTGATAATCTAAGCCTAAGCTTGGCCAAAACTCGGTCAACGCGTTTTCTTGGCGCTTAGTTAAGCGACCTTCGCGTTTTACAAAGCTACGAATTTTGCGAAGTCGTTTGTCTTCGACTTGCTCTTGAGAGGCCTCAGGAGATGAATTTTGGTCTTGCTCGCTCATGATAATTCCAGACTAGATTTTGCAGGGACATTCTAAATGTAGAACAGGGCTGGCATTATCCAAAGTTCTGACATTTGTGCAAGCTTTGCACGCCAAAGCGTGAGAAGTTTTCTGTTAACGCTGCTCGGGTAAGATGCCAGCCAAGCGCTTTATTAAGGCTTGCTGACTTGCAGAGTTGACCGGTTTAAACACCATCGCTGAGCTGGCTGGGTAATTTTCCACGTTATTGCCATTTACCCAATCGTGCTTAGGCCGAATTGGCCGAGAACAAAAGCCGCTGCCACAATTAGGGCAAACATTATGTAATACCTGCTCGACACAATCTACGCAAAAAGTACATTCAAAAGCGCAGATCATCGCATTAGTCGCATTGGTAGCTAAGTCTGTTTTACAGTGCTCACAACAAGGGCGTAATTCCAGCATAAATACTCCGATTTGTTACCTAATATCTATAATAAAACAATAAACGGATCATTATACAATCAAAGGGAGGTTCAAGGAGTGAGAATTAATAGCTGGAGCCAGCAAGCTTTTACTCTCATTGAGCTGGTTATGGTGATGATTATTCTAGCCGTGTTGGCTGTGGTAGTTGCGCCCAAATTTATTAACTTAAAAACCGATAGTAAAACGGCCATTCTGGAATCCCTTGGGGGGGCAATGCAGGAAGGTTTAAGGCTGGTCTATATTCAGTCAGCCTTAGAAAACAAAACGACGGGCAATACTGAAATCACCTACCTTGGTCACCCTTTGCCGATATACAACGGTTACCCCGCGGTAGATGGTGGCGATAGTTTTGAAGAACTCAATCAACAGGTGCAAGCTTGGCTAGATATTGACTCAGTGGCGCTAACCACCATCATAGCAGATAACGATGCAGCCCCATTTTTTGTTGATAAATCTACCGCACTTAACCGTATCTACATTTTTTACTCTGAGGATTTAGCCGACAAAAGTGTTTTTTTTAATTGCCATGCGCTTTACACCAATCAAGAAAATGGCAGCGGCCCTTCGGTCACCATTAAAACCAGTGATTGTTAAACTGAGTTTGCACTTCTCCCCGCTAGGCGATTGAACTACACTAAACGCAACACCATTAAGGAAACAAACATGAAATCAAAACCCTCTTCACGAGTATTTCACGAACAGCAATTTCATGATGGTGACGCCCCCGCTTATCAAGGTGACGGGCAGAGTTTTAAGCAAGCTAAAAATATGGCCTCTGTGGTTTACCAACCAGCCCATTTAAACCCTGAGGCACCCAATGATATGCAAGGTGAAGGACGTTTAGATGGCACCTGGATATACAGTGAAGAGCCAGACAAAGCAGAAGGCATTTTACACAGCGGTATCGAGCTAGTCATGGATTCAAGTCTCGAGGCGAACGCCAGCATTGGTTTGCATCAGCATATTAACACCGAAGAAGTCTATTACTTACTGAGTGGCGAATTACACATCACCTTAGTCGATGGCAAAGAGCAGCAAACCGAGCGTTTGCAAGTTGGCGACTCCCATTGCATTCATCCAGGACAAAGCCATTTTGTAAAAGCGGGAGCTAAAGGCGCTCGCTTTATTGTGGTTGCAGCAAAAGCCAACACGTAGAGATAAACCAGTGGTAGCAAATGATAACAAGTATCAGATTAACTCAGCGGCGATTATTGGCTGTAATTGGGGCTTGGTGCATTTAGGCGCTCTGCGTAACAGCAATATTGACGTCAGCGCCATTGTCGATTTAGATTTATCTAAAGCTCAACATCTAGCAAAGCAACACAACATAGCCCACGCCTGTAATGACGTTCAGCAAATCCCCACCGTGGATTTGGTGATTGTGGCAAGCCCTGCTGTGACTCACCAAGCCCTTATCCAACATTTTCAGCATTGCGCCATTATTTGCGAGAAGCCATTGCTGGGCTTGAGCCCTTCAACAAGCGATTATACTTGGCCAGAAAGACTTTGGGTGAACTACGCCTTTAGCCATCTTGCCAGCGCTAGATTAGTTGATCGCATTGTCGCTGAACAATCACAACCCGTTCATATAACACTAAGCTCGCAAGTTAATTTGCCGCTTAAATTCACCCTTGAGCAATGGTTTTTAGAAACCTCCAGCCACCCCTTATCTTGGTTATTACATCGCTTTGGCCAGCCAAAGCAAACGCGTAAAACCTCAGATGGGCAACACTTATCGCTGCAACTTGAATGTGCCAACAACCGCATAGATATCGATTTCACTTTGGGTGGAGAACTCGGTATTTTTCATCAAATAGAGATTGCTTTTGGCACTGAAAAACTCTCCGTAGAAGGCGAGTACATTCCTGGGCGACCTTGGCGATTCTCGCCTGTCATGTTAAATAATAAACCACAAAACCAAGGTGAGTTTAGTCAAGCTGATTGCTGGATTGAAGCAAACCAACGCTCTACCGCAATGATGATTGAGCAGTTTCGCGGCCATCTCAGCAAAGCCGAGTTTGTTAAGCTAGGTGGCTTCGATGCAAGCAAAGCGCTTTGGTTAGAGCAGGCCTTGTTCTCCAAACCCAATTAGCCTCACAAAGTTAGCGGTTGTTAATTCAAGCTAAGCGCGTAAAAATAGAACTTACTTCCACTAATTGTTCAATGTGTAAAATATGAAACTCGATAGTAAAGACAAGTTGATACTCGATTTGCTGCAACGAGATGTGAGTATTCCGCTCAATGACATTGCCGAGCGGGTTGGGTTGTCTGCAACCCCTTGCTGGCGAAGGGTCCAAAAACTTGAGCAAGCCGGTTTTATTCGCCACAAAGTAGCGCTGTTAGATCGTAATAAACTTAACTTAGGTGTCACCGTGTTTGTTAGCGTTCGAACTTCACAGCATGATCAACAATGGCTTGATCAATTCAAACAAGCGATTCTAGACATTCCAGAGATCATTGAAGCCCATCGAATGAGCGGCAGTATCGATTACTTGCTGCAAGTGGTAGTGCCTAGCATTAATGATTACGACAAGGTTTACAAAAAGCTGATAGAACGTTTGGCTTTTACCGATGTCAGTTCGGCCTTTTCTATGGAGGTTATGAAATCTACCACCTCCCTACCTACCCATTATTTGAGCTAATATCCCCATCATGAGCAACTATATTCCAGCCTTCTCTGAACGAGTGGTGGATTGGTACCATCGTGCAGGACGCAAACACCTGCCTTGGCAACAAGACAAAACCCCTTATAAGGTGTGGTTGTCTGAAATTATGCTGCAGCAAACTCAAGTCGCCACAGTGATCCCCTATTTTGAACGTTTCATGCAGCGCTTCCCTGACGTAACCAGCCTTGCACAAGCCGATACTGACGAAGTGCTGCACCTCTGGACGGGGTTGGGGTATTACGCACGTGCGCGTAATCTGCACAAAGCAGCACAAACCATTGCCAACGACTATAAGGGCGTATTTCCTGAAAGTATCGAGCAAGTCATTGCCCTACCCGGCATAGGCCGTTCTACCGCTGGCGCGGTGTTATCGCTATCGCTAGGTCAAGAACATGCCATTTTAGATGGTAACGTAAAGCGGGTATTAGCGCGCCACCAAGCCATTGCCGGTTGGCCAGGTAAAAAGCCCGTTGAAAATCAATTATGGGTGCTTGCCGAAGCGAATACTCCCAAGCAGCAAACCACCGCTTATAATCAAGCCATGATGGATTTAGGGGCAATGATATGCACTCGCAGTAAACCACGCTGTGAAGACTGTCCTGTCGCCGAAGATTGCCAAGCACTAAAGCTTCAGCGACAAACCGACTTCCCAGGGAAAAAACCTAAAAAAGTACTCCCTGAAAAACCTGTACAAATGCTAATTTTACACTGGGGTCAGCAATTTTTACTGTATCAACGCCCCATGCAAGGCCTATGGGGCGGCTTATACTGTTTTCCTGAAATAGAGCTAGAAGACAGTATCACTGAATGGTTAAGCCAGCGGAATATGTCCGCTGACGCTATTTATGAATTGGCTCCACTGCGCCACACTTTTAGTCATTACCATTTAGATATTCAAGCTTCTTTAATTGAGCTAAGCGAAGCGCCGACTTTACAAGTAATGGAAGGCAATCAACATCTTTGGTATAACATGCAACAACCGTCGAAAGTCGGCTTAGCCGCAGTTACCGAAAAACTGTTAAACATTGCCGCTAAAGCGCTTTAACTGAAATGTTCACAGATCAGCACGGTTTCCATTGAGGCTGTGTTTAATAAGCTCGGCTCGGGACAACTTAAGCCACCATATAGCAATAAGGGATAATTATGGCTAGAACAGTATTTTGCCAACGTTTAAAAAAAGAAGCCGATGGCTTAGATTTTCAATTGATCCCCGGTGATATTGGTAAACGCGTATTCGACAACATCAGTAAAGAAGCCTGGACTGATTGGCAGAAAAAACAAACCATGTTCATCAACGAGAAGAAACTCAATTTGATGAATCAAGACGATCGAGAACTACTACAAGCTGAAATGGTAAAATACTTATTTGAAGATGGTGAAGTTGATATTGAAGGCTACACACCACCAAGCAAGTAGACCGAGGCTTCAGCATAAAAAAACAGAGCACAAACTCTGTTTTTTTATAACTAAATTCACGATTACGGATTCGGCGGCACCTGAAAATAGGCACTTTCAGCTTCTTTGTAAGCACTTAAATCAATTGTTTTTCCTTGGTAGCTAATGGCGATTAACGCGGGGTCACTCACTGTTACGGCAAAAGGAGCCTGGCCTTGCCATTGCATAAAAGCCCCTTCGGACAAAGTGTCATTGACCAAGGTACGCTGCTCACTATCAACAATACGAATTCTCACCCCACCATTGACCCGAACACTAATAGACGCTGGCCGATAATAATGGCGCGGATAATCGTGAGGATACCAATTATCCCAAGGATCATCTAACCAATAAATTGGCGGAGGCAATACAATGATCGGCGGTAAAATTTCTTCAGGCGGGATAACTTCTCCGGGAGGAGGAGCTATCGGCAGCTCTACTTCTGGGGCGTCTATTTCAGGCAACACTTCCGCCTCTGGTTGTTCTGGGTATTGTTCAGGAAAAGCTTCACTGATATCTGGCTCAGGGAAATCCATATCCATATCCATATCAAATTCATCTTCAGCTGCGGCTGAAGGTAAACCCAGTATGCAAACGATAATCAGTGACACAAATACACCTGAACGATTAAACATCGATGCCTCTTTGATTAAACAATACTATTTAGCATAGCTGCTTAACGCCTGCACTAGCAAGCTTCAAGCATTAGCCCTTTCGCTAACTAGTGTTAAATCTTTTTTCTGCTAAGCTGAGCGAGCATTTACTTACAGGTAGAGTTTGTGATCTGGCAAATAATTAATATTGTGGCTCCGCTAGTCCTTATCGTGGTATTAGGACTACTCTATGGACGTAAACATCGCCCTGATATTAGTGCCGCTAATCGAATGAATATGGAAATATTCTGCCCTGCGCTGGTTTTTTCGGTATTAGCCACCACCGAGCTGCAGCTGGCTGATTACTCAGAACTACTTGTGGCCAGTATTTGGGTGGTGCTGGGCTCAGGTTTACTTCTGTGGCCCATACTAAAACCTTGCAAACTAAAAGCCCGTACTTTTCTTCCTCCGATGATGTTTAATAACGCGGGTAATTTAGGGTTGCCGCTGATTATTCTGGCTTTTGGCGAAGCCGCTATGCCCATTGCGGTGATTTTATTTGTGGTAGAAATGGTGCTGCATTTTTCAGTGGGATTGTACTTTATTGAGTCAAATGCCAAGTTATTCAGTACATTGCGCATTCCCGTCATCGTGGCCGCAGCAGCTGGCTTGTTATGGAGCGCATCAGGTTTAGGCTTACCCGCCATCGTGGCTATTCCTATCGAGATGCTTGGCAAAATTTCTGTGCCTCTGATGCTGTTTACGCTAGGAGTGAGGTTAATCGACGTTAACCTAAAAGATTGGCGAGTAGGCCTCTTGGGGGCAATTGCTTGCCCCTTGAGTGGCCTGGCCTGCGCGGGTATCGCTATATTGGTATTACCTTTATCCCCATTACAGCAGTCTTGCCTGATTCTATTTTCCGCATTGCCACCAGCAGTGCTCAACTTTATCGTCGCCGAGCAATATAAGGTTGAGCCTCAACGGGTCGCTTCAATCGTAATGTTAGGCAACATAGCCAGTTTAATTGTTATTCCACTGGCATTATTCTGGGTACTGCCTCAAGCCCAATAAGCCCAAGTAAACCTGAGCTGATTAGAGGCGCTGAGATTAACGGTTCTCTAAACGGCTATAATCTAATATGCCCGAATCCAAGGGCTCAGCTTGCAAATAGGCCTTATGTAAACGATCGCTGTAAGGCCAAAATTCTTGATTGGTTCTGCGAATACCATAACGCTTCATAAAGGCTTGATAACTTTCTTCACTGCTCACTTGCACTAATTGCTGTTGTAACTGCTTAAGTTCAGATTTTTGGACTTGCCAAAATGCACCAGGGTAAGCCCCCACTAAGCCCGGTAAAACCGACACGGTATCTTGATCAGGTAAGCGGTTATCATTTTCTAAAAACAAACTAGAAATATTAGCATGAGCGTTATGCCTTAATAACGTGAAATACGCTGGTTCAGCCACATCAGGGTCATCGACTTGAATAAACACTACCTGAGGTAGCCACTTAATCGAGCCTCCTTGCCAAACCTCTAATTGCGTGGCAAAGTCGGCCACTTCCCTAGAGTAGTTAAGCGCACTCATCTGGTATTTACGACTTAGCACCTTCGCTAGTTGTTGCCGAATTTGATTGTGTAACTGGCTCTTGTAATCGCGGTCATCGGTATATTGAACCGAGCTTTTGAAAAAGGCTTCTTCTGGGCGCGTTTCAACAAATTTAATAATTTCTTTATCTGCCCCCACATACCAACTACGTATTTCGTCATAACGCACTTCAGCGGGTAACAAAGACACAAAGTTAAACTCACCTTCCATGCGTAAAAAGTCCATGTATAGGCGTGTCACTAATTGATGCCCTAAATTGCCATAGGGATCGAAGCCGGCGACTAATAAATAGTGAATCCGTTCAAACAAAGAATAATCAATCACCCATGCCGTTTTAGGCTGTTTTCCGACGGTCCCCTTTACTACGCTAGCACTGTCAAAGTGCCTAAATATAGTTAGTGCCGCATTCTGGTTCGCTCCATCACCATCCCATAACAAATGAAGATCGAGTGATTCTTTACCTTCTTGCAGCCAATTTTTAATTTCATTAAATTTAGCTTGCGAATACTTATGATGGCGCTTTGAATAACTTACCCAAGTACTTATTGGTAATACGTTACTTTGCTCAACAGAAGGCATGCGCAAATGTTCACTCTGGTCAGCTAAAAATAGAGACTGCTGCTTTTCATAACCATTGTCAGGATTAGCGAAATACACCCAGAAATGATCTTGAATGACATTAAGCGCGACTTGCCCGCGACAAACCGGCCCTTTCATAAAACCCATAATAAAGGTTTCAGCGTCGTCTAGCAGAAAACGATAGCGACCATTTACCGTGAGATCTTTGAAAGCAACAAAAGGGTTACCCGCAACACTAGGCTGATAACTGGGTAATTCACTAACTTGCACCTGATCGCTTAAAAACCACTCGGTCCAGCGGTCAGCACGGGCTTGATCTAAGCGGTAAGGAATATGCGTTTTCACCACGATACTCTCACGCTCTGGCGCTAGGCGGTAATACACCTTGTCAACACCGGGGTCATCGTAAGGCCTGCGGGTAGCAATTTCATCAATCGGGCTACCCGGAGCGGTACGAGACCTCACCATTTTGAAAAATGCAGGTCGACTGTTTGAATCGTTACCAAAATACAGGTGAGTAATAAACAGGTGCTCGTAGATATAACGCGCCATTAGCTGTTCTTTTAAAGAATCGCCATTTAAAAAAGCTTCCCACCGTTCAACTTCATCAGTGAGTTTATGATGAGCACTTAAATCATCTGCCATTGGCGCACCACTGGCTAACCAAGCCGTTAATGTATCAAACTCTTTATCGCTAATTGCGGGTAAACCATATGGCATGCCCCATTCAGGGTGAGAGGCCTGTACCTTGGCGTAACCTTCTATACCGACACATTGCTGAGCGCGATCAAGTGAAAAATCATAAGCTTTAGGATCTAATATTTCGTCTGTGGTCTCGCCATAAACACGCTTTTGTTGAAGCGTTTGGTACATAACCCCCGCTTCCAAGTTAGCGTGCTCAGTTTGAATGCGCTCGTTCAGTACCGGATTAAACCCTTTTTGTCGCCACATTTGAGTAGACCTAGCGTCCGTATACAAACGAGTGGTTGGTGCTGCAGTTACCCGGCTACCATGATAGACCCTCGCTGTTGTCACTCCGCGGTCAATACCTGCTGCTGAGGTAAGCTTTAATTGGCAAGGCGCGTCGTAACAGGCATGACACATGACACAGCGTTGGTCGAGGATCGGTTTTACATCACTAATAAACTCAGCCGCTGGAGGGTAACTCTCAGAATACATACGCGTTTGTACCGACGCTTTACCAAAGCGCTGGTCAAACTGATTAACAATAATGGTGGAACAACCTGCGACTAACAGCAGCACCCAGAACACATTAAAACGTCGAAACATAGTCCATTCCTGATTTCGCGAATAGTGGCATAAATGCGCCACTATTAGAGCTTTAAGTATACATCAACTCAGCAAAAATTTAGCAAAGCCAACTAATCAAACATGTGCTTAAGTTATGAGCACAGCGTTACATAAAAAAACAGATAAACTTCTTGAATATCTAAATGATAATGATTATCATTTAGATATAGAAAATAAGAGGAACAACACGATGACTAAAACACTTACTTTTGCCAGCATGCACTTTACCATCGCCTTTTTGGTCACTTGGTTATTGACCGGTGATATGATGATTGGCGGTTTAGTCGCCATCGTAGAACCAGCGGTAAATAGCGTGGCCTATTTCTTCCACGAAAAAGCGTGGTTGAAATGGGGCTTAAACTCAGCCCAAATTCACTAAAGGAGCATCTAAATGTTAGATCAAGAACGGGTTCAAACCATGGACCTTCATATTCTTCTTAGTATTATTAATATGCAAATTAGAAATGAATTTTCTAGCTTTAGTGAATTATGCAGCTTCTATGAACTTGAACCACAACCGCTAGTACAACGGCTGACTGAGGCCGGATATACACTGCAGAGCAACCAACAATTTACTGCAGAGTAAGTTATGTCTAGGGTTTCGCTTCTTTGATGCTGGTATCAATAATAAAACGACTACTCTTCAGCAGTAGTGTTAATTGCACTGTAAGCCCGATAGGCAAATACTAATAATAGTGTTTCAAGCAACTGGCCAATCACCCGATTTGCAAATATTAAAACGCCACTGGCATGTTGTTCAAGTAACCAATGATGAATCCCCCACACTGGAATAGTGGTAATACCCGCAACAATAATCACCCCAGCCAACAGTGGCCATTTATAGGCTTCGGTTTGACGCCAGCTTTGACTAATTGCCTGCATGGGTGAAGCTTTATGTAACACGCAATGTATATCAGCCACAATCAAACGACTCGCAATGATAACCCCCGGCAAAATGAAGAAACTAAGGCCTAACATGACTAAAACAAAAGTTACACTCACGACCAAGAACAAACTTGGCCAGATGCTTAAAGAGGCTTGAAAACAGCGACTGATTGACCAAACCTGTTGCTTTATTTGACCACGCATATACAGGATGATGGCACCTTGGTAGACCGGTTGCATTAACAAACCTAAACCCACAAACATCCAATAATGGGTCGTCGGTTGCTCAGGCAAGTTTTGCACATAACCACTTTGTATACCGGCGAAAGGGATGGCAAAAGGCAACACCATCAACGCCAAAGGGATAAAATGCTGTCGATAAAAACGTAAACTGTCAGCCAACCAATTCCATAAACCGCTAATCGCCATGTTACCCCTTCACCAAACCATTCAGACCAAAAAACAAAACAATTACCTTAAGCTTATGCACTGGGTTAACTGAGCCAAACTTGAAATTTTCCAGGTTACGCCAGCCAAAGGCTGAAACTCATGGCTGATTGTCGATTGACGTTGCAACCAAACACTGCTTAGCCCTGCGGCTACTGCCCCCTTGGCATCATTAGTTAAGTTATCGCCAACATAACAACCAGCGTTTGCATTTAGCTTGGCGCGCGCTAAAGCCTGCTCGAAAATAGCCGCATCAGGTTTTGCAGCTCCAGCGACTTCTGCAGTCAATACAAACTCGAAATAAGGCTGTAAGCCAGCAGCCTTAACCTTGCGCTGTTGCATATCTTCAGGCCCATTAGACACCAAGGCTAAGCGCCAGCCATGCTGTAGTAGTTCTTCTAAACAGACTAAAGTATCAGGATAAAGCTGGGTAGCGGCGATGTATTGTTGCATGAAGTACTCAAAAGCTTGTTCTGCCCGTTCGCTGCTGATTGTTGGAAGCTGGAGAGCTTCGCGAATTCTAGCTTGACGCATTTCTGCAGCAGGTAATTTACCCTGCAAAAATGCTGGATAATATAATTTAAGTGCGCGCTTCCAGTGACTTAAGGCATCTGACAGTTGCTCGGGTTGGTAATGCTTAAACAAAGCAATAACCGCCGCTTCAGTAGCCACCGTATCGTCAACCAAAGTATCGTCTAAATCGAAAAACAGCATGCTCGCCGGAGTTGGATGTGTCATAAATCGCCTCGCTAATTTTCAGCCAGATTAGCGAGCCCAAAAGATAAGTCAACGATTGTTTACAGCATACGAGTCTCTCGTAGCGAATAAATGCAGTGATCTATTCCTGTAGTGCTAACGTTTGGATAGGGAGACAAGCAAAGCCGAGGGATAGACATGAATACTCAAACAGTCAATTTAACTGACGTTACCATTCTCTATTATCCTGATGATAACCCCTACCACTTGCGCGCTTTACTACTTAAAAACCAAGTTAAAAACCAGCAAGGCAGAGTGGTAATTAGTGCTGAACATCGGCAAGGTAAGATAATAGTGGCGGTAATTAGCGGTCAGGTTGAGCTACTTAATATGCTGGGTGACCGCTTCAATGTTCAGCCACTGTCAGCCGCTTAATTTTTGCTATCTATAACGTCGGTCTGCTTTGCGCTCATACCATCTACCTCAGCCTCTGCACACATATAAGCACGACTAGAGCTAAATGGTGTAAGTGGAACATTCGGCTCTAACGTTTGCTCCTGATCAGCTATGTGAATTTGATGTTTGTTGGTTACACGGTCCAATATGTAATAGGCCATTCGCAAGGCTAATAAACCAAATACAATAGTGCCCACAGCTTGCCCGCCAAGAACTCCCAAGGGACCAAACCACTGCCCACCTAAATAAACAAAGGGGATGGTGCCTAAGGTGGCCTTGCCGAAATTAATCATGGTAGAGGTACTAGGGTAACCTAGGTTATTAAAAGCAGCGTTTGCCACAAACATGGCGCCGTTAAATACAAAACTAAAGCTTATCCAAGTACAGAAAAAACCAATCACAGTGGCCGCTTCACCGCCAACACCAAAGACCTTAATAATGAGATTTTGACTAAGCAATAAAATGAAAGACACGGCGATCACAAACCCTCCGTTAAACCACAAGGCTTTGGTGAGTGCTTCTCGTACTCTTGAGTAATTATGCGCACCAAAATTTTGCCCCACAATCGGACCTATCGCCCCCGATAAAGAAAAAATCATGCCAAAAGCCACTGGCATTATTCGTCCCACCACCGCCCAACCAGCCACATAGGCATCGCCAAAAACCGCAATTGCTGCGGTAACGTAGGCATTACCCAAAGGTGTAGCTACATTGGTCATCATGGCCGGGGCAGCCACTTTTAAAATAGCGCGTAAGTCTTCCAATAGTTTAGTAACACTAAACCTAGCAAATAATTGATGCTTATAGACCACCCCTGACAATGCCACGCCTGCCACCACAAACCGTGCAATTACCGACGCGATAGCCGCGCCTGGTAGGCCCAGACCCAAAGCAAAGATAAATATCGGGTCGAGAATAGCGTTAACACCGCCACCTGCAAGAGTAGACCACATAGCCCGCTTAGCATCCCCAACCGAGCGCAAGGCTGCTCCCGCACTCATAGCTAACCCCAGCACAGGTAATGACGGTAATAATATACGCAAATAGCCTACCGCCAGTTCATGGGTTCTAGCTTTTGCGCCAATCAGGCTTAACAATTCGGGTGAGAAATACCACACCAAACCAGCAAAAGACGCACTGATCAAAAAGCCGGTAAATAAAATGTTAGTGACTAATTGTTTGGCTCGAGCCTTATCTTGTTGACCTATCGCCTTGGAGACCAAGGCAGTCATAGCGATAGATAGGCCAATCGAAATAGAGGTAGTAAAGAAAGCAATCGTGCCAGCGTAACCGACCGCGGCGGCTAATTCTGCTTCACCCAACAAACTAATAAAAAACAGATCGGCTAGATCAACTAAGAATAAAGCGGTTAAACCAATAGCATTGGTGGAAGACATCACCACAATGTGGCGGAAGATATCACCAGAAATGAACTTTGCCTTTGGCATAGAAACTCACGACACGACAAGATAGTGTTTAGTGTAGGCGCAAAACTCTCCGGAGTCATTGGCCAAATAACCCCTAAGTTATAGGGGCTATAAGCTTCAGCAAGTGACACTAAGTGATCATAATGCTAGGCCCTTAGGCCAATTAACCCGCAGTTCTTTAGTAGCCAGTACCATGTTTTCTAACGCCGCTTCAGTTTCTTGCCAATTTCGTGTTTTTAAGCCGCAATCAGGGTTTACCCACAAGCGTTGCAAAGGGATCCACTGTGCAGCTTTATCAATCAAGTTTTTGATCTCAGCCACACTTGGAATATTAGGCGAGTGAATATCATATACTCCGGGCCCAATTTGGTTAGGATAAGCAAAGTGCTCAAAGGCTTGTAACAAGCTCATGGCAGAGCGTGAGGTTTCAATAGTTAGCACGTCAGCATCCAGTGCAGCTACAGCAGGCATAATGTCATTAAACTCGCTATAACACATATGTGTGTGAATTTGAGTCTCAGGTTTAGCGCTAGCGGCTGATAATTTAAATGCTGATACAGCCCAATCTAGGTAGCTTTCCCACTGGCTACGTTTAAGCGGCATCCCCTCGCGAATGGCCGGCTCGTCAATTTGAATCACCTTGATGCCTGCTTGTTGTAACTCATTGACCTCATCATTTAAAGCTAAAGCTATTTGTTCTGCAATCTCAGCACGACTGAGGTCTTCTCGAGCAAAACTCCAAGTTAAAATAGTCACAGGCCCAGTCAACATACCTTTCACCGGCTTAGTGGTGAGAGATTGAGCATAGTGAGTCCACTCAATAGTGAGCGGTTTAGAACGCTCAATATCATCAACTATAATCGCCGGCTTAACACAGCGAGAGCCATAACTTTGCACCCAAGCAAAACGGCTAACAATAAAGCCATCTAACAACTCTGCAAAGTACTCCACCATGTCGTTTCGTTCCGCTTCTCCATGCACCAATACATCAAGGCCAAGCTTTTCTTGGCGCTTAATCGCATCAGCAATATGTTTGGCCAACGCGGCATCGTAATCAACCTGACTTAAAGTACCCACTCTATACTCGCGACGCTGGCGGCGAATTTGATCAGTTTGCGGAAACGAACCAATAGTCGTGGTTGGTAGCAGAGGTAACTGCAGACTTTGCTGCTGAATTGCTTGACGTTTAATAAAGGTCAATTTACGTTGGCGCTGTTCGGGGTTAAGCTGATCAAGGCGTCGCTGAAGCGCTGAGTTGGTCTTTTTGTTAAGTGTTTGTAAGGCTGCGCTGTATTGACGAGATAACCGTAAAGCATCAGCATCACCACTAATAGCGTCATCCAATAGCTGTAGTTCAGTCAACTTTTGTTGCGCAAATGCAAGACGATACTTGGCATCACCCAAACCATCTTCATTGTCTAAATCTAGCGGGCTATGCAGTAAAGAACACGATGAAGCAAGCCATAAGCGTTCGCCTAAACGTACTTTTAGTGAACGATAGCGCTCAATTAAGTCTGGCAAATTAGCACGCCATACATTGCGCCCATTAATTATCCCTGCCGACAACACCCATTTTTCAGGTAACCAAGTAAGCACTTGCTGTAGTTGCTCTGGTGCCGCACTCAGGTCAAGATGCAAGCCGTCTACCGCTAATTGTTTAATGACATCGGCATTATCGAGTACGTCGGCAAAATAGCTGGTTAACAGTAACTTAGTTGGACTAATGCGGGTACGATAAGCATCTAAAAGCGCTTCTTGCCACTGTGGCTCTAACTCTAAACCCAATACGGGTTCGTCTAGCTGAACCCATTCAACACCTAAAGCAGCCATTTTCTGAAAGATTTCACGATAAACCTTTAATAGCTGCGGTAACAGTGATAAACGTTGAAAACCGGCTGTCGCAGCGTCGTCATTTTTGCCCAAATATAGGTAAGATACCGGACCAAGAATCACCGGCTTAACCGCATGCCCCAGTGCTAGCGCTTCTTCAATCTCATCGAACAACTGCTGCCACTGTAGGCTAAAGCAGCTGCTCTCGGAAAATTCAGGCACAATGTAATGGTAATTAGTGTTAAACCATTTGCTCATGTCAGAAGCGGCATGATTACAAGCACAGCTTTGCTGACCACGAGCGATAGCAAACATACTGTCTAAGTTAAGATTATCGACTTGATGACGCTCCGGTATATTGCCCAACAATAACGACGTATTAAGTACTTGGTCGTACCATGCAAAATCGCCCACGGTTACCCATGTTTGACCGCTATCTTGCTGAACTTGCCAATTTTTCTGACGAATTGTTCTCCCCACTTCAAGTAATTGCTGCTGCGAAGATTCGCCTCGCCAATAAGCTTCTAGTGCAAATTTTAGCTCTCGCTGCTTGCCAATTCGTGGGTAGCCTAATATATGTGTTGTACTCATCTGAATATCCTTTTAGCCGTCTAGATGTATATAGAACAATAGTGGCTAGCAAGGTGTAGTAACACAATTGAAAAAAACGCAAACCAAAATGAATATATTTCAACAACCCTTGCTTTATAGGTCTAAAAAGGGGCGCGTTCATCACAGTGACTAATTTCAGGTGAAATATATTCAAGTTAAGATAAGCAAGCATCACGTCATCTATACAAGCTATGGCTCGCTATCTAAGCTCTGATATCACATTTAACAAAATGCCAAGGGTAAATAACGATGCTCGAATTGAAACACCTACGTAGCATACAAGCTCTGGCTGGTGGTCCTTCGTTAAAATCCGCTGCAGCCAAATTATTCATTACCGATTCAGCCTTGTCTCATCAACTAAAAGACCTGGAACAACGGGTTGGCGCGACATTGGTTGTCAGAAAACAGCACCCCTTGCAGCTAACCCAACAAGGTAGTCAATTACTCAAGTTAGCGGAACATGTTTTACCGCTAATAGAAAAAGCCGAACAGCAATTATTGCAACCTCATCAGCAACAGAGTCGACTCAATATAAGCGTAGATTGCCATGCTTGTTTTCAATGGTTATTACCCAGCTTGCAACAATTTCAGCAAGCATGGCCTGAAATAAGTAGTCACTTTTGCCAAGATAAAGACTACAACGGACTGCCCTTACTACAGCAAGGAGAGACTGATTTACTGCTTACATCTAGCGTGAAGATAGAGGAGCAAATCCATTATAAAGCCTTGTTTGAATATGAAATGGTACTCATTTTTCCACCTAAACATCACTTCAGTAAACAAGCCAGTATTCAGGCATTGGATCTAAAATCAGAAACCATCATTAGTTACCCCATAGCCTTACAACGCCTCGACTTATATCAGCATATTTTGCAGCCAGCCAAGATCCAAGTTCAGCAATGGAAACATGCCGACAACCCTGCCATGTTATTGCAAATGGTGGCAGCGGGTATGGGGGTAGCAGCTATGCCTTATTGGGCCGTAGAGCACTATGCAAGGCAACAGTTTGTACAACTACGCTCATTTGAACGACCACTATGGAGGCCAATGTATGCTGCATATACTAAAAACCGACATACTTGCTTGGCCCTGCAAGCCTTTATCCAATTGGTTTTACACCAAGCCTTAGAACATCTAGAAGGGACACGACGGGTGCGAGCAAAAAACCATCATCACTAATTATTTGACGGGACAGGCAAAATGAGTTTACTTTTAATAACATAAGGCTAGCTGTCCTCCTCATCAATTAGATTGTTTGGCAAAGGTTCAACTCTATGGTGTCTGACTGGTCTCCAGCAGAATTTACAGAAAGAAAAATGAGCTTAGTGATGCACTTAGCGGGTTTCATTCCTAGTGCCTATTTTTCAATTCACCACTTAGTTGATGGCATTTTTTGGTATGGATTGAGTATTCTGCCTTGTGCATTGGCTATTCTGGTGTCCTTATTTCTTCTTTTTACCAAGCCAAACTCTCAGGGCTACAAAGTGGCAGATGCTTGGTTTTTGTTGTTAGCCATCCCTCCTGTATTATTGGCCCTTACTCAGGACAGCATGCATGGGGAGTTTTTTGTACCAGCGCTAATTTTGGCTTGTTTTATTCACCTGCCTCTAAAAGTTGCTGAACGCTTAGTATTATTGGTTAGCCTTGTCGCCATTATCCTAGGCACCTTACATCTTGGGATCCATCAAGGGATCCGTTTTAGCCTTGGCGTAGTGGCTTCACACATTTTTGCTTGGGGCTTAGCCAGAGTATTAGTGAAGCAAAACAACGAACTTAAAGAACTCGCCTTCAAAGACTCCTTAACCCGCTGTTACAACCGCCGCGCCTTATTTGACGAGCTGCAAAAAGCCAAACAACAACACAAACGTAGTAGTATTAAAGCCACCCTCATTTTATTGGACTTAGACCACTTTAAACTCATCAATGATCAGCATGGGCATCATGCAGGCGACCAAATCTTGGTATGGTTCTCCCATTTCTTGCAAAATAACACTCGGGGTAACGACCGCGTTTTTCGTTATGGCGGTGAAGAGTTTCTGATTTTATTGCACGACGCAGACTTTGATATGGCTTATCAAGCCAGTGAAAAGCTGGTTGAGGCGATCTCGCAGCGTGAAGCACCACTGCAACTCAGCATAAGCTTTAGTGCTGGTATATCTTGCATAAAAGATGATGAAAGCATAGATGATTGGATACAGCGAGCCGATCTAGGTTTATACCAAGCCAAACAAGCCGGCCGCCGGCAAACTTGGCCGGTGCAGTTTACCAGCCTAGAGACGTGAAACCGACAGTAAACAAGCTAAGGCCCATTGCTCTAATGAGCCTTATTTATTCAGTCAGCCGCTTACCCAGCTTTACTGAAACGGTAAGACTGAATCATCTTTTCTTCATTACCTTGCTGGGCGTACGTTTCCACTAACCAGAGCTGTGGGCTAACCACACGTAACTCCATACGCATATTATTGTTTTTAACCTGACTTAAAGGATAGTAACTAAATCGATTCATGCCCGCCTGATATTCACCAGCATACAGCTGTTCATTATCTAAAGATGAAGCATTAACTCTAAGTTGATGGCCTTGTTGCTCGCTATAACTAATGGAGGTGCTCGCTTGCAGTTCAAGCGGCTGTCCCGCCATGTGTAGTTGGTCTAATTCGATGGTAGCGGTATCACTTTGTAACATTTTTCCACTCGCTAAACCTTCCGCTTCAATAGTGCTACCGTCAGGCTTAATAGCCCAAATGCTTACCTGCCACTGCCCTAACAATTTGTTAAGATGATCACCTTGCTTGCTATTGCTATCACCATTCAAAATAACCGTATTTGGCTGGCTGATTGCCTGTGCGGTGGTGTCTGTACGGCGATTTTCTTGTTGGTTTTCGTAATCGCGCATCGCTCCACTAACCCCCCCTGCGGCAGCCCCCACTGCGGCACCTTTTACAGCAAGATCAGCTTCACCGGTTACAGCCCCCATCACCAAGCCCACTAGAGCTCCACCTATTGCACCCGTTTTCATTCCTTGATTCGAATTCGCTTCATCATCGGTTGAGGCGCAGCCAACTAATACTGTGCCGGCTAATAAAATGATACTGATAGAGCTACCTAGTTTATGCATTAATCTCTCTCGCTAATTGAAATACTTGATGAGATAAAGATAATCAATTGCTCAAATAAACATCAGGGCACGCCATAAAAAGTTTTATGCAGCGAATGCCTAGGGCTACCAACAACAGGTATATGGGCGTAGCAAGATGGGGAGAGAACAAAAGTTCTGCTAAGATAAAATCAATAGTAACAATACTTTGCTAACATCTAATGACCAACTATAAAAATATATCCGATTACATTCAGCAGCAGCGTAAAAAAGCAGATTTAACTCAGGAACAGTTGTGCCAAGTATTAACCGCGTTTAGCCCTGAGTTTGGCGATTTAGACCCACTAGCGGTTAGCCGCTGGGAGCGTGGTAAAGTAGAACCTAGTTTAAATCGGCAGCTTGAAATCATTCGTTATTTTGGTGATGAGCCCTACCAAATTATCACTGCTGCTGAGTTTCACTCAAAGAACTTACCGTCCATTGATGCGATGAATAAGTTATTAGTGGCTCGCGCTAAGTTTAAACACTATCTAGGGGCACACCCCTACCTGCCGCAACAAGATCTACGCTACCAACAAGTATGCCCACCTGATGAACTGGCCGATCGTAGCTGCCAACACCTTAGCCATTATATTGCCAATTTGTCTTTTGGTTGCGAGCAATGGGACCCACAGTACTTACAACAACTGCAAAATACCGAGAGTTCATTAGTTAGCTATTACTTCTACTTTGGGCAACTGGCTGGGCACAGCTATGCATTAAGGGTTAAGCCAAAATACTTTGAGCAATTACTGCACTGCGAAATAGATGAAACAGACGTAAAACCAGAGATGCTGGCGTTACCTAGTGAGCCAGCCGGTTTATATATTTACTCTGTTTATGCTGGCAGGATACAAGCTATCAACCAGATTTATCAGCACCTATTTAAAGCTATCGCCAATGACCCTTCATTAGCCCAATTTGGCATGCGCGTTCGCCGAGACATTGCACATGTGATGCTGGAGAGCATTCCTCATACCTTAGAAGCGCTGGGTCCGCCCAGTGATAATATTGAGCTAGGGATAAAACATCAGGGGAAGCGTTATCAGTTTATAAGCTGCCGAATCGAACGTTTGGCTTTACTCAACTCACCGGTACTGTTAAATATTCTAAGAGATGATTGAGTGATTAGAGAGGCAAGCTTTGTTGCTCTTTACGCCAAAGCCGATGGCCGCAACCTAAACAAACACACTCTCGACGATAATCCATTAAACTGGCTAAACCGTATTCCCAAGTTTGATCGCTATGACAATAGATACAAGCATGTTGGGCGCCATTTTCAGCTTGTTGCAGACTGTGACGCAGGTAGTCTTCGAAAGTAGGTAAACGTAACCAAACCCGCTCATTACTATCCCGTCTGTAGTAATACAGTGCCACCGAGCCGAACAATATCAACAACAGTTGGAACAAAATAGCCACCTTGGTTTTTCTATCGCTTAAGAACTCTATGTCGAGTTCAATTTACGCTCTAGATCCTTGCCTAGATAAGATATGAAAGCAACTTAGTTTTTAACAAATCCCCCAATAAGCGCAAAAAACCGGCATATACACTGTTAGCAATTGTTTACGTTATTAGTGGGGCGACCAACAAGCGTTTTTAATTACACCTAAACGGCATCGGTTTGCTATATTGTGACAGTTGCGCTCGCCATAAATGCATTGCTCCTATATTGATCAGGGAAAGCTCCAGTAACTTAATGAATACACTTTTAAGAACAAGCTCTACGCTAGTTTCATTAGCTAGCATACTGTTGGCCGCGCTAATTGTAGCCTTAGAATATTTACCCGATACTACTTGGGGCATATCCTTAAGTTACTTAATGCTGTTCTCACCTCGCTGGTGGGCCTTATTGGTCATTTTGGCTCCCACAGTGTTGTTAGCTCAGATGGTTAAATGGCAATATCTGGTTTGGGCCTTAACCAGCGTTATTTTTGTTCAATTTCAAGATCTACAATTACAGCTGCCCAATCAACAAGTTGGCCAGCTCACTATACTGTCGTTAAATAACGGCAATGGTGCGAGTTCTGAAAAAATTCGCTTATTGGTCGAAGAGATACAACCCGATATTGTTTTCATGCAGGAATCTAAACCCGAACGGGTTGAGCAAGTCTTTGACGATTCCTGGTATAGCCATTGTGACCACTTATGCACGGTCAGTAAAACACCTCTTGAACATCAAGGCAGCCTTTCTAGAGAAACCTTCGGCGGCTGGGGTAAATTTGCGGTGTTCTATCATACCCAAATTGGCAATAAAACACTGAGCATAGCCAATATCCATATGGACACGCCAAGGCCTACCATTAACGCACTGCTTCATCGCAGTGTTGAAGCAGAAGAGTTTGCGAATTTGCACTTTGCTCGCAACATGCAAGCATCCTTAATTGCCTCGTGGGCTAAGCAGCAAATCGCTTTTGTCGCTGCGGGTGATTTCAATATGACCACCCAAGAAAACCTTTATCAGCGCCATTTAGCGGGTCTAAATAACGCTATTGATTTGGTGGGTAGCAGTATTAATTACACTAAATACACCTCATGGCACGGTGCTAGAATTGATCACGTCTTAGCATCCCAAACGTTTACCTTCACCCAGGCAAAAGTACTCGCCTCCGTTGGCGGTGATCACCGTCCAGTAACCGTCAGTCTAAACTTTAACTAGGCCTACGCCGCCTAAACCCTTGTCTGACACCATCAATAGCCAACAGCATTAGGGCAACAACGATGAGCAAATAGGTTGGCCATTGTTCAGCTGACAAACGCTCGCCCAACAGCCAGCCGACACTGAATACTAAGATGGGCTCTAAATAGCCCATTAGACCAAACAAACTCATTGGCAAGCGATTAGCTGCAAATAAAAACAACAACATGGGGATGGTGCCAGCAAGGCCCAACCCAAAATAATATAACCAGGGGAAGTGATGATAAAAAGTGACCATGTGGCTTTGTTCTGGGCTGACACCGTCACTAAAAAATAAATAAAGCACAGCCAAAGGTAATAACAACAAATTATCGATAGTAAAGGCTATGTGGCTAGGCAAAGGATACTTACGGCGTAACATAAAATATAAGGGGTAACCAAAAGCCACCAGCAATACCACCCAAGACAAACCATCAGCCTTTAAATAGGCGTAAGCAACACCCACACCGGCAATGCTCACAGCACTCCATTGCAAGCGACTGAGCCGCTCTTTGTAAACAAATCGCCCTACTAATACCAATACCAAAGGTAAAGAAAAATAGCCTAAGGCTACAGGAAGAGTTTGACCATTAGCTGGAGCCCAAATAAATAACCAAAACTGCAAACCTACCAGTACTGATGCCAGTATCAATCGCGGCCAAGCTGTTACTTTACTCAATTGGCTCAACACTAATGGCAGCTGTTTCATCAATAGCAGCCCCACCAGCATCAACAGACAACTCCATACTATGCGCTGCGCTGCCAGCCAATTACCGCTGTTTTGGTCTAAAGGAAATTGATGAATATACCAAGGCAGAAAAGCAAACATGCAAGAGGCTGCCACAGAGCTAAATAAGCCCAGGTAAAACTGAGTTTGATGAGATGAAGATAAGGCCAATTTACTGCTCAATCATTCGCTTAAAGAACTGATTAAGCAGCAAATAAAACTTGGCCGCAAGTTATTTGAACAACTTTAGCCTAGTGTATGACCATTTTAGTAGCAGGCTTTGCTGCTAATTGACGACATTGCGCCGATGCCGCCATTGCTTGCCATTGCTGCTGCATTTTTTGATAGGGGCTCAGGCCAGCTTGACGCTGAGCGTAATCGTTCAAGATGACCCCCCAACGAAATTCATCCATTTGTTGCTGAGGTATTTTTGCTTCGCGTTTGGCCATGGCCAATACCAAGGCTTTTACTTTTGCTAACTGAGGCGCAACTGGGTGATTAACCCCGTCAGTGACCAGGACATTCTGAAAATCCGCTAGCATATTTTGCTTGAGGGCATCAATCTCTTCATCTTGTAAATCGGCGACAGCAATCGCTTCAGTAAGAACACGCAGTTGCCAAACCCGCGCGAAGTGTTGGTAATCGTCTTGGCTAAGATTGAAGAACAACATAACGTAACCGCTGGCGCGCTCAATAACCGCTAAACATTCATGGCGGCCAACAGCAAAGGCATGGGCGCTCCAGCTGTGGCGAACTGAGGCGTTTTCTAAAGAAGGTAACTCACGCGGCAAGCAGGCTTGTACATCGTTACTGATTTGAAGTTCAATCATAATTTGCTCATTGCTGATTCTAATAATCTTCAATGAGCAAAAACAATGCCAGCACTTAGCGTCAAAAAAACGCTATTAGCTTAATTCACTTAAAACGTCCGCCAAGGAGTGACGAATTTGATGGCCAAGCTGCTTTAACTGAGGGCTAGGCGGTATAAGATCAGGAATTTGGTAAACCCGCATGCCAGCTGCCACCGCCGCCCGCACGCCATTGTCAGAATCTTCAAACGCTAAGCAATGCTGTGGTTGTGTATCTAACGCACTGGCGGCCATTAAAAATATTTCTGGGTGGGGCTTACTATGACTAACTTCGCAACCCGTTGAGACACTATCAAAATATTGGCTTAAGCCTGCATGCTGTAATTTGGCTTCGGCTGCAGGCCTGCCTGAAGACGTCGCTACGGCCAATGGTATCGACTGACTTTTTAGCCAAGCCAGTAACTCTACAACCCCATCTTTGATCGGTAGCGCTTGATGCATAGTAATAGCGTGATACTTTTCCAACCAACACGCCCTAACTTCATCATAAGGGAAATCATCACCATAGCCAGCGCACAAAATTCGTTTTATCTGTCCAGCATTGGTACCGATTATTCCCAAATAAACCTGCTCTTTAAATTCAATGCCAAGCTCAGCACAAGTCTCAGCAAAGGTGTCATATGATACGCGTTCACTGTCCAGTAACAGTCCATCCATATCAAACACGGCAGCGTGATAAGTCATTTATTCTCCGGTACTAAAAAATTTGGCGACTTTAGCACCAAAAAACACTCACTTTACTCACCGGTAAAGCAAGCCTAATTAACTAAAAAAGAGATGCGCCATTAACGTAATAATCGGCAAGGTCACCAAAGTGCGAATCAGAAAAATAGCAAACAGCTGCCAAAGTTTAACCGGTAACTGGCTGCCCATGATTAACGCCCCCACTTCAGACAAGTAAATCAATTGCGTTACCGATACCGCTGCAATAACAAAGCGAGTAATGTCAGCCTCAATGGACGCGGCCAAAATCGAAGGGATAAACATATCGGCAAAGCCAACCACTAGAGTTTCTGAGGCTTTGGCGGCTTCAGGAAGTTGCAGTAACTCCAGCAGAGGAATAAACGGCTTACCCAACAAACTAAACACAGGTGTATATTCTGCTACCACTAGCGCCACAGTGCCTACTGCCATAATCACCGGTAATACACCTAACACCATGTCTAATACATTGTGAATGCCCTGCTTAAACAACAGCTTGGGATGACTGGCTCGACTCGCTTGTTGCAAGGCAAGCTGCCAACCCCAAGTAACACTGTTGTAACCACTAGGGATCACTGCTTCGTCTTTATCCCGTTCACTGCCGTCGATAAATTGATCTTTAAAGCGAGACAAGGGCGGTAAGCGGGGCACAATAATGGCTGCAGCAAAACCGGCTACACACACCGTTAAATAAAATGGCGCAAACATATGTTCTAAGTTTACTTGAGCTAAGACGACCAAGCTAAAGGTGATGGATACCGCTGAAAATGTTGTCGCTATCACTACCCCTTCTCGCTGAGTATAATGCTTCTCTTCGTATTGTTTACTGGTTAGTAATACACCTACGCTGCCATCGCCTAGCCATGATGCCATAGAGTCAACAGCGCTGCGCCCCGGTAAACCAAATACTGGACGCATCACTTTACTCATTAACGTTCCCACAAACTCAAGTAAACCAAAATTCAGCAATAAAGGCAGTAACAAACCGGCAAAAATAAACACGCTCAGTAAGGTTGGTAATAAATCGCCCAATATCAGGCCGCCGGTATCCCCCGACCAAAGGGCTTCAGGACCCAGTTCAAAGGCACATACCACTACCAACAACCAGCCCAACATTCTCACTGCATACCAAGCTTTAGACACTTGAAATAACGAAGTAAGCAAAGCATTTTTGCCTAACCAGCGGGGCTTAGCGAATAGCACATAACTTGACATGACTGCGCTAATACTAATTAAGCCAACCAGCATCCACAGAGCGCTATCGCCCAAGGCGGCCACGAGGGATTTAGCTAAAATAGCCACCGGAATGGTGTAAGAGCCATCATAGGGTAACGGCAACATGAAAAGGAAAATGCCTAATAAAGACGGTAATACGAACTTCCACGCGCTAGCATGTTTTTGAGGCTTTAATTGGCTGGTATTTGGCATCTGTGCCGACTCCGCATCACGCATAGAAAATCACTCTAATCAAGATAACTGCTGATTGTATTCATTAAAGGTGAATAAATTTTCGCGAAAGAATACAAGTAAATGAACAGCCAATCAAGATTTTTAAACTATATAAAACACAAAAACAAAAATTTTAAACTAAAAATAAGCAGATAAGGTCATCATCTGACTAAAACGGTCAATGATAAGCCATGCCGTTAATAAAAGTCATTGCTACGAAAACTAAATTCAGCAAGCTGTGCTTCGCCTAAATAGTGGCGAATAAACAATTGCCTAGCACTGCTATTAAATTGATAACGAATACTGGGACTGTGTTGCCAACGGCTATCTTGAGACCGCCGCCAAAGCACCGTGTCGGCTTGTAATTGGCACAAATAGCTATCGGTTTTACCGAGGTGATCCAAACTAAATTGCCAGCCCTCTTTAAGATTACGGTAGAGCTTTACTTGGTTTGCTTTCACTCCTTGTAAGCTGGCAATAGCCGCTTGGCATATTTGTGGAGAGCGAAAAGCCCCAAGATTTGGTTTCGCCGCCATCAACAAACTGGCGGCTAACAAAAGCAACCAAGGCCTTAGGCCAACATTCATTTAAGTACCACCCTATCAATAAACTTAGCTAACAAAGCATTACTATGCGGTGTTTCTTCAACAGCAGCCAGTAGCTGCTGTAAGTGCTGAAAACCCTTGGTATAGTGCCGACTAAATTGAGTTAAGCGCTGCGCCAAAATACTTCGATTGACCTCTGGATGAAACTGGCTTGCCCAAAATGGCGCCTTACTATGTTTAAAAGCGTGTACGCATTGCTCAGTATAGGCCAAGGCTAGGCAGCTATCAGGAACTTGCCAAGCACTATCACGATGGACCGACACCGCCATAAAAGGGTTAGGTAAATCCGTAAATAAACGATCACTAGCCGCTGAACCGCTTAACTTTATTGGCAAAGTTCCCATCTCAAAGCCTTGCTGCTGATGATGGATCTCTCCTCCTAAGGCCAAAACCGCTAATTGAAAACCAAAGCAAGATGCGAAAGTCGCTATTTTTTTCTCAATGCAGCGTAGCAGTAATTCTTGGATATCGAGCACAAAGGGGTAACGCTCTGGCTGCAGAACGCTCGCCTCACTAGAGCCTCCCACCAGTACTGCATCAAAATCCTCCACGGCGAAATTTTCACAATGAGGTGTATCAAATACGTTGAGCACAGTGAATTGCTCTACGGGTAAACCACAAAAATGACTAAAGCTCGCCAGCTCTTCAATGCGCGTATCTACATCATCGCGGATCTGAATCAGTAAAATAGACAGTTGATTGCGTGTCTTGGTCATAGTGAATTCTTCATATCGTGATTATTTAGCACTGCAACTCAAATAAGCATAGGCAAATGCTACGTCAATTGCTTAGCGCCTTGTTTAGAGTGATTTGAGATAAAGGAAACTACAAATGGCCGCTAACCGATAGGCTAACTTAATATAGCAATATCTGCAGCCGCGCCGAATTCCGGTCCCTTATGTCCCCTATCGAGGATAGTCGAATTAGCATCACATACTGAGTAAAAATTGCTGAGGCCTAGCCGCAAACAATAAAGTGCTAGCTGCAAATAAAGCCTATTTAAGCTAGGCTTACACTTAGATTAAAAGACAAATAGGAAACCTGTATGCATGAGCGTCGGCAATTTTTGCGAGTACTCTTTGACCGCCCCGCCTACCTAAACCATGGGGAGCAGTCATGGTCATGCCAGTTGTTGGATTTATCCTTGCAAGGTGCACTAGTTACGCTGCCTAATGACTGGGATGCGGAATTGACGCAACTCACCTTAAGCTTTAGTTTGAGCGATGTTGCTGTAGAAGAATTGAGCATCACTATGGATGTGGAAGTTAAGCACGTGCGTAACGATCAGCTCGGCTTACGTTGTATTCATATTGATATTGAGAGCGTTAGCCATCTGAAACGCTTAATTGAGCTAAATCTAGGTGACGATGGCTTATTACATCGAGAATTAGAGCACTTGGTAGACCAGCAGCAAGAAGCAGATTAAACCGCCTCTAAGGCTTCAGCTAGTTTACCCACAGCGATGACCTCTAATCCAGCAATTGGCTGCTTAGGCCGATTGCCCGAGGGGACAATAGCACGTTTAAAGCCGTGTTTAGCGGCTTCATTTAAGCGCTCTTGACCATTGCTCACTGGGCGAATCTCTCCCGATAAACCCACTTCACCAAATACCACTAATTCTTGCGGTAATATTTGATTGCGAAAACTCGAGATCATCGCAACCAGCAAGGCTAAGTCGGCGCCCGTCTCAGCCACCCGTACACCGCCCACGACGTTGGTAAACACGTCTTGATCAGACATCTGCACACCGGCATGGCGATGCATCACCGCCAGCAGCATCGCCAAGCGATTTTGCTCTAAACCAACCGCAATCCGTCGCGGGTTAGCCATTTGACTGTAATCGACCAAGGCTTGTATCTCCACTAAGAGCGGGCGAGTACCTTCCCACACAACCATTACCACCGAGCCAGGCGCCGCTTCTTGGCCTCGTGATAAGAAGATAGCTGAAGGGTTGGACACTTCACGCATACCTTGCTCTGTCATGGCAAAGACACCCAATTCGTTAATCGCACCAAAACGGTTTTTGTTTCCACGCAAGGTACGAAAGCGCCCATCGGCATCACCTTCTAACATGATAGAGCAATCAATGCAGTGTTCGAGAACTTTAGGACCAGCCAATGATCCATCTTTAGTCACATGACCCACCATAAACATCGCGATATTGTGCTGCTTGGCAAAACGGGTTAACCATGCGGCACTTTCACGCACTTGGCTTACCCCACCAGGGGCTGATTGAATATCCGCCATATGCATTACCTGAATGGAGTCTATCACCATCATTTTGGGTTTAACTTCCAACGCGACTTGGCCAATTTGTTCAACACTGGTTTCGGCGAGCAGCTTAAGCTTGTCTTTGGGTAAGCCCAAACGCTGTGCACGCAGCGCTATTTGCTGTAAAGATTCTTCACCAGTGACATACAAAGTGTCCATGGTTTGGGCCAGACCACACATGGTTTGCAGTAGCAAGGTACTTTTACCCGCTCCAGGGCTACCACCAATTAAAATGGCGCTTCCCGGCACGACCCCACCACCAAGCACCCGGTCAAATTCTTTAAAACCGGTAGAAAATCGAGGTAACTCGGCAAGATCAATACTGTCTAAGGTTTGCACTTTACCCACATTGGTGCCGGCATAACCGCTAAAACGGTCATTCCGTGCGGGCGCAGCACTTAAGCGCACTTCGCTAACAGTATTCCAAGCTTTACACTCGCCGCATTGCCCTTGCCAACGCGGAAAATCGGCTCCACAATCATTACAAACATAAGCCGTTTTCACTTTTGCCATTTTCGCTCCACGCTAGCGACCGGATCAGCTGAACTTTGTTGCATACTTCAAAGAACCAACGCTTCCAGTGCTAAAATAGTATTCAAAACACTCGCCTTAGCTCAAGCTAAGGGCACAAACTTTGCTTAGTCTAATGACTAAGCCAAAGATTTGACAGAAAAACAACACAGTTAGGAACAATACTAACGGCATGCCAGATACCAAGCACAACGCGATAATTGAACGTTTATTACCGGTAATGGGAAGCAGCGACTTTAACCAGGTGTTTAGTCGTGCCACTCAGGATCTATCCAACAACGAACGTTTTTTATTAAAAATGGAGATGAACCGCCTGTCGGCCCCCTGCCAACGTTTAATAGACTTGCGTGGTAAGGTAGACGGCGACTGCCAAGAATTTCACTATCAAGGTATCAGCCATTTTTTAGATGCCGTTGCGATTAAGGTATTTAAACAACAACTTAAACTATATCGAGACCAATACACCCTAGGTATTTACGAGAAGCTGCAAACCACTGAGAACAACTTAAAGGTGATGCAGAAGAACAATGTTAGCCCCCAACAAGCCGCTGCTCGCCGCCAAAAAAGCATTATTGCCCGTGCCGTGCGTTTAGGTCATTACATTGGACGTAGTGAAGAGAGAATGCATTTAACCGCGCCATTAAAAATGGCCGGCGTTGATGGGGTGCTGTTTGATGCGAGAACCTCAAATATGTCGGTTTCTGGCTTGCGCGCTAAAGTTGATCGACAGCGAGTATTTACTCCAGGTGAGCATTACTTTATCTATTTCACAGGGTTAGAGAAAGAATTCGTCAATCGCATCCTTAGTGCGGGTTGCGAATATCAAGTCGTAGGTATTGACCAAAAAGATGACCAGCAATGGGTACGTATGATCGTGGTTGACCCAAGTGAAGAGTTTAATAGCTTCTTTGCTACCTTTTTGAACTCCTACCGAGGCCGCTACCGGGTTGATGTGGATAACATTACAGCCGCAGTGATCACCAAAGGGTATGAACAATACCTGATGCCGCGACTCAGCAGTATTCCTTTGTATTTTTCCGGCGAGTTACCCGCTCAACTCTGTTATGCCCTAGCCACTCAGAATAATTTGGATGCCCTGTCTTATTGGCGAGATGAGAACAACAACAGCCACCTTTCGCAGCTATTCCACCCACCACGAATGATGCGTTACCAAGCGACCTCCCAGGGTGAAAGTCTGATTTATTGCTTTACTCATACCGCGAATAATAAGCTGTTTTTCTATTCTGCCAGTTCAGAAGAACTGGCCGAACACCCTGAATTAAAAGAACTCTATTTTGCCTTTGGCAGCCGTAAACCCAGCTGGAAAATATTTAAGTTTCAGTGGCAAACCGCACAAGCCAGTGATGCAGAGGTCAGTTCACCGCTACCCAAAAAAGATTCTAAAATTTCACTTGAACGCGTATCCAAAGCGCTCGAAAATTTAGCGATGGTTGGCTTGCTCAGTGATATTACCAGTCAGTATGTAGACCAGACCTACCAGCATCATTACCCACTGACAGGCAACCCTAATAAGTTGGCATTGTTTAATCAAAGCAAGCAAGCTATTCCGCCCTTTGAGCAGGTAAACTATAAGTACTTACAGCTTCGCAAAGAGATGCGTTATCAGTATCGCTCTTTAGTAGAAGTAGAGCTCGAAGGGAATAAAGAAGCCGCTTGGACGAGTGATTTCTCAGTGAGCGGGATGAAGATAGAAGTAGAAGCACCACTAAGTTATGAAACCGGTGATACCGTCAGTTTAGCGCTGCCACAATTTCAAAAAATCGCCAAAAACTTCGAGTTAGTTAACTTAAAATATCTGGTCACCAACTGTAATGTCAGCCATACCATTTATAATTTAAAAGCGCTTGAGCAAAAAGGGCAAACGCACCAAGGAAGCCGTTTTTTCACACAGTTAATCGACAATAACCTGAACAAATTGGCAACCGTTCCTGAAGGAAAAATAGTTGCGGGATTATCTGACGCCTTACGGCAAATTGTGTGCGCACCGCTGTTTTGTAGAGCCATGTTCATCAACAAGGTACCGGGTAGCTTAGATGTAGGTTGTATTGCTTATGGCTCATTAGGCCATAGTGCTGACGAACTATTTAATATCGACACCAGTACCCATAAGGCTGACCTTAGCCAGTTATTAGCCAGTGATAATTTAGCCTCGTTCTTGGCCACCCAACTTCGCAGCCATGCGCCAAGCGATAACCCAGAAAAAATTGAAATTATCGCCGTCATTCACAAGCGAAAAGACAAACTCGTTTCGGTGCGCAACGCCGAAAGCTTTAGCTCTCCCAGCCAATTACGGGAATTTGTTAATTTAAGTTTAGGGCGAGGCTTGGTTCATTGTTTTTCATTACAACTATCCAGAGTTGGCCGCCCAGACACCGAATATATCCAGCGTGAGCTTGATTACATCAGCCACTATGCAATACATAGGGCCAAACAATTAGAAGATGAGCTGTGGAGTGTTGCAGGCGTTATTGAAGTGACCGATGTCACCGAAGAACTGATGCAACGCTTTAATTTGAGCGTTACATCAGAGCAAGAACTTAGTTTATCGAGTTAGCAATTTAGCGGCTTGCAAAATACAGACAACCCCATCTAAATCACTGTGTTTAATCGCTAGCTGGGCTTGCTGTTGAACTAGCGGTTTAGCATGGATAGCAACCCCAAAATCAGCAGCAGCTAACATCTTCAAGTCATTGGCGCCGTCGCCAATGGCCATTGTTTGACTCACCGAGTACTGCTGTTTAAGTTGAGCTAAGATATCTGCTTTTGCTTGCGCATCAACGACATCACCCAGTACTTGTCCGGTCAACTTTTTGTTGGTGATCTCTAATAAGTTTGCCTGTACGAAATCAAAGCCTAAATCTTGCTGTAAACGTTCTGCAAAATAGGTAAAACCGCCAGAAGCAATGGCAACTTTCCAGCCAGCTTGATGCACAGTTTTAATTAAGCACTCCAAACCCGGCATTAAGGGCATACTATCAGCCACCTGCCTAAGAATACTCTCTGGCGCGTCTTCTAATAAGGCCACTCTGCTACGTAGACTTTGTTCAAAATCTAATTCACCGCGCATTGCAGCGGCGGTTACCGCGCTCACCTGCTCACCGACTCCAGCCAATGCCGCGATTTCATCGATACACTCAATTTGAATGGTGGTTGAGTCCATATCCATCAATACCACACCCGGCTGACTTAAGTCTGGTAAAGCATCCAACACCACTAAGTCAAAGCTCAGTTCAAGGTCTTTAAGTTTCTGTTTACACCACTGAGTATCGGCTTCACTGCGCAACAATACGCAAATGTTGCCCGCTTCGGGCATAACGCCGCATAAATGCAAAGACATAGACTCTTCAAACAAAGGGCGAAGAACCGCGAAATCGGGAATGAGCAAATCCTTTGCCCACACCAATATATAGGCACCAGAGAGTGACTCATCCGTTTCAAGCAAACCTTGATTTGGGCAAACTTGATAAGGGAATTGCTTTAATGCCACAGACCATTGAGTTAATGACTGCGGCAAGCTGTCTAGAAGATGTGGTGATTGCAAACTAATTCCTTATTAGTAACAAAATTGCAGCGCATCAAGATAGCGTATTGCTTTTTGGTTTGGCAAGCACCTACAATGGCTTTAGGCATAAAAAAGAGGTTACTGTGGCCAAATCAGCTGTTAGACGCTATCGAATTATCCAATTTACCCAATTGCTGTTAGCTATTGCGTGTTGTGTTTGGGTACTTTATTACTACGTTGACTTAAAACACAGTGGTGAACAGTTAATAGAAAACCAAACAGAAAAACTGGCCCGTTCACTGACTTCACTCGCAGCCCTAAACGCTGCCGGTTATATTGGCGAAAACAACCAAGATGACCTCACTGAATTAGTCAACGCCTTAGTTAAAGAGCACTTTGTTAAAGATGCTACCATATATAACCATCAAGGTTTACGCCTAGCCGCTTCACAACTGGCCTTGCCACTGTCTCAAATTTTGCCGCTGGCCGGAAATAGCCATACTCCCTTAGAAGGATTAGGCAGGCGACCTTATATTGCCGAAATACGGGGAGAAAACGGCGACAACTTAGGGTATTTACGAATAACCCTTGAACACACAGCCTTACTTGCCGAAGCAAATACTTACATCACTCGCGGTCAATCTAAGATCATGATTATGTTTTTAATGTCGATTAGCATTGGATTTTTGTTAACGAGGGTATTGTCGCGAAAACGCCATTTAGCGACCCTGTTCAACATTAACGCTAGGGCGCGACGAAAGAAAACCAAGCAAGCAAATAAACTTCTAGCGGACATCGCCGCTAGAAGCAATCAGTGAAAGATTAAAGCAGAGACTCAAGGGTTAAGGTGATCATCTCATTGAAGGTGGTTTGACGCTCTTCAGCAGTAGTTTGCTCACCACTGCGAATATGATCTGAAATAGTCACTACACATAAAGCCGCTTTACCGCACTCTGCGGCTACCCCATACAGGCCTGCCGCTTCCATTTCTACTGCGTAAACATTGTGTTTTTCCATTACATCAAACATTTCAGGCTCAGGTGAATAGAACAAATCAGCTGAAAAAATGTTACCTACTTTGGCATCAATACCTTGCGCTTTAGCGCTATCTACTGCGGCACGCAACAGCTCATAGTTGGCAATAGCGGCAAAGTCGTGGCCGTTAAAACGGCTACGGTTTACTTTAGAATCAGTACAGGCGCCCATAGCGATCACTACGTCACGCAACTTAATATCATTGCTCACAGCACCAGCACTGCCTACACGAATGATATTTTCTACACCGTATTGGGTGTAAAGCTCATGGGCGTAGATAGAACAGCTTGGAATGCCCATGCCTGAGCCCATTACCGATACTCGTTTACCTTTGTAAGTGCCGGTATAACCAAGCATGTTACGTACACCTGTAACTTCAACCACATCTTCTAAGAAGGTTTCAGCGATGTGTTTTGCCCGTAGCGGATCGCCTGGCATTAATACCGTTTCTGCGAAATCACCTGGATTAGCGTTGATATGAGGGGTAGCCATATAGTCTCCTAATAAAAGTTAGTGTGAGAGCAGTAAGCCATTGGCTTACCACTTTCGGTATTATTTTTGTAAAAAGCTGCTGCCATATTCTAAGGCAGGCAATCTCATGTAATCTGCAATGGTTTGGCCAATGTCAGCAAAAGTATCACGCTTGCCGACATTTTTAGCGCCCAAATTTTTGCCATAGAAAATAACCGGAATATGTTCACGGGTATGATCGCTGCCAGGCCAAGTAGGGTCACAACCGTGATCGGCAGTAAGAATAACAATGTCGTCATCACTCAACTGCGCTAACAGTTCAGGTAAGCGCTGATCAAAATATTCAAGCGCTGCAGCATAGCCAGCGACATCGCGGCGGTGACCATAGGAAGAATCAAAATCGACAAAGTTGGTAAAAATGATACTGTTGTCTACCTGCCGTGCCATCTCACTCAAGGTTAAATCAAACAAGCCCTCAAGGCCGGTCGCTTTTACTTTGCGAGTAATCCCTTGCTGAGCGTAAATATCGGCAATTTTACCAATACTAACCACTTCACCACCCGACTCAGCCATACGGTCTAATAAGGTGGGAGCCGGCGGCAATACCGATAAATCGCGACGATTACCAGTACGAGCAAATTCGCTTGCATTATTACCTAAAAACGGCCGCGCAATCACTCGGCCAATGTTGTAAGGATCAACCAGTTCACGGGCTAATTCACACAGTTTAAGCAGACGCTCTAAGCCAAAGGTTTCTTCATGAGCGGCAATCTGAAACACACTATCAGCAGAGGTGTAAAATATCGGCTTACCGCTAGCCATGTGCTCTTCACCTAGGCGCTCTAATACTTCAGTGCCAGAGGCATGACAGTTACCTAAGTAACCGGGTAGTCCCGCACGCTCCACTAATTCATCAAGCAAGCTCTGCGGGAAACTGTTTTCTGGCTCACTAAAATACCCCCACTCAAACAATACCGGTACCCCGGCGATTTCCCAGTGACCACTGGGTGTATCTTTACCGCTAGACATCTCGGCGGCATAGCCATAATGGCCGGTTGGCGTAACGTCAGCATCTAAACCTGGCGGAAAAACCCCACCACTTTCGCCACAGGCTTTTCCTAATCCTAAGCGATTAAGGTTAGGAATATGCAAAGGACCTGAACGGCCTATATCTGCGTTACCTTGGGCACATTGCTCAGCAATATGCAGCATGGTGTTGGCACCTTGGTCACCAAATTTTTCGGCATCATCGCTAGCGCCAATACCAAAAGAATCTAGCATTAAAATAATTGCACGTTTCATAGGAACTCCTTACTGCGGGCCAATCCGCTGATAAACAGGGTTTACATCGGCCAGCTCTGCGCTAGGGTCATCAAGATTGATGGCCTGCTGAATTTGTTTTGCTGCCGCTTGCCAAGCATTTTCGTCATCGGCGTGCAGCATCAATAAGTTTTGCCCTTGGTCAACCACATCCCCTAACTCTACGAGTTCAGTAATGCCCACGCTGTGATCTATCGCCGCTCCTGGCACACTTCTGCCGCCACCTAAGCCGACTACCGCCATACCTAGCTCTCGGCAATCCAGTTGTTTCACCATACCGCTATGCTTGGCCATTACAGGCCTAATCACTTTTGCTTGCGGTAAATAGTGTTCGCTACGCTCAACAAAGTCATTTGGGCCGCCTAAGGCGCTCACCATTTTGGCAAAACGCTCTAAAGCCGCTCCCGAGCTAATACTGTCGGCAAGCTTTTGTTCGGCTTGTTGTTGGCTCTCTGCTAAGCCGCTCGATAACAGCATTTCTGCTGCTAAAGCAGTAGTGACTTGATGCAAACGATGCGCCGAGGTATCCCCTTTTAAGTACCTCAAAGTCTCGGCTATTTCTACCGCATTACCGGCACTAGGTGCTAAAGGTTGGTTCATATCGGTCAGCAAGGCGCAACATTTAACACCCGCCGCGTTACTCACTTCAACAATACTGTCAGCAAGGGCTTTAGACTGAGCATAATCAGGCATAAAGGCTCCACTGCCGACTTTAACGTCCATCACTAAGGCTTGAAGGCCAGAAGCCAACTTTTTACTAAGAATCGACCCAGTAATCAGTGGGATAGATTCTACCGTCGCGGTTACATCTCGGATCCCATAAAGACGCTTATCGGCAGGGGCTAATTCGCCAGTTTGCCCAATAATGGCAATGCCAACCTCTTTGACGATCGTTTCAAATTGCTGTGAACTTGGACTGATTGAATATCCAGGAATGGCTTCCAGTTTGTCTAAGGTTCCGCCGGTGTGGCCTAAGCCCCGCCCCGAAATCATCGGCACATGTCCACCACAAGCTGCAACCATTGGCCCCAAGATTAATGACGTTAAATCCCCTACACCGCCAGTAGAGTGTTTATCGACTACAGGGCCTGGCAAGTTGAGGTGATCCCAATTGAGTACTTGGCCGGAATCACGCATCGCACAAGTAAGAGCTGTAGCTTCACTCGCATTCATACTGTTGAAATAGACCGCCATAGCAAAAGCGCCTATTTGGCTGTCACTCAGTTGACCATTGGTAATACCGTCAACGATGAATTGGATTTCTGCCAGAGATAGCACTTGGCCATCTCGTTTACGTCGAATTATTTCTTGAGGTAACAACATAAGCATTCCTTAAACGGGACTAACCTTAGTAACCAGCGCCTGCTTGAGCATTTTCATCACCAGAAATTGTTGCTTGTAATGCAGCTAACAAACTTGAGGCACCAAAACGGAAGTGCGCTTCGCTCAGCCATTCATCACCCAGTGCTTTAGTGGCAATATCGAGATAAATTTTCGCTTGTTCGGCACTTTTCACTCCGCCGGCAGCTTTAAAGCCACAGTCAGGGTTAAACTCAGCAATCGCATTTAACATGATTTCTGCCGCTTCAGGAGTTGCGTTAACCGGTACTTTTCCGGTAGACGTTTTAATAAAGTCTGCACCGGCTTTAATCGCCAACTCACTGGCTTTAGCGATCAATGCTGACGTTTTAAGCTCGCCACTTTCAATAATGACTTTTAACTTGATGGCATCGCCACAAGCGGCTTTACATTGTTGAACTAAATCAAAGCCTACTTGCTCATTACCCGCGATTAGCGCCCGCCATGGGAAGACCACATCTACTTCATCAGCACCGTAAGCGACTGCAGCCTTGGTTTCGGCAACCGCTAAGGCCACGTCATCTTCACCCAATGGGAAGTTAGTCACTGTAGCTATTTTTACATCGCTTGCGCCGTGTTCCGCTAATACTTTACGCGCAAACGGGATGAATCGAGGGTATATACATATTGCAGCCACTTGTCCTTGAGCCGACTTAGCTTGAGCACATAATGCCGCGACACTTTCACGCGTATCGTCATCATTTAGGGTGGTAAGGTCCATCAACGAAAGGGCCTGACGCGCAACAGCGTTTATAGACTGAGACATAACTATTCCTCAAAATTTAAGATATAAGCTATTACTAGACGAGTAATAGACAAGGCTGATAACGGCTTCTTGGCAATTTACCAAGAAGCCCTACTAGCTATAGCAGACTGAAAAAGAAACCTGCAAGTGCAGCACTCATTAAGTTAGCCAATGAAGCAGCAGCAACTGCTTTAAGGCCTAAACGAGCAATGTCGCTGCGGCGGGTGGGAGCCATGCTACCCAAACCACCGAGTAAAATAGCGATTGATGAAAGGTTAGCAAAACCACATAGCGCAAAGGTGATAATCACTTGAGTATGCTCTGATAAGGTTTCACGAATCTCGACAAAGTTGATGTAAGCGACAAATTCGTTTACCACCAGTTTTTGACCAATAAAGCTACCTGCCTGAACCGCTTCAGCCCATGGCACACCAATAATCCAAGCAACCGGCGCGAAAATGTAGCCTAGGATAAGCTCAATCGTCAGGTTATCAACACCAAACCAACCACCAATGCCACCCACCATACCGTTAAGCAAGGCAATTAAACCAATAAAGGCTAATAACATTGCACCTACGTTTAAGGCTAAGTGTAAACCCGTTGACGCACCTGATGCTGCTGCATCAATGACGTTTGCAGGGCGTTCTTCTTCGGCTAAAGTGGCTTCCATATCTTGCTCTGAAGCAGCGGTTTCAGGCTTGATGATCTTAGCCATCAACAATCCGCCGGGGGCGGCCATGAAAGAAGCCGCAATCAAATACTTAAGCTCTACACCTAAACCGGCGTAGCCTGCTAGTACTGAACCTGCTACTGAAGCTAAACCACCAACCATAATGGCGAACAATTCAGATTCACTCATTTTTGGAATGAACGGCTTAACGACAATTGGCGCTTCTGTTTGACCAACAAAAATATTTGCCGTTGCAGACATAGACTCAGGGCGACTAGTGCCTAAGGCTTTTTGTAGTGCGCCGCCAATGACCAAAATAATCTTCTGCATAATGCCCAAGTAGTACAGCACTGCGATTAATGAAGAGAAGAATACAATGATAGGCAATACGCGGATTGCGAATACAAAGCCGACACCGTTGCCAAACATGGCGTCGGTGCCTAAACCACCAAATAAGAAGTTAATGCCCGCTTGTGCACTATCAATAACCGCTTGCACGCCGCCAGATACCGCAGCAAGTACATCTTGACCAAATGGAAGGTACAATACAAAAGCACCAAAGCCAGCTTGGATAGCAAACGCACCAAACACAGTGCGCTTATTAATTTTTTTCTTATTGTCGGAGAGCAAAAATGCAACGCCAAGTAGCGCAATCACACCCACTAAGCTCATTACTGTACTGTTCATACATGTCCCTAATTGTTTAGTTATCTTTCAGTTGAATCAACATCGCGTTGCTCGATCTCGAGATGTTTCGATGAGCTAGCACAACATTTAATATAGTATTTATTCACGCTTCGTAGCTAATTGAGACAATCTCATTTAAAAAACCAAACGTGGCAATATTTTCGTCGGCAATCATACCGTGGCTTCTGCCCCAAAATGATAGCCAGATCAAACCAAAATGACTTACATAAGCATTCCCATCGCTTAATAACCCAATATGTTGATAAGTATTCACTAATTGCCTAAGATGACAAAGTAATGACAAACTGACTGAACGGCTCAGTACTTTTACTTTTTAAAATAGAGGTAAAAGAGGCTGCTTGTTTTTAACTCAATCAGTTAACGATGGGCAGTGTAGGTATTAAACCGGTTAAAATTTGTGATGAAAGTCACCAGATTATTGTTAATAACTATGCAACAACAAGATGATAACCAAAAGTGTTGAAAGGACTTCTGTGTGCCAAGTAGTAAACTGAAAACTGCAAAAGCAGTGCAAGACTCTGCAGCCCTACACTTCAGGCTGCATTACAATTGTTGTAAAAACTGTCGCTGCCAGAATTTTGGTTTAGTCGAAAGCGCTGATTATTTGGCTGAAAGCTTCCAACTGGGTTACCCCGCCCTGCATTGCAAAGCCTGTGGCAGCTATCCCCCTTTGGTAGACAGTGAAAGCGTTAATCGCATTATTGACGAGCGTGCTAAGCAATACCTCAGCAAAGCGCCCTGCGGATGCGGTAATTGCGAACCCGGTTTCTTCCTCGGCCCTAGTGTTGGCGTTAAGCGCTATGGTAAAACAGGTGCCAATAGCCAACGTTATCAATGTCGGCAATGTGAGTCAGTTTTTACTCAGGTCAGTATCAAAGGAGAGGAGCAATTAGCTACATTATTCAATAGTTTAAGCTTGGGGCATAGCCCGCAGAAAATAATGCAGCAGCTAAGTATTGCACCCAAAATTTATTATCAATTACTACAAAGACTATTTCATTGCTTACGCTTTTATACTCGCCAGCAAGAACAAAAAAGCTTAAACGGTAGTTTTATTGCGATTCATACCGAAAGTCAGATACATGCATTTTCTGAACAAAAGAAAATTTGGACCTTATGCTCTACCGAAGTGAACTCGGGTTACGTATTACTTCATAGCCACAATCAAACTCAGCTTGAACTGAACGACAATGCTTATTACCAGCAAAAAGCCTCAACGTTGCTCCCCTCGCTAACCGAAAGCCCAATCGTAGAAGCGCTAAAGCGACGTTATCAACTCACATTAAACCGTTATCATTTTGAAGATTTACACTATGGGCCTACAGTAAACTTGCGGGGAACCAAACTATTGCAACCCTCGGTTTGTGCTTATGCACACTTTCAACTGCTCTCGGGTTTTACCCAACATAGTGAAAATTTTCATCATTATATTGAGCATGAAAGCAGTATTCGAGGTGCGGCATTGATGTGCTGTGTAGACGAAATCAAACAGCAAAGAGCTGAAATCTTTTACCTATACCGCCACCCTCGTACCCAATCTGATATGGGGACCACCGGCAATAAAGTCGGTTGGTGGAACGACCGTTGGTTTCCTGCAGACTTTGGCGCTTTTTGCGGTATTACTTCTGTTCAGCAAGTCCCCGCACCTATTTCATTGCCGCAACCAGAAGCATGCCAAAACTACTTCACACATCTGCAAGAAAATATGTCGAAGCAGCTGAAAAGTGCCAGTTCTGTCGATGCACTATTTGAAATCAACCGAGCCCTTTTTAATTACGTGATTCCAGATCAACAAGGCGTAAGCCCTGCAATGCGGTTAGGCGCTAGCCAAAAACTAATGACGGGTAGCGAATTAGTCAATGCCGCGGTCGCGGCGGTCAACCAAGATCATGTGCTTAAGTTTAATACTTGAAGGCTATTAGACCAAAGCATGTGTTTTAACTGATCGTGTGACTCACTGCGTAACTCACTCAAGCACTGAAAAATAGCGGCCAAATGCAACGGAGTATTATGCTCTGTTGTCATTTGGTATAGCGGCATATCGGGGGCATCAGTCTCTAAAACTAAAGCATCGATAGGTAAGCGACGCAATGCTTTACGGGTTTTTTCTGAGCGAGGCCAAGTGATCCCGCCGCCCACGCCAATCTTAAAGCCCAAATCGACAAACCGACTGGCTTGCGTATAGCTACCACTAAAACCATGAATAATACCCCCCACATCAAATTGCTGCTGTTTAATCAACTGAGCAAGGCGGTCGTGCAAACGAACAGAGTGCACCAATAGAGGCAGTCGATGTTTTTTGGCGGCGACAATTTGCTGAACAAATGCAAACTCTTGATGAGCGAGGGTTTCAGGAAAACGGCCATCTAAGCCGCACTCTCCCCATGCGCTAAGTGTTTGCCGATGCTTGTAAACTAGCTGGTCTAGCGTATCTAGCTGCGGTAGCAATTGCTCAGGCTTTCCCAATAATGCGCTCCGTTCTAAAAAGCACGGGTGGTAACCTAAGCCCACTTTGAGCATGGGATGTTCAGCTAAGGAGAGAACGGTTTGCCAGTTTTGTGGACCCACCGCTGGCACCATACATAACTGAATATCGTGCAGCTCAAACTCAGTCAAGTGTTTAGCCAGCTCGTCACTAAACGGCAAGAAATCTAAATGGCAATGCGTATCAAACCAAGCCATATTAACTATTGCCCTATTGTTTCATGATCAGTTTTTTCATGAACAGTTTTATCATGCTCTTGGGGTATACAGCTACGACAAGGCTTATCTAACCCATTTATCGCTAGCCAATGGTCGTAACCTGCTAACTTATCTCGAAAAAACTTGAGCATACCTGCAAACATATTCTTCCCTTAAGCTGGCTAACACAACGTTTATGCGAATTTTACCCACATAACTAGGTAATATCTCTTAATTCGGCTATTGATTCAGAGAAATACTAGGGAAACGATATTGAATTCACTTATCCTTAGCCCTACCCTAAAGCTCAATCACTCTATTTTATAGTGATTGCAGGGATTAACATAAAATAATTTCATGACGCGACGCGGACTACACTTAATGAGTCAGGCAATCTAGTCCAGCGCACCAAGCCTCTACTTATAGATTATACTTACTGCATTGATGGCCAAGTCATCGCCAAAAATGCATAGGCAATTGAATATAAGTGCTTCTAGGCAAGCTATTGGTGTCACCGCAGACTGCACAGCGCTCAAGTCAAACTAGTCATATTGATGTAATTAGAGTAGACGTTTCCATACAAACAGGGAGTTTAACGTGAAAAAATTCACCACCAACCTAACTGCTGCAGCTATAGCAGTAGCATCTTTTGGCGCTTTGGCCGCTAAACCAGCCGTTGTTTATGATACCGCCGGTAAATTTGATAAATCTTTCAATGAAGCAGTGTTCCGCAACGGCGTTGAAGTATTCAAAAAAGACAAAGGCGTTGATGTTCGCGAATTTGAGCCACAAAACGAAGCGCAACGAGAGCAAGGTTTACGTCGCCTAGCCAGCCGCGGTTTTAGCCCAATTGTCGCAGTGGGCTTCAATATGGCATCTGCCGTTGAGAAAGTTGCCACTGAGTTCCCAGACACTAATTTCACTATTATTGACATGGTAATTGATAAGCCAAACGTTCAATCGGTGGTGTTTAAAGAACACGAAGGGTCTTTTTTGGTCGGCGCATTAGCAGCTAAAACCTCTAAAACAGCGACCGTTGGCTTTGTTGGTGGAATGGATATTCCACTGATTCGTAAATTTGCTTGTGGTTACAAACAAGGTGCTTTGTATGCCAACGCTGATATCAAAGTACTGGAAAACATGACCGGCTCAACGCCAGCGGCTTTTGCTGATCCAGCGAAAGGTTCTGAACTAGCTAAATCGCAATTTTCTCAAGGCGCTGATGTCATCTACGCAGCAGCTGGTGGAACCGGTTTAGGTGTATACCAAGCAGCAAAAGACGCGGGTAAACTCGCGATTGGCGTTGATTCAAACCAAAACCACCTGCAGCCAGGCACTATGCTGACATCTATGGTTAAGAAAGTGGGCGCCGTAGCCTACAGCACCTGGGAAGAAGGCATGAACGATACTTGGCAGCCCGGTATCAAAGCCTTAGGTCTAAAAGAAGATGCTGTTGATTGGGCTCAAGATGAGCACAATGCCGCGTTAATCACGCCTGAATTAGAAGCCTATGTTGAGACTATTAAAGCTGACATTATCGCTGGAAAGATTAGCGTTCATGACTACATGTCTGACAATACTTGTAACTACTAAGTAAGCGCTTAGCCACCACGCCAACCTCGAGTTGGCGTGTTTTTACTCGCTAGATATTGGAAATCTAAATTGACACAAGCAGCTGATTTTGCCATTGAACTGGAAAAAATCGATAAACGCTTTGGTAGCGTTCACGCTAATCGCAGTATCGATCTGGCAGTTCCCAAAGGCACAATTCATGGCATTATTGGTGAAAATGGTGCCGGTAAATCCACTTTAATGAGCATTATCTACGGCTTCTATCATGCCGATGCAGGTTTAATGCGAGTTAACGGCCAGCCCTATAAACCGCAAAATTCTCAAGAAGCGATCAGCGCGGGTATTGGCATGGTGCATCAACATTTCATGTTGGTAGACTCCTTCACTGTATTAGAGAATATTGTCTTAGGCGCAGAAGGCGGATGGCAGTTAGACATTAGCCTCTCCAAAGCGCGTAAAAAACTAGAACAATTGGCCAAAGATTACGGCCTAGATGTGCCTTTAGATGCCTTAGTTGGCGATCTAGCGGTAGGTCTTCAGCAGAGGGTAGAGATCCTCAAAGCGCTGTATCGAGATGCCAAAATCCTCATCCTTGATGAACCCACAGGGGTGTTGACCCCTCAGGAAGCCAATCACCTGTTTACTATTTTGGGTAAATTACGCGATCAAGGCACGACGATAATGATCATCACCCATAAGTTGCGCGAAGTATTAGCGATTACCGATAACGTATCGGTAATGCGCCAAGGTGCAATGGTAGAACATGTCGTCACAGCAAAAACCAATCAAGAACAGCTTGCCGAGTTCATGGTAGGCAGAAAAGTACTGCTACAAGTAGAACGAGGCCAAGCCAAACCTCAACAAGCCCTCATTGAAGTGGACCAACTCAGCTATACCGACGCAGCCGGTGTCGCCCGAGTAAAAGAGGTCTCTTTCAAGGTGCGAGCCGGAGAAATAGTCGGTATAGCTGGGGTTTCGGGCAACGGACAATCTGAAATACTGGCATTACTTAGCGGTATTCTTAAACCCGCTAGCGGCAGCATTAGCCTCAATGGAAAACACATTAGCCATGAGCACGCCAAAGACCCTCGTGAAGTAAGAGCCATGGGGGTGGGTCATATTCCCGAAGATAGACATAAACAGGGCTTGATCAATAAGTTTGCGGCAAAAGAAGCTTACATTCTTGGCTATCATCATCTCGAACAATACAACAACGGCTTGTTGCAAGATAAAAGCGCGATTGACCACGCCTGCCAAGAAAGCATGCAGAAATGGGATGTTCGCCCCAGTGACAGCAATCTGAAAACTGCAAATTTCTCTGGCGGGAACCAGCAAAAACTGGTCATAGCTCGAGAGATGGAACAAAACCCAGACATTTTATTAGTAGGCCAGCCTACTCGCGGTGTAGATATCGGTGCGATTGAATATATTCACCAGCAAATTATTCACTCGCGAGACGCCGGTAAAGCAGTACTGCTGGTTTCTGTAGAACTGGATGAAATCATCAATCTAGCAGACCGTATTTTAGTGGTATTTGACGGTGCTATTGTCGGTGAAGTTAGTGCCGAGCAAGCTGATGAAAAAACCTTAGGATTAATGATGGCCAACATTGTGCCAGAGCATATTAAGCACACTGCTCAGGGAGGCGGGTTATGAGTCAAGCACAAGTACCTGCATGGGTAAGTGTTGCCCTATTACCTGCTATTAACGTATTTGCAGCTTTTCTGGTGTCGGCGCTATTGTTTATGTATATAGACATTTCGCCTATCGACGCTATAAAAGTAATGTGGACTGGTGCTTTTGGTTACGCTGAGGGCTTTGGTTATACCCTCTACTACACCACCGGTTTTATTTTTACTGGCTTAGCGGTAGCAGTGGCATTTCACGCAGGTTTATTTAATATCGGAGGTGAAGGCCAAGCCTATATAGGCGGGCTGGGCGTAGGCCTAGTGTGCTTAACATTGGGCGAATATATGCCTTGGTATATCGTGTTTCCGGTGGCCATTATTGTTGGTGGTTTATTTGGTGCAGCTTGGGCGTTTATTCCGGCCTACTTACAAGCTAAACGCGGCTCGCACATTGTCATCACTACCATCATGTTCAATTTTATCGCAGCGTCTTTAATGGCCTACTTACTGGTAGATGTATTAAAGCCAGACGATACCATGGCGACTGAAAGCCGAGTATTTGCGGTATCTTCGTGGTTACCTAAAATGCACGAAATGCTCGCTTGGTTTGGCATTAGCATGTCCCGTAGCCCGCTAAATTTGAGCTTCATCTTTGCGCTGCTTTGTTGTGTCTTTGTATGGTTATTTATCTGGAGAACACGTTGGGGCTATGAAGTTCGCTCTGTGGGGTCAAACCCCAGTGCTGCGGGCTACGCTGGTATTAGCTACCTGAAAACTGTTGTAGTAGCGATGCTAATATCGGGCATGTTGGCGGGGTTCTTTGGACTTAACGTCTTACAAGGTGAACTGCACCAAATTAAACTCAACTTCGTTGAAGGTTTTGGTTTTACTGGGATAGCGGTTGCATTAATGGGCCGTAACCACCCGCTAGGTGTGCTGTTAGCTAGTTTACTGTTTGGTTTTCTTTATCAAGGTGGTGCTGAGCTGAGCTTTGAATACGGCGTTGACCGTAACATTGTGGTGGTACTCCAAGGCTTAGTGATTTTATTTTCTGGTGCTTTGGAGCACATGTTTAAACCCTCACTTGAGCGCAGCTACCTGAAAATTTTTGGGAAAAAGCAAAGCCATTCAGAAGGAACTGCTTAAGATGTTTGAAACGATAATCTTAATGCTAGATGCAACTATTCGAGTTGCAACACCGCTAATTTTTGCATCCTTAGCAGGTATGTTCTGCGAACGCTCTGGCATTGTAAATATTGCCCTAGAAGGTAAGCTACTGGGGGCCGCTTTTGTTGGCGCAGCCACCGCTCATGTTACAGGCTCAGCATGGTTAGGCCTGTTAGCCGGTGTGGCTATTTCAGTGCTACTCGCACTGCTCCATGGATTCGCTACGATTACCCATCGCGGTGACCATGTAGTAAGTGGCATGGCCATCAACATTTTAGCGGCTGGCTTAACTGTGACTTTGGGCCGCCATTGGTTTCACAAAGGTGGACAAACGCCCGCGTTAAGTGGTGATGCTAGATTTGCCCCAATCCATTTACCCGGTGCCGATGCAGTGGCAGATATTCCAGTGATTGGTTTGCTTTACTCTGAACTGGTCAGCGGCCACTCGGCCTTAGTTTACCTGCTGCTAATTACCGTGCCATTAGCCTGGTATGTGATGTTCAAAACCCGCTTTGGGCTGCGCTTAAGAGCGGTTGGCGAATCCCCAGCAGCGGTTGATACCGCTGGTATTTCAGTGGTCAAGATGCGTTATAGCGCGGTGATTATTTGTGGCTTACTGGTGGGCATTGGTGGGGTTTACCTATCGGTGGCGCAAACCGCACAATTCATCCCTAATATGAGTGCAGGTAAAGGTTACATGGCACTGGCTGCGCTAATCTTTGGTAAGTGGCGACCTTTTACCGCCTTAGGTGCATGTTTGTTATTTGGCTTTTTGGATGCCATGGCTATTCGCTTACAAGGTGTTTCAATTGGCGACTTTACCATTCCAGTACAGGCCATTGAAGCCATACCTTACGTGCTAACAGTGTTCTTATTAGCCGGATTCATAGGCAAAGCAGTAGCGCCTAAGGCGATTGGTGTGCCTTATACTAAAGAACGTGAATAATATCACCACTGAACCAATAGTATTGGTGTGAGGCTATCCAATAGCCACAAAAAAGGTCGCAATTGCGACCTTTTTTATGCGTCAGTAATGATGACAAATTTAGTGTTCGCGGGTTTTCAAAAACTTAACGCTAGGGTAGCGTTCAGTGGCCAAGTTTAAGTTAACCATTGTAGGCGCGAGGTAAGTAAGGTTGTCACCACCATCTAGGGCCAAGTTGTCATGCGCTTTTTTCTTAAATTCTTCAAATTTCTTAGTGTCATCACCAGCACACCAACGCGCAGTGGCTACACTAATACCCTCGTATACCGCTTCTACTTTGTATTCAGTACGTAGGCGATGAACCACCACATCAAACTGCAATACACCTACCGCGCCAACAATTAAATCGTTATTGCGCATTGGGCGAAATAACTGCACTGCACCTTCTTCAGAGAGTTGAATCAAACCTTTAAGCAACTGTTTTTGCTTCAAGGGATCTTTCAAGCGAATACGGCGGAACATTTCAGGGGCAAAGTTTGGAATACCGGTAAACTTCATCGCTTGACCTTGGCTAAAGGTATCGCCAATTTGAATCGTGCCATGGTTGTGCAAGCCAATAATATCGCCAGCAATCGCTTTTTCGGCGGCGCTGCGGTCGCCCGCCATAAAGGTTACCGCATCTGAAATACTGACGTCTTTGCCTAAGCGCACATGGCGCATTTTCATTCCCTTGTTGTATTCACCTGATACTATGCGCATAAAGGCAATACGGTCACGGTGTTTAGGGTCCATGTTGGCTTGAATTTTAAACACAAAGCCCGAAAAACTGTCATCACTTGCGCTTACTTCACCTATATCGGTAGCACGTGGTTTAGGGGCTGGCGCCCAGTTAGTTAAACCTTCTAACATATGGTCTACACCAAAATTACCCAAAGCCGTACCAAAGTATACGGGGGTGAGTTCACCCGTTAAAAATAGCTCTTGGTCAAACTCATTAGAAGCGCCCAATACCAGCTCGAGCTCTTCACGCATTTGTTCAGCTAACTCTTCGCCCACTGCAGCTTCAACCTCTGGATTATCTAAACCCTTGATTATTTGCTGCTCTTGGATGGTGTGACCTTTACCTGTTTGGTATAAAATCACTTCATCTTTCAGAATATGGTAAACACCTTTAAACAACTTGCCACAACCGATGGGCCAAGTGATGGGCGCACACATAATGTTGAGTTCACTCTCTACCTCGTCCATGACCTCCATTGGGTCACGAATATCACGGTCCAGTTTGTTCATGAAGGTTACGATCGGTGTATCACGTAAACGCGTCACTTCCATTAATTTGCGGGTACGATCTTCTACACCCTTGGCGGCGTCTATCACCATTAAACATGAATCAACCGCAGTAAGTGTTCGGTAGGTATCTTCCGAGAAGTCTTCGTGTCCAGGCGTATCCAGTAGGTTTACGATGCAATCGTTAAAGGGAAACTGCATTACCGAAGTGGTGACCGAAATACCACGCTCTTTCTCCATTTCCATCCAGTCAGATTTAGCATGCGTAGCATTACCGCGGCCTTTAACCGTACCGGCTTTTTGAATCGCATTTCCGAACAACAATACTTTTTCAGTAATGGTGGTTTTACCCGCATCCGGGTGAGAAATGATTGCAAAGGTTCTTCTGCAAGAAATATCATGCAACAGTGAAGCGTTAGACATCGAATAGATTCTTCTAGTTGAGTAACGCGAGGATGCAGCAAAGCGGCAACTTGGCCCTTACAGCACAATCACCCAGCGTTTAGTTAATCGTAATTGGCGGCTATTTTCGCCGATCTAGCCTTGATAAACAATCGGTGCTTTTAGCAGCAGACCTAAAAAGCCCTTAAGAACACCGATATATTGCTCCCAATCGCGGGAAACAGCACCCGATGTGGTATTCAGCCCTATGGTTAAAATGCAAGGGCAGGCATGCGCTTCACTAGACTTTTAGTCTGATGACTGTAAATCGCTCGTATATCCAGCCCTGCGCGGTACCACCCCATCAATAATCAGCGGCTAAGTCAGCAAAAACCGGGGAAGCCAGAACTTGTCAGCTTTCTTTACAAATAGCGCTTATTATCAATAAAAATAATAAGAAAAGAGCGGCCACACAAGGGTTCATTCACTTTGGTATAGTTTTTGCCTTTAACTGGTCGTATCAGTTAAATCAGGAACTCTACTTTGAATTTTAAGCACCTTGTATTGTCATTTGCAGCCTTATGTTGCAGTACGATTAGTTACGCAACCATTATCGACTTTAACGAGTTAAGCAACGGAACCATCGTAGATAACGAGTACCAGCTCAATTACGGCGTGACGATTAATGCGACGAATGTGGCGCGTAATCAAAATAATATGGCAGTTATATTCGATTCAAGTTTACTGCAAACAGAAGACCCAGACCTTGAGTCACCGTTCACTAATATTAACAACCCATCATTGGGCATTTCTAACCCAGGTAATATTTTAATTATCCATGAGAACGCCAGCTCCTGTGATCTTCTCAGCTGTCAAAACCCTGATGATGAAGGTAGCCGCCCAGCGGGTTATTTCACTATTAATTTTTCAAGCTCGGTGTATTTAGAGAGCATCGACTTCTTCGACATCGAATTGGCTGAAAACGGCTATACACCGGAAAATGCAATTCATTTATTTGATGCGCAGAATAATGAATTATTCCCTACCGAGTTTTTCACCCCGCATACTGGCGGAGACAATACTTGGGATCGCTTGAACTTTGATGTAGCGGAGGTGGCTTCGATACGTATTAAGCTAAATGGTTCAGGCGCTATCGACAACATTAAGTTTTCGGTTCCTGAGCCTGGTAGCATTGCGTTATTTGCTTTGGCGCTGTTGGGATTAGTTGCTCGACGCTTCAAGTAAATTAAACGCTCGATGATAAAAAAGGCGCTAGATTAGCGCCTTTTTTTATTGCCATTGTTCGAGTTAATCACTAAAAGCGACTGTCGCTGGCTTTATTCGATAAAACATTGCATACCACATCGGAAGCTATCACACTTAATATCGTGGTTAAGGTCGCCATACCTTACTGGCATATCTAAAGAGTTTTACAAGCAATCGCCTGCACTACTGCGCCCTTACCAGTGTGATAAATACCTTCTACGACAATACGCTCTAATTCGAGAAGGTGTGTAAATTCCAAGGCCTTTAGTTCAGCCTGTAATGACTCTTTAGATTGCATTACATCCAATGAATTACCGCCACCAGTTGCAAACTGAAGCTGCTTAGGCGTATAAGCTTCTAGCAGGAATACCCCATTGGCCTTTAACGCGCCAACCACTTGGTTATGCAGCTGAGCTCTTAAGGCTGAAGGCAAAGGGTTAAAGATAGAGATGATCCCATCCCATTTGCTTTCACCTAGATCATAATCAGCAAGGTCTGCATGAACAAGCTCAATGCTCACCCCATGTTTATCGGCGAGCTTCTTCGCTTTAGCTAAACCCACCAATGAAGAATCAACGGCAGTGACGCTGAAGCCCTGTTGGGCCAGAAAAACCGCATTTCGCCCCTCTCCTTCAGCCAAGCTCAAAACACGACCTCGAGTAATATCGGCAAAATTAGCGGCTAAAAATTCGTTTGGCTGTGTTCCATAGGCATACTCTTCAGAGCTATATCTTTCATCCCACATTACATACTCCTTAAATAAGCACCTATATATGGTACTAAATCACAAACATTTAGCCGCGCTTAGACAACTTAAAAACATCAAGTTTGTGTACCAAATAAAAGCTACCAACAATGTATAAGCCCACCATCGATAACTGAACAATACGCCCGACAAATTTTTCATTGGCTAAACCACCATCGCTGCCTATGGTGCTACCTAATATCACCAGGTAGGCCGATAAACCAGCAGCAACTATCGCCCCTTTTGGGTGTAAATAAATGGCTTGGGCTAACAGCATAAAACTGAGCAGCACCAGCAGCGTTAAAAACAGCATGTGCGGCACGGCGACTAATAGATTAAACACCGCAATGGCGATCAGTCCGCCCAAAATATTAGTGAACACGATGCCCACACTAGCTTTGGCACCTTTTGATAGCTCTGGATGCTGTGCCAAAATAGCCACGAAGATAACAACCAATAAGTCAGTGAGTTTATCAAAAGCAAAAAAGTAAACCACCAAAGGGAACACCACCATAGTGCTGACCAAGGCTTTGCGAATCGCTACGTCAGTGCCAACAACACTTACTGGGGCAGCCGGAGTTTTGCTAGCAAAACTATCATCTACTGGCACTAAATATTGAACTAAGGCAACAATCAATAATGCAAAAACAAAGGCCAGCATAAAATCGACCACAAAGCCTAAAGCAACTGCTCGACTAATACTGGCTAACAGTGGTAAAGCAATGATAGCCACCAACAAAAACAACACCACCAGCTCATTTAAGCCTGTATTAGCGCGATAAAATACATAGAACAGGCACCAAGCGATGATTATCATCAATAGTATTGGGTAGGGTTGAGCCACCAATACAATAGCCAGCCCCGCGACAAAACAACTTAAAACAGCCAAGGCTAGAACCTTCACCATTTTAAGACGTAAAGGGGGTTTACCGGGTAACAAAAACTGCGCTACGAATAATGCGGTTACAAACGACATGCTCCATTCAACGCTTACAGCTAGTACCAATATTAAACAGCTGGTAATGCTAAAACGCAGCATATGCCGTTTCAAGCTATCATGCTGAATTTGCTCAGGCATGAAACTAGTAGACATACGACAGCCAGCTTTTCACTCGTAATGAGAGTTTAGCGAGAGTTTTCATGACAACGGTGCCTTCAGTATATACCGTAACATTGGCCTGAGCGCCTATTCTACGCAGGCCATGTGCATCTTCATCACTGAACTGAATAATCACTGGGAATCGCTGCGGGTCGCGTAACCATCCCGCAGTTTGAGGGATAGAAGGTAAGCTTCCCAAGTTGTTGGATTGCCCAAAATTGACGGCAAAGCCGATAGAACGAACCTGACCTTTAAATATTCTGCCTGGGGCTACGTCTAGCGCAATCTCCACCGGGTCCCCTTCTTTTATGTGCGCGATATTATTTTCACGCATGTACGCTTCAATCCATACATCCTTGGTGGTAACAAAGGTCATTAGCGGCTGCCCTTTGTTAGCATAGTAGCCTGCGTCTAGCTGTAGATTAGTCACACCACCATCGGCCGGCGCTAAGATCACCGTTTTACTCAAATCTAAACGTGCCTTACCTAATTTAGCAATGGCCGATTGCAACTTAGGATTGTCTTCACCGCTAGCCCCTAAACTATGTTTAGCTTGTTCTAACTCGGCGGTGGCTTTAGCCACCCCCGCTTTGGCTTTAGCCACATCACTGCGCGCGCGGTCAATATTTTGCTGCGGCACCACATTCTTATCTTCTACAGCAAACAAACGATTGGCATCGCTTAGCACCGATTGATAGGAGGTCGTAGCCTCAAGTAAGCGAGCTTGCGCAGCCGACACCCCCGCGGTTCCTGCGCCGATTTCTTGCCCGGCAGTGGCCAAGGCTGCTTCAGCTTGGTTTACTGCTAAGATGTATTCTTCTTCCGCTATTTTGGCTAAAGGTTGACCTTTTTTTACCAGCTGGTTACTCGTAACCCTCACATTCACCAATTTACCCGACACCGAGGCAGATATTGGAACCACAAATCCAAAGACCCGAGCGTTATCTGTTGTGGGGGTTACCCGATCAGCGACCACATAAACAATGAACACCAGCGCACAAAGTAACAGCACAACTAAAGAGCTATTACGAATGGGATTGGGCTTGGTGGTGGCTAGGGCTTGCTCATTTTGTTCAGACATCAATGTTTCTCTTACTTCCGTTGTAAATTGGCGTGTAAATACACAAAAAGACTTAATCGGTGCTAGCTTGATTATTCAATTCTAACCAAGCGAGTAGAATACGATAGCTTACCGCCAGAACTACCGCACCTAAAAATAATCCCACAAATCCTGACATTAGCATTCCACCTAGTGACCCTAACAAAATCACTAGCATAGGCACATCAACACCGCGACCTAACAACAAAGGTTTTAATACATTTTCACTAAATCCAGCCAATACGCTCCATATAGCGAAAACAACTGCGACGGTCGTCGATTCATTGTTAAACACATATAAGATTATTGGTAAAACCACCAATATCGGTGGTAACTGGGCAATGGCCAATACTAATACCAATACCGACCAAATCGCAGCGCCAGGTACACCCACCGCAAAAAAACCAATAGACAATAATGCAGCTTGAATCACTGCTACCCCTAAGACCCCTTTAGCTACACTTTGAATGGTATTGCTGGCTAAATTGGTTAACTGAGGTCCGTGATCACCGGCAAGAGCTTTCGCTAGCAATGTCGCACCATGTACCGACTTTTCACCGTTTGCCATAAATACACCAGCAATGATCACCGAAAAGCAAAACATCAGTAAGCCACTCACAAGCCCCCCCGCAAAACTCAAAGCCGCTCCAGCTATATCACCCACTTGGCTGGCATAACCGACTAAGTAACGTTGAAGGTCACTGGCTGCTAAACTCCATTGTTGATGTAATTTGTCACCGACCAAGGGCCAGGTTTTGATTGATTCCGATGGAGGCGGTATTTCAAAAGTACCCTGCTGAATCTTATCGCTAATGGCAGCGATGCTATCTACTGCTGCCGTGGTGATTTTTACTCCTGGCAGCAAAATGATCGCCAGCGAGACCAGCACAATCACGGTGGCAGCTAGCCCGCCCTTACCTAAAATGTTTTTAAGTTTTATGTATAAAGGATTTAAAGCAACCGCTAGAATCATTGCCCAAACAACCGGGGTAATAAAGGGTCTAATAATCTCAAAACACCACGCCACCAACACAAACAATAACCCTATTTTTACCGCAGCCTCTAGCACACCGCGTTCAAATCCTTTTTGATTCAACATATCCCTGTTCTCTTGGTTATTTAACGCTCAGCACTCAATTAAATGCCATTAGCAGATGACGATTAGTATAGAAAAAAAGCCAAGTAATTGTTTAGTTTATTAAAATAATAACTACTCTGCGATAACATCGTTCCTCAAGGACAAAACAATGGCTGAATCAGTTAAATACGGTTCTACCCAGCCACAACATACTCAACCGATACTCAAAACTGCAAACTTAGCGCCTCTCCTTGATAACCAACGTTTTGTCGCTGTGTACCGCTGGCGCTGATAAGGGTAATCACAAAATGGCGTTGCTGCTGCATACCGCTATAGCTGCCTTGGCGCTCAGCAATCTCTAAACAGGCTTTAGCATCGTGCCAAAAAAAACTAATTTCACTGTATTTACCTTGCTCATATCGATAACTATCGCCTTCGTCTTCATACAGGATAAATTCGCCATCTTGACCCGCATAGATTTGAATATTTAATGGCTCATAAGGGAGCTCATCATGATATTGCACATCAGGGCCATGGGGAATGATGGCCCCCGCTTTTACCAACAAAGGCATACTATCTATCGGGGTCGCCATAAATAGGGTTTGTCCGCCTAGGTAACACTGTTTATTCCAGTAGTTGTACCAAGCGACCCCATCCGGTAGCACCACCTCTCGCTCAGCAGGGTACAGTTGCGTTTTAGTTTGACTTAAACCACGGTGAGCCCAGCTAAGGCTGCATTTTGATGAACCTTGCCAATGAGCATACTCCACCACCAATGCATAACTTTTACCCGCCTGTAATTGGCTTTTAGCTTTGTGATTAACTTGTGCTTGTTGCTGCCAGCTATCAATCAGCAGTATTCCATCTAGGTAAAAACGTACTCCGTCATTGGCATGTATTAACCAATCATAATGACCATCAACCGGCGCGGTAAGCTGAGCTGCCCAGCGCACACTGTAGCCACTTAAGGGCAAACCAGCTGGCGGCCCGCCCGCCCAGTTTCCGTCTAAGGTGTCACATCTATGCTCACTGACGAGCTGCATAAAGCTGTCATCTCGATAATGCTGCTCAATCAGCCCAGACATCCCTTCTTCAGTTTGCAGACATGAGCATTCAATCAATTGTTGCTGTAGCTGTTGTTGGTGGAACATCGGCTGAGTCACAGGGCAAACCATCAGGCTATGACCAAACATAAACTGATCACTAATATTGTGTAACTGGCGTTGCTGCCTGAAATCAAACGCTAGCAAACGCATCATTGTGCCGCCATGTTGAGTCACTTGCCACGCCTGCGAATAGATGTAAGGCAACAAGCGATAACGCAATTTATCAAACTTTAACAAAGCATCGAAGGCCCAATCACCCGGCTCGCCAAACTGATAAATCTCACGCGGAGTATTCGCCCCATGAGAGCGAAACAGCGGGCAAAATGCGCCAAATTGAAACCAGCGCACATAGAGTTCTTTATAGGCATCATCATCTACCCCCTCTGGGAAATTAGCGCCAAAACCACTGGTAAAGAAGCCGCCAATATCAGTGGTCCAATAAGGTAATCCGGCAGCACACAAATTTAAACCCGCTGGAATTTGCTGACGCAATACTTGCCAAGTAGCACTAATATCGCCCGACCAACAGGCCGCAGCATAACGCTGTTGCCCTAAATAACTTGAGCGACTAAGGGTAAATACCCGTTTGTCTTCAGCACCTTCAGCTATATCTTTTCGCTGTGCTTCGTAAACGCCTCGCGTGGTCATTAACGAGTAGCCATTAAGTACTTTTTTCCATGAACCTAACTCTGTGTCACGCTGCTGATAACAAAACTCAACGCCATCTTTTGGATTTTGAGTGGAGATAAATTCAGGTTCTGTACCGTCCATCCATAGCGCATCCACACCTAAATCCATCAAGCCTTGCTTAACATGCTGCCAATAGATGTCGCGCCCTTGTTGACTATAGGCATCGTAAATATGGCCATCAGCCCAATGTTCGGTTTCAAATAAATGGCCGTGCGCTAAGAGCTGATTAAATACCGGACTCCCCCTACCCACTATTGGCCAAATCGATACCATCAGCTTAAAGTTCATGGCGTGAAGCTCGGCAATAGTTGCCGCTCCATCACCAAAGGTTTGTGGGTCAAACTGCATGGCGCTCCAGCCTAGGTCTCCCCAATACTTCCAATCTTGCACAATATTATCGATGGGAATGTTTTTCTCACGATAGCGTCTAGCCGTAGCGAGCAAGTCTTCGGCATTAACGTAGCGCTCTTTGCTTTGCCAGTAACCATAAGCCCAGCGACCAAACAATGGCGCTGCGCCAGTTAAACGCCGATATTGCTGAATGATTTGTTCAAACTCTGGGCCATAAATAAAGTAGAACTCAATGCAGTCGCCAGCTTCACTACTAAAATTAAAACCATTATCTCGACTCGTAAACTCGGTAAACGACAGTTGATTCCATAAAATGGCATAACCCTTAGTTGAAAGCAGCAAGGGGGCAGCAATGCCTTTATTTGACTGGCATATTTCGCGGCGTTGACTGTGGTAGTTAAAGATCCCGTCAGGGTATTGGCCTAGGCCATAAAAGGCTTGTTCACCATCGCTAACAAAATGCTGAGCCAGATGCTGTTCTCCATCAGCTTGCAGCTCGATACAAGATAAACCAATACTTACCAGAGGCTGGCCGTTTGACAGGTTTACCTGCAGCTGTCCGCCGCTATGATTGAGCCGCAAACATTGGGTATCTAAATGCGTAGCTGAACTCGAAACAGGCTCAATATAGCTTTGAGGTATCATCACAAGCTGTTGTGCCACAGTTGAATCGCTAACGATTACTTGGGAGGTAATCCGTACTTTAATCACCTTATGATTGATGACCTCAATATGCGCGATACCCTCAACTAGGCACGCTGAAGATGGATCTGACTTAACAAAGTGGGGAAATTGAATGGCTGACATGCCGCAGGCCTTAAGGGGACAAAATTACCTTAAAGTGTAATTCAATTATCCATATTAATAGAATGGACTTTATTAATATTGCTAAAAAAGTCTACAAAAATGATTGATTGCCATGGTGTTAGCTAAATCGACCATTTTCGTTAACACCATTCATCTGCCAAACCCAATTAAACCTGACAGCTTTCGACTTAAAGCTTACAGTTTACGGTTGGCTCTAATGGCTAGGCAGCTCAGCGATTTTACTGGAGATATTTTCAAGTGTGGTGATTAACTCAGCAAACTTAGGGCGCAAACTCAAATTACTTTGCATACAATCTTCTTTCAGCTCTACCAGCGTCTCGATTAGCGCTTGGTCTGCATGATTAGTAGCTTTGGTATGGATTAACATATCCTCTAACAAACAGCCAAACGCCCGCACCTCTACTGCTTGCATCGCTTCTTGCTGCAAAACTGGCAAATTTGCCAAATGCGATGCTGCACCAAAGTCACCGAACAATAGCTCTGCCTGCTGGTTTAACATGGTGTTATGAGCATATACATCACCATGGCTCACCTGATTAGAATGCAAGTGGTGCAAGGCTTTAGCCATATTCCCGATCACTTTCATCAGTATTTCTAGCGAAAACTGAGTGACTGGCTCAAAGGTGTCTCGAGTACAAGTTTGCAAAGAAGGCGGCAAACCTAGGTTGTAAAAATCGCTAGGGATCAGCTCCATCACCAAGGCCATTTTTCCAGGCTCGTTGACTTGCGCCACCACCTTAATTAGGTTGCTATGTTCGCCTGCCGTTAAGCAGCATTTAAGTTCATCTTCTGGATAACCATCACTGGTTACATTTCCCTTAAACAGCTTTACTGCAACTTCTTTGCTGAGACCACTTAACGCCAACGGCTGGTTTAACCAACGCGCCTTATAAATGAAACCCGAGGCTCCTTCACCAAGCTGCTCAGCTAACTCAAGATCGGCAAAATTCACTGTGCGCATCGGGCTATCGGTGTAGTTCTTGCTACTAAAAGGATTCCCAGCAAAAGCTAACCACGCTAAACGAGGAAGCTGCAGTAACCAATCGGGCAAAGCGCTTAAGCTATTAGCAGACAAACGTACTAACTCAAGACTACGACACAGCGCCATACTACTTGGCAGCTCTGCCAGTTTATTACCGGCTAAAGCCAGCTTTTGTAAACGGCTTAACTGGCCCATAGAGTTGGGCAAACGACTAATTTGGTTATCAGTGAGAATTAGCCATCGGGTGTTTACCGGCAAACACCCCTCTGCTACTTGGCTGATTTTATTCGCTTTAAAGCCTATCATTTCTAGCTTAGGGCAATGCTGTAAAACACCAGGAATATGCTCAAAGCAATTATTCGACAAAAATAGAATTTTTAAGTTTACTAGGCGAGGTAAATCATCGGGTAAGTCATTCAGCTGATTATCAGATAAATCAAGGATCTCTAAACTATCCGCTAAGGTGAATATTTCGGGCGGGAATACCTTTAAGCCTTCAGCTAACTGGAGGCGTTTAATGCCAATAAGTTGGCCAGCACGTAGTTGCTGTAGGGTAGCTGAATTCGACAAAATAAACTTAACCATTACCAATAAAGGGCGCTAATAATACGGCAGAACATCCAACGAAGAAAGGCCTACAAGGCCTAAGCGGCTATTTAACACAACGGTGGATAAGGAAGACAAACCAGCCATAGCAATCCTATAGCGTTGTTGTTAAGCACGCATTGACCTTCGAGCAGCGCTTTGTGGTTGCGGGCCTACTTTAACCACTCTCTTGCAGACTCAGTAATAGCCACCACGGCAGGATTAGAAATACGCCGCTCAGCCGAAATAGCAAAAAACTGTTCGCGCACAGCGTTAGTGCTGCCGATGATTTGAACATTATATTGACTAACGACTTCATCAGCGATGGCGCTAGGTACTGTAAAAACACCGATGCCCGCTTGCCCAAAGGTTTTCATTAACGCGCTATCGTCAAACTCTCCCACCACCAGCGGGTGAATATTTTGTTTATCAAACCATTGCAACAAACGCACATGCAGCAAATTAATATCACTCGGGATAAGTAAGGGAGCGCCATCTAAACTGGCGGGAAAATTAGCCTTTAGCGTAACGGCCAACTCAGGCACGGCCACAAAGCTGATCCCGCTTTCACCCAGCGAGTGGTTAAAACCTCTAATACCTAAACCCGGCGGTACAGGGCCATCGGCTAATACTATGTCCAAACGATTAAGTGCCAGTTCTGCCAACAAGCTTTGCAGGGTGTTTTCTTTACACACCATTCGCACTGAGTCCGATAAATGTAAGGCTGGCGCCAACAAACGGTAAGCAATGGTTTTAGGCACCACTTCGGCAATACCGACTTTAAGCACTTGCGGTCGTTCGGCTGGGCCGTTGCGAAGCGCATCTTCTAACTCATCACCTAACGAAAAGATTTCATCGGCATAACTCAAGGCTAGACGACCGGTTTCGGTCAACTCTAAGTTTCGGCCTACCTTGCGAAACAAAGCATCCCCAAAATGCTGCTCCAATAAGCTAATTTGACCACTAATGGTTTGCGGCGTGATGTGCAATAACTCACTGGCTCGAGCAATACCGCCCTGCTTTGCTGCTACCCAGAAATAATGTAGGTGTTTGTAATTAAGCATCAGTAAATACTTCGTTTTTTACGAACCATAAGGAAAGTATATTCGAGTATACCTAAGTATCAAAGACTATTAAGGTAGAGGCTCGTGACTCAAATTACCCTGAATGACCTAGGAGCAAATTATGCCTGGCACCATGAAAATTGATATGCACGCCCAACACTTCCCCTTAGGTGACTCTTTACAAGAGTACATTCGCCGGCGCATTAACTTCGCGCTGGGCTCCCAATACGACAACATCATGCGCATTGCGGTAAAGCTTTCCGATAGTAAAGAAGCCAAAGGCGCTGCCGGCAAACGCTGTCAAATACTGGTCAAATTAGCGGGTCAAGCAGATGTGGTAATCGAAGACATTCAAAGCCAGCTTTACGTAGCTATAGATAGAGCAGCTAGCCGAGCCAGTCGCTCGGTGACTCGGCGCATTGCCCGCATGCGCAATAAAGCCTTACGAGCCCCTAGTTTTAGCTCGGCAGACTACGACGACGAACATCAAGAAACCGACCCTTTGGATAACGAGTTCTCAGAGTATGGAGGAATCGACGAACAGCTATTTGAGTTCGCGGAAGAACACCAAGATGAAGTTAAAGAAGGAGAAACAAGATGAGTACCAAACCGCTCTCCAATGCAGTTCTACAAGCGGGAGGCTCAGCGCTATCGAGTAACAAGGTAATTCGCAATACCTATACCTTGTTATCTATGACTCTACTATTTAGTGGTGCCAGTGCTGCACTATCGATGGCTTTAAACCTGCCGCATCCTGGCATCATAATCACTTTGGTGGGCTATTTCGGCCTACTCTATGCCACTGTGAAATGCCGTAATAGTGGCTGGGGCCTAGTCTGTGTATTTGCCCTAACTGGCTTTATGGGCTTAACGCTCGGGCCAATATTAACCGCTTATTTAAGCATGCCTAATGGTGGCATGATCGTAACCCAAGCAATGGTAGCCACCGCGGTAATTTTCTTATCGTTATCAGCTTACGCGATTACTACCAAAAGAGACTTCAGCTTTATGGGAGGGTTCTTAATGGTAGGCATTATCGTGGCATTTTTTGCTGGCATAGGGGCAATAGTGTTTGCTATTCCTGCGCTGTCTTTAGGTGTCTCGGCCATGTTTGTTTTACTTATGTCTGGCTTAATCTTGTATGAAACTAGCAACATTATTCAGGGTGGAGAAACCAACTACATCATGGCGACCACCTCGCTGTTTGTCGCTATTTTCAACTTGTTCACGAGCTTGCTGCATATTCTTGGCTTCCTAAACGGCGATGACTAATACTCAGCGAGAGGAGATACCGTAATGACGATTAAAAATCTATTAAACCAATTTATGGGAGGGCAGCCATCGGGCTCCCCACAAAATCAGCAAAATGGAAGTGAACGCGGCGTGCTGGGCTCAATCACTAACAATATACCTGGTGGATTAGTGGGCGGCGCGGCGGCTGGTGGGCTAATGGCTTTACTGGTGAGTAATAAATCTGCACGCAAAGTGGCAGGTAAAGCGGCCACCTATGGGGGTGCAGCAGTGCTAGGCGGCTTAGCTTATAGCGCCTTCAGTAATTGGAAGAAGCAGTCAAAGCCCTCAGACCAAGGCCACTCTAGCACGAGCCTAAGCCAAGTTAACGAGGCGAGTTTTAGCTCACCAGCGACCTTGAGCGATGACTTTCAGCTAACTTTAGTCAAGGCCATGATAGCAGCAGCAAAGGCCGACGGGCATATTGACGAAATAGAGCAACAGCGGATCTTTGATGCGGTCGAGCAAATGGCTTTAAGCAATGAAACAAAAAACACCTTGTTTGAACTAATGCGCAATCCGGTATCAGTGGGAGAATTGGCCGCTAGTGCAGCAAGCATTGAGCAAAAGTCAGAACTGTACTTAATCTCTTGCTTTGCTATCGATTTAGACCAAGCGACAGAACAAGCCCATCTGGATAGCTTGGCGTATGCGCTACGCTTACCTTTCGATTTGGCCGAGCAACTGCAACAACAAGCCCAGCAGGCGCTAAGTCAAGCTGCGTAAATATTCATTTAGATGACCGGCAAGGAAGCTAGTAGCTAGTTGTTGCGTCAAGCTTCAACTATCTTCTTCACTGGAAGCCAGTTGGGTCGGGCTCGAGTTCACCAATGCCTCCGCTTGATAATCTTCTTTAAGTGCAACGCCTGATAGCTTCAGCGATCTGGCTTTAGCCAATAAATAATATTGTTTGTTGGCCGCCTGCTGATAGCTTAGACCGGCAGTTCTTACATTAGAGATACAATTTCGCGCTTCATCACTCAAGCCTAACTTTGGCTGCCAAGTCATGTATAAGCCCATACTGTCGGGCGAGCTTAAACCAGGGCGCTCACCAATCAAAACCAATACTGCATCAGCATTAAGCAACTGACCTATTTCGTCGCCAATCGCCACCCGCCCTTGCTGCACAATGCTCACAGGCGCCAATGTCCAAGCTTGTGGATCTTGCTCAAATCGCTCAAATAGGCAACCTAAGAAGGCGCAAGCATGTTGTGATATCGCTAAAGCTGATAAACCATCGGCGATCACGATGGCTAAGTCAACACGCTGTTTAGTCGCGACAGACTCGAGCTGTTTAACTGAATCAGCATCTAAACGGCGGCCTAAATCGGGCCGTTGTAAATACCTCGCTCTATCGGTGGCTTTAGAATGCAAACTAATAATGCTGTGGGCTGAATCAGTAAACACATCCTCTAGTTGGCTCGTTAATTCGGCCAACGCTAAAGGATAATGCACCGCATCTTGTGCCTGAGCATGGGCCAATTGAAAGGCTAATTGATGCTGGCTCGGTAAACTTACTCCTGCTCGCCCTAAGGCGATACGCGCATCGCTAAGTTGCTTAAGCTCATGCCAGTCGTCCTGTTTGACGGTTGTTATGTTTTTTTGCTTAGTCATTGCTTACCTTCGCTGAGAGAGTTCGATTAAAGATTGGCTAAACGCTGCTGGCAACTGGTCTTGTAAACTAAACGGCTGCCCAGCGTTGCTGATAGCCATTTTCTGCAACCAACTATCGAACTCAGGCGCCGGTTTAAGCCCCAATACACGCCGAATATATAAGGCATCATGAAAAGACGTACTTTGATAATTAAGCATAATGTCATCAGATCCCGGTACTCCCATCACAAAGTTACAGCCCGCCACCGCCAATAAGGTTAATAAGTTATCCATGTCATTCTGGTCAGCCTCAGCGTGGTTGGTATAACAGACGTCACAGCCCATCGGTAAGCCCAACAATTTGCCGCAAAAATGGTCTTCGAGGCCAGCTCGAGTGATTTGTTTTCCGTCGTATAGGTACTCTGGTCCAATAAAACCTACGACCGTATTAACCAATAAAGGATCAAATTTACGTGCAACCGCATAGGCTCTTGCCTCACAAGTTTGTTGGTCTAAGCCATGATGAGCGTTGGCCGACAAAGCACTGCCTTGGCCGGTTTCGAAATACATGAGGTTATTGCCCACGGTGCCACGCTGAAGACTTAATGCAGCTTGCTGCGCATGGGCTAATAAATCGAGATTAAGCCCAAAACTAGCATTGGCCGCTTCAGTTCCCGCGATTGACTGGAATACCAGATCAACCGGTGCGCCCTGTTCTATAGCTTCAATTGTATTCGTCACATGGGTTAATACGCAGCTTTGGGTCGGAATTTGATAGTGAGTTCGAACATCGTCTATGAGATGTAACAGCTTAACCGTTTGTGCCACATTATCGCTAGCAGGGTTAATGCCTATTACTGCATCACCACTGCCATACATTAGGCCATCAATAATACTCGCGGCAATACCTCTGACATCATCGGTAGGGTGATTAGGTTGTAAACGCGTGGAAAAATGCCCCGCTAACCCTATGGTAGAGCGAAAAGCAGTAACCACTCGACATTTTTTAGCCACCAGAATCAAATCTTGATTACGCATGATTTTACTCACCGCGGCGGCCATTTCAGGAGTAATACCCGCGGCGACCTGCGCCAGCATTGCGCTACTTGCCTGATCACTCAGTAGCCAATTTCTAAAATCCCCCACGGTAAAATGGGATATCGCTAAAAAAGCCTCAGCATTATGCTCATCAATAATTAGGCGACTTACCTCATCGCGCTCGTAGGGCACTAAGGGTTCCTGCAAAAATTGCTTAAGCGGCAACTCGGCCATCAAGTCGGCTAAATTATGAAAACCATAACTTTGCTTACCCAATTGATATCGATACTTAAATTTACCTAGCGGAGTGTGAGTATTCATCGACAGATCCATTTACCAGCTTGTGTACGACTATAACGACAATGACTTAATAAGCGCTAGGGTAAATTGACTAAACCTATTCATACTCAACTTACTGAGCAGCTAAAACAGAAATTTGCTATGCTCTGAGCCATCAAGCAAGTGTGCGGAGATAAATACTATGAATCGTAAGAAGAAAATAAACGACACCTTGAAGAAAAAGCAGAAAAAAATGAATGCTAAAAATCAAAAAAGCAATAAACCTCGTTACATTTCCAAAGCCGAACGCGCAGCCTTAGAAGCAGAAAAAGCAGTAGCAAACTTAAGCCAAGTAGAGCCAGCCGATGCCGAAGAAGGCGCGACAAAAGACTAAAATATAATACGTTTTTTCGATTCCAGCCTGTTATTTCCCTCTTAGCGAAATGTCTTACCTGATAAAAAACGCATTACACAACTAAACTAAGCATCTATTAAATAGAAGTTTTTCATCAGTTTGTTTACAAATTTGAAACAGTTCACATTAGTGTGTTTTCGCAATCCCATTATTAAGTTTCGCAGTGCTACTTATAATGATGGAAGGCTAAAGTAGCTCCGAAGCTATAAATAGTTTAAGGAGTATGACTCATGCGACAGCATGCATTTAAAACAGGACTGATTAAAGTGGCTGCACTCGCAGCGGCTTTGTGTGCATTACAAGTAAACGCCGAACCCCTTCGTGATTTGGTCAAAGACCAAAAAACATTTATTGGTGCAGCATTAGAAACCCGTCATCTACAAGATAAGCAGTTTGCCGAAACGCTAGCGCGCGAATTCAATCAGCTCACCCCAGAAAACCAAATGAAATGGAGCTACCTGCAGCCAGAGCGTGGTCAATTCACCTTTGACAAAGCAGATCAACTGGTCGACTTTGCCCAACAGAACAATATGACCGTTCGTGGCCACGCCTTGGTATGGCACATTCAAAACCCTGACTGGCTAGAAAAAGGCAATTTCTCTAAAGAAGAAATGCTTAAAATCATGGAAGAGCATATCACTGCAGTGGTTAGCCATTATAAGGGCAAGGTGAAATACTGGGACGTAGTAAACGAAGCCTTAGATGATAACGGAGGCTGGCGGCCAACCATTTGGTACAACGCCATAGGTGAAGATTACATCGCCAAAGCCTTTGAATTTGCTCACAAAGCCGACCCTGATGCTATTTTAGTTTACAACGACTACTCGACCGAAGGTAAAAGCCCTAAAGCCAATGCAGCCTACCGCTTAGCGAAAAAATTGAAAGATCAAGGGGTGCCAATTCATGGTATCGGTACGCAAGCTCACTTCGTCGCGAGTGTTCAACCTCGCGTGGCCGATATTGCCGCTAATATCGAGCGCATTCAGGAACTGGGTTTAGAATTTCACTTCACCGAAATTGATATTCGAATCCAAGGTGAAGCGACAGACCGTGCCTTGCAACAGCAAGCCAATATGTATGAAGATTTGGCCAAACTTACCGCCTACTACGATAGCGTTAACTTTTTAACCACTTGGGGTATTACTGATAAATACAGTTGGATCCCATCTTGGTTTAAAGGTTACGACCATGGCCTAATGTTTGATAAGCAATATAAAGAGAAACCCGCTTATTTAGCCGTAAACAAAGTATTCGCCGATAAAGCCCAAGGTAAGTTTGATTGGGAGCCACCTGCACCCATGGCTGACACAGGTCGTCGCTTTGAAGCCTTTATTAGTAATGAAGCCAAGCAGGCAATGCCCTTAGACGGTGACGCTGCAAAATGGGTCAATGCGGTATTTTACCCATTTGCCTATAACCAATTGGGTGGTAAAGATTTAACCTTACCTGCAGAGAGTAATATTTCGGGTCGCTTTGCCTTACTTTACGACGACAACACCTTGTATGGGCGCGTAGAACGTAAAGACGACAAAACGGTGATCAGTAATAAAGCTCAAGTATGGGAAAACGACTCTGTTGAAGTATTCCTAGGTTTTGGTGAAGAGTTTGCGCAAATTCGCGCATTAGTTGGTGAAGAATTTGCACCTACTGCATTCCAAGCCGATATCAAAAACTACTGGAACGAAGACGGTACGGTATTAGAGTTTTCAATCACACCTAAGCAAACCGATACCTTATCAGGTACGACATTAGGTTTTAATATTGCGTTAGCTGATAATGACGCAGGCTCCGATGCTGGTCGCCACGCTCAACTGTACCCTGTACCTGGTACTAACAACGGTTGGCAAGGACACGATTTTGGTGAGGTATTCTTTACTGCTCAAAACACCGAAATCAGTGACAAGCTAAAAGGCCAAGTTGTCAGTTTCAAAGCAGAGCCTGTAGAAGGTCTAGATGCCAATACCGCATTTGACCCATCACAATGGGCCAATGCTTATCACTATCCGTTTGCCTTTAACCAGCTAAACTCTGCAGACCAAACGCCTCCAAGCCAAGATATTATTAGTGGCAGCTGGCGCGTGGCTTACTCTGGTAACACCTTGTATGGCGTAGTACATCGTCGTGACAGCAAAACAGTTACTAGCGGCGACGATTGGCAAGCTGACAACATAGAAATCTTTATTAAAGTTGGTGAAGAGTTCGTGCAGTTACGCAGCATTGTCGGCCAAGACTTCCAGAAAAACACCTTCCCAGGTAAGCGGGTAGCTAACTGGAATGAAGACGGTACAATTATGCAATTTGCTATTGAACTGCCGGTTGACAGCCTAAAAGGTAAACGCATTGACTGGAACATCGCGCTAGCCGACAACGATGATGGCAGCCGTAGTGCTCAGCTTTACCCAACACCAGGCAACAACACCGCCTACTTGGGTGAGCAGTTAACAGTACTTGAGTTTAGTAAATAAAATATTGCTAAAACCTGCTTAAACCAAGCCCTGTATTTACAGGGCTTTTTTATTTTCATTGTTCTCTAAAAGTTTGCCTCTGCCGGCCAATAATGTGATTTATGGATGAAACCTAAAAATTGATAAAAGCGCGCTAAAAATGGCAGTCACTAGTGCCATGAATTTCACGGCTCATCGCGCAGTTAGCACCAGCATTAACAATGTAAGCATAGTCTCAATGACAAAGGGAAAGGACATCACCGACAGTATCAATGCTCGCCTACCCAAAGCATCAGCTAAGCTTTAGAGCCTGAACCACGATTACAACAGGCGTAAGTTAAGATTATCAAAAGCCGTCATTACGCTTAGGTTTACTCACGTCATTAAAGCTTACTACAATTAAGCCGATAACTTAGTTAAGGTTGTTACCACTCACGAGCAATAATGACAGGCAGGATTATCCACTAATGCGCTTAGAACCGATTAAAAAGGTCGTCTTTAGCCTGTTGCTAATTGCACTTGGCGGTGCAGCGCTGAGTTATATTTTCATTTATCACGTTAAAGACCGTGGGGTCAGCGCTAAAGATGGCTGGCTATTTGACATATCCGGTTATCATGCGGCAATTCGTGAATCTAAACTGACCCAGCGACCGGTTTTTCTTTATTTACGCCGTCAAGCTTGCCAGCGCTGCATCGGATTTGAGCAGAACTATCTTAATAATCCCCAGATAAAAACGTTACTAAAAGACCACGTAAAAGTGCAGGTGAATATCGATACTGACCGGCGACACGAACAGTTTGCCGCTCGCTTTAAGCTTTATACCTACCCCTCCATGTTTGTTATCTTTGATGAAGAATATCCAATCTCTAGCTATTTGGTGCTTGAGATGAACCAAATATGGGTAGCGCAACAAACATTAAAAAAGGGTAATTTCATGCCCTTATCTGAAGCGAGCTTTAGTTTATCGGTGAGCCGTGCGACAATATTGGCACGAGAAGCCGCTAACATGGACGAAACAATCGGTGAAGCACCGCCTTAAATTAATTATCACTCAGTTATTATTCGCCGCATTGTTATCGATAAGCTTTACTAGCTCCGCCAGTAAAATGCTTGAAGGGCCGATGAATAACGATTGGGGCATCGCCTTTGGTTTTCGCAACGCCACCATTCCTTTTCAATCTGAATCCAATAGCGTAGCCGATATAGTGCCTTTGCTTTTTTACAAAGGCGATCGGGTTTATTTAGATGGTTTAGAAGCCGGTTATAAATTATGGAAAGAAGATGATTTCGATATTGCCCTCATGGGCCGCTATCGCTTCTTTGATATTCCAGCAGATTATCAAAACCAAATTCGCGGAGATGGCATTGATTACGGCGTGCGTAGTCAATGGCGATTCAAACCAGATTATTCATTTAACGTAGAATTACTGAGTGATGATACCGGTAAATTTCACACCAACCTTGGGCTAACATGGCAAAAATATTATAAAGATTGGTATTTTGCCCCTTATGCGACAGCCCACCTAAAAAGCAGTGACTACAATACTCGTTACTATGGGCTGGAGCTATTTGAAACTCAAGCCGATATCGATTTGAAAGCGGGAATCAATATGCGCTATCGAGTCTGGCGCGATTTCTATTTGGTAGGCCGTGTTGGTGGTACCTACTTTGGCCAAGAAACCCAAAAAGTTGAGATTATCGATCAAGATTTTCAGCTAGAGACCTTCTTAGGTATAAGTTTTTTCAATAAACAATACCAAACAACATCAGGTGACTGGCCGAAAGGCTATTTACGGGTTTCTCATGCTTGGGCTACTCCCTCTAACTTAAGTGAAATCATTAGGTTTAACGCAGAGAAAGATGAGTACAATAATCAGTTAAGTTCTATTTTCTATGGTCACCTACTGAGTGAGACTTTATTAGGGTTCCCAATTGATGTTTACCTCACTCCGGGTCTGGCTTATCACCACAGCTCTGAGGTGCAAGAACCTATCTTAGAATACATTGTGGCGTTTAAGGCTTACTACACCTTTACTTGGCCATTGCGCTGGCGTTTTGGTGTGGCTGAAGGTTTATCTTACACCACAAATATTACCTATATTGAAGAGTCAGAGTTAGCCGAAGACGGTAAAGGCTACAAGCCAAGTAAGCTGCTTAACTATTTGGACTTCTCGCTTGACTTAAACTTAGGTGATTTATTTAGAAAACCTGAAATGGAAAACATGTGGCTAGGTTATAACATTCACCACCGCTCAGGCATTTTCGAAAATTCATCGTTGTTTGGTCGGATTAAAGGCGGCAGTAATTACCAAGGTCTGCACTTTCAGTGGCATTGGTAAATAAGTGTTCAGCCTAGTCAACGCAGAACAACTGCATAATTAACGCATCTTCTCGCCCTTGCTCGCTGCAAGGGTAATAGGCTTTGCGCCGATCTATTTCAATAAAGCCAACATTGGTATACAAAGCTTGAGCTACATGGTTACTTTGTCTCACTTCTAGCAGTATTTGCTGCCATTGCTGCTGCTTAGCCAGCTGAAGCATTTCTAAGATTAAGCGCTTGCCTAAACCTTGACCTTGGTATTCAGGGTCTACGGCAATATTAATCAGCTCAGCGTCACCGGCTACAACTCGCAAAATAATATAAGCCAGTAGTCGGTTTTGTTGCCATAAACCTACGTTTCGGTATAAACCACCAAAATTGCTACTTAGCAACTGACGACTCCAAGGATGGGTATGGGCCTGCTGCTCGATATTTAGCATCGCCGGTACATCCATCACTGACAAAGGGCTTATTTGGGGGCTAGGATCTGAGTGCATATTTGTTGCCATAAAACACGTTTAGCTTGGCGATCTGACGCCAACAATTCGGGATCACACTGTAATACATGTGGATGAGCCGCAGGCGGTGTATTGGCATCAGCCCATAAAACCCAGCCTTGGTATCCTTGTGGGAAATGTTGCTGACTGACGCAGCAAATAGCCTCCCACTCCAGCTTCATTGCTGCAACGATCCCTTTAAATAGATCTTGATGCTGTTGTAGCACTAAAGGCTCAACCACAATCACTAAAGGCCATGCAGGCAGTGGTGTAATAGTTTTACTCGCAACTGTAGGCCTGGTTTGCCAAACATCAATGCCCATTTCAGCTAAATAGCTTCGCGCTTGTTTATCGATCATCAAGAAGGCCCAAATAAAGGAACATCACTCTCTCCAGCTACATTAAGCAAAGGCTAAGGGGCTTTTTTCTTTAAGCTCAAAATCGGCTTACCACTGCGTTTAGCCTGGGCCTGTTGCAATTTGTTACGCCTCGGCTGAGTGGCATTCTTATTCACAACAATGACTTTTTCAGAAGCGGGCTTTAGCTCAGGAGCGGTTTTGCTTGAGTGGGCGACCGCTTGATTAATCTCGGCCATTTCACTGCTAGTGAGGTTGCGCCATTGGCCCGGTTTTAAATTATCTAAACGTACATTCATGATCCGAGTACGTTTCAGTTTGGTCACTTCGTAACCCAAGTACTCACACATTCTGCGAATTTGTCGGTTTAAACCTTGAGTGAGAATAATGGTAAATACAAATTTACTATTAACTCTTACTTTACAAGGCTTAGTAACAGTATCCAGAATCGGTACACCACGAGACATTCGCTCGACAAAACGCTCACTTAAGGGCTTATCTACGGTTACTACGTATTCTTTGTCATGGGCATTTTCGGCACGTAGGATCTTATTCACTATATCGCCGTCACTAGTGAGAAAAATCAAACCTTCAGAAGGTTTGTCTAAGCGACCAATCGGGAAAATACGTTGTTTATGTCCAATGGCATCGATCATATTACCTTTAACATGCAGCTCGGTGGTGCTGGTTATGCCAACAGGTTTATTGTAGGCAATATAAACACGGTCTGATTTATTACCGGCAATCGCTTTAATTAGCTTCCCATCAACCGCGACCTTGTCTCCAACTTGAACTTTTGTTCCCAGCTCGGGCTTTTGTCCGTTAATCGTTACTCGTTGTTGTTCGATTAATTTGTCGGCTTCTCGGCGCGAACAAAATCCAGAGTCACTGATAAATTTATTTAGGCGCTTTTCATTTGATGAGGTCACAGGGGGTTCCGCTAGCTAATGTACCCGCCTATTAAAACATAAACGCCGTCAGCTATTAAACGCTTAATCGGTTTAAGCGGTCATTTGTACCGCCATCTCTCGCCCCTGCCCTCGCACTTTATCAATGGTAAGGTAAAAAGATGAGGGTAAAACCAATCGTCCAGTATTGGCGTGGCTGGCAAAATAGTCTATTTTTGCGGCTTCGCTCTCTAGTGCATCCCAGTCACGATGGATTTGGCAAGAAAAATGCAATATAAACGCTCGAAGCGGTTCTATTTTTGCTTGTTCAGGCGTGATGTGAAATTCAATAGCATCAACCAGACGAGGCGGAAACTTCCACTGACGAGCCAACTCGGCACCTAATTTATCGTAACTAATACCTAATAATTCTTGCTGTAAAGCAATCCGGTCTTCCCCTTTGGCCTGACGAATCGCTATCTCATTGGCGACATCTGGCACCAAGGTATAAATCATCAAATCGCCTATATTATGGAGGATCCCTGCGGTAAACATTTCATTTGAATCGATCGACAGCTTTTCTGCCATTTTGCTAGCAATAGTGGCGATTTCAAAGCTATCACACCAAAAATCACGCAAGTTAAGGTTTTTAACTTTGGGGAAAGCGCCGGTAAGCCAAGAAACAACGATCATCGTCTTTAAAGGAGCTAATCCTAAACGGATAACCGCTTCATTAATTGACGCAATGGTTCTACTTCGACCAAAATGCGCAGAATTAGATAAACGGAGTACTCGAGCACTAATCACTTGGTCCATCGCGATTTTTTTGGCTAGTGCTGAAAATTCGCAGTCTGGGTGATTAAGCATATCAACCAGCTCTTGTACCACTTGAGATATTCTAGGTAGTTCGTTAACACGGGACAGCAATTCTCGTTCGGTCATCCAAACCTCCAAATAAGAAAGCGTTCACTCGCTTCCCTAAAATGCTCAGGGCTATGTAAAGTAAAATCTGTTAGGCGCAGTCCTGCAACCCGACAGCTTAAATATCCAACATATCAGCATGTAAAGGCAGGGTAAAGTAATCAAATTACGCACCTGAGCTTAGTTTAGACAAAAAAACGCCATCTAGTAGCAATAAAGCAACTAAATGGCGGGATTGCAAATTCCCCCCTGATATCCGTATAGGTTTAGCCCATTCTATTGCGCGTAATCTTGGGCATTATACTGCTGACCACTTGGCGCATCACTGGCCAGTAAAATAGGCACTAACGCTCCAGGGATCACGGAATCAGGATGATTAGGTGCTTGCTCACCGCCTAGATCTGTTTGTAACCATCCAGGGTCCATCAGACTCATCACCACTCCAGTGCCACTGATGCTAGGTAACATATCGCGAACATAGCGGTCTAAGGCAGCTTTTGAACAACTGTAGGCCATTAACTGTGGTTGGTCGGCAATGCCCGAGGTCACGTTCACGACTCGACCAAAGGCGTGTTTAATCATCTGTGGTATAAAGGCATCACATAACTTGGCTGGGGCAATGCAGTTAACCTCAAAACTGTTTGCGTAGTCGTCTGCGCTCACTTGATAAGTATCAGACCACGGAGTCATGATTGCGGCATTGTTATACAAAATAGCCAAGTGAGCAGCAGTAATTGTGTTTACTTCGGCAATTAAACGCTGCACATCGGCGCGTTTCGACAGCTCAGCCGCAACCGCGACAGCCTGCCCACCAGCTGCTTCAATCTGTTCAACCACCGCTCTAGAGCTATCTAATTGTCGGCTATGCACAATAACTTTAGCGCCTTCGGCAGCTAAGGCTTTAGCAACGCGCAAGCCGACACCGCGGCTTGCGCCAGTGACTAGCGCCCATTTATCTTTTAATTGCATTTTTCACCTTTTGTTACGGCTAGGCATAAGCACTCGGAAATGAGCACAGCGAGTGGGTAATCTTAAACCTAATTGGCCTTGTTACAGAGCGAAGCTATTAGCAATCGAGTAAACTTTGAACCCGCCTAAATATTTCGCTCAAAAGATGAAACAAGCTTTCACCAATAGTGGCTTACAACTGAACAAATACGCTGAGAGTTCACAGCAGACAAGCCCACGACGCGCTTTAAACCCCGCGGATAACTCAGCATTGCACGCTCAATCACTAGCTAGGCTTCACCATACTATTTTGCCGCTATTCCCAGCGCGCAGCTTGCTCTTCTAACTCAAAGGCAATCACCTTCCCCTCTTCAACTAATTGTAATACCTCACTGGGTGAGCCGTCGGCGTTTAGCCTTAACAAACCAATACCAGCGGCATTTAATAAACGCTCTCCACGGGCTGCGCCTTGCGGACGGTGAGGTATGATTTTCATCCGTCTACGCTTAGTAAACCAATTTAACGGCGATCTAGGCGAATACAAATAACGATTGAGCCGATCAAACACATCCAACAGCTTTGCTGGGAATTCATTTTTAATACCGCTGCTGGTTATTTGCCATATATCGGGTCCACGATGACGCCCTCTAAATTCGACTCGGTAAGCAAAAGAGTAATGCACATCCCCTGACAAAATAACAAAATGATTAGGGGTTTTAGGGTGTCGAAACAAATTTAATAAAGCATTGGCTGAGCCTGGGTGAGCCATCCAATTTTCAGCATCCACCAACAAGGGTTTGCCAAACCAGGTAAATATCCGTTGAATCACTTCTATCAACTTCACCCCAAAAACCGGCGCGGGTGACACCATTATTACCGCCTCTTGACCAAGCAACTGCTGTTGTAAATTGGTTAAAGATTCCCAATCCATCAGCCCCGACGGCGAGGCTAGATTACGCTCAGAGCGCCAACGGTGGGTTCGTGTATCTAACACGATTAAGCTTGGCTGAGTATCCCAGTGATAGTGCCAATGAGGGAAGCTAAGAAAATCATCGATAATTGCCAAATGGGCGTCTTCGCCGGGTTTTGCCAGGCTAGCTTGTACCTGAGCAAGCAATTCCGCTGAGAAGTTTTCTGGCGCATTCCCCCAACCTTGGCAAATGAAGTATCCACATAAAGCGTTACCAATAATCCGCTTAGAAAAGGCATGACCATAGGCGCTTTGCTCCCAAGCGGCCGTCAAATTCCAATCATCGGTCACATCATGGTCGTCAAACATCATGGCGCAAGGTAAATGCGCCATTAGCCGCTGCACCTTAGCGAGTCCCTTTGAAAACTTCGCGATAACTTGCTGCTGTTTAAGGTAGTTATCTCGATGTTCTGACAACAAATCTTCGGGCGGGCTTAAATCTATGTTTTGCCATACACTGGGCGACCACACTAACAAATACATGGCTAAGACTTCTGCCAAAGAGATCAAATGATTATTAGCATTATCAGAGGTAAATATAGGCTTTTTCACCCCTGAAAACAGAGCCTTATAGGCCCCCTCTTGATTCGAGTCGCGCGGTAACAAGTGTTGTCGTTGTAAATAGTATGGCTCATCATTGTGCAGTTGCTGGCTATCATTAATAACGGCATCACTGAAACTCTCAATGCTAAAGCCCAAACGTTTAATCAACTGGTGAATCGCCAGCAACATCGGCGTAGCTACATCATCAGCATAAATTTGGTCACCGCTCATCATTAGCAAACTAGGCCACTCTTGTGGTGGTGTTTTAGCCAACCATGCATCAGCGCTCACCAAACCATCACTGCTATTATGGTGGGGCTTACGACAAGAACCATGCAGTAAGTTTTTGACCCTACCCGGTACCCTAAAACCAGGCAATGAATATGCTGGATACACCAAATTTGGCGCCCAGTCTTGCCAACAAAGCCATTCTCGCTTGCCATCTACCTGTAACCGTAAATCGTAAGCAATCCATGTTTCTAAGGGTAAGGCCAGCGCCAGTGTTATGTCTAACAAGTGATAGTAAATGTTTTCGCCTGCTTTGAGCGTGTGCACTGAGTCATCTATCTGCTCCGGATTAAGCTCAATCGCAGCTTGGTCTTCAGGGCAAAAGCGAATACTCAACGAAACGGCTTGCGAGGTAGCCAACCAAATACCCACTTGATGTTGAGATACGCGACGTAAAATAGGCCCTGCTAATACTAAAGCTAATTCGGATTGATTCATGATTGTTGAAATCTCCTATGCTCGAAAGGGGGGCAATCAAGCCACCACCCACAATAAGCTTATGCGAAAAAACCAATATCAGTACAGTTGCTAAGCGCAAACAACCTTTTAAGGGCTCACGGTCTATTTGACAATCGGGATAAAAGCGAGATTTAGGGCATAAAAAAAGCCCGCTAAAAGCGAGCTTCGTATTCAGTAAAAATTAACGCCTTTTTATAGGCCTTCAGCATTTGCAGATAAGTACTTAGCAACACCTTCAGGGCTAGCATCCATACCTTCTTTGCCTTCTTCCCACTGTGCAGGACAAACTTCGCCGTGCTTCTCATGGAAGTTTAATGCGTCAACCATACGCAACATTTCATCGATGTTACGGCCTAGTGGTAAATCGTTGACTACTTGGTGACGAACAACACCAGCAGTATCAATCAAGAAAGAACCACGGAATGCAACACCCGCTTCAGGATGCTCAACATCATAGGCTTTACAGATTTCGTGTTTAACGTCTGCAATTAGCGGGTATTGAACTTGGCCGATACCGCCGTCTTCAATCGCAGTGTTACGCCATGCATTGTGAGAAAATTGAGAATCAATAGAAACGCCAATCACTTCAACACCTTTCTCTTGAAAATCTTTAAAGCGGTGGTCAAAAGCGATCAACTCAGAAGGACAAACAAAAGTAAAATCTAGTGGGTAAAAGAACACTACTGCGGCTTTGCCCTTGATATGCTCACTTAACGTAAAGCTATCAACAATTTCGCCATTACCTAGAACAGCTGCGGCAGTGAAGTCTGGAGCAGGACGACCAACTAAAACACTCATTTCGTATTCCTTGTTAATTTGGGTTATCAATATCGCTACAAATAATGCGCTAATTTCATCGAACAAACGAATTGTTATAATCAATCAGTTTGATAGTTAAAACCTATTGAATAATAGATTAATAAACCAGCACCCAATTAATAGCCTAAAAGCAAGCACTTGTAAATACTACTTTATATAACTTAATCGAACTCGTGAGGTAAGTTTAGTGACCAATTCGTAGGCGATGGTTCCTACTGCTTTTGCTACCGTCTCCACCGGTAACTCGGCCCCCCATAGTACCACCCTATCACCTACAGAATCAGTGGCCTTAGCGCCTAAATCAACACATAACATATCCATCGATACGCGACCAACAATAGGGACTAAACGCCCGTTAACCCAAACCGGTGTACCGCTAGGGGCACTTCGAGGGTAGCCATCACCATAACCCATTGCCACCACGCCCAAGCGAGTATCTTGCTCTGCTTGCCAGGTGGCGCCATAACCCACCGTTTCACCCTTAGGATGCTCACGAACAGCAATCAAATTGGATTGCAAAGTCATCACCGGCAGTAAGTTAAGATCCTTGCCGGTATTGTCAATCTGCGGCGATATCCCGTAAATAGAGATACCAGGTCGATTCCAATCTTTGTGTGAGTCTGGCCACAACAAAATGCCAGCAGAATTAGCTAGCGATGCTTCGACATCATAACCCTCACAGAGATCATTGAACTCAGCGATTTGCTTACGATTCAGTGGATGTTCAATCTCATCAGCGCAAGCAAAGTGACTGATAAAAGTAGGCTTAGTTTGAATGTTGTGGCAAGCCTCTATGCGAGGCATCAGCGCGGTAAACTGCTCGGGTAACAAACCTAAACGATGCATTCCTGTATCTAGCTTAATCCAGGTATCAAGAGGGTTTGGCAGCCTGAGTGTTTCTAATTGGATTAATTGCTGCTCACTATGAATAACCGTAGAGATATCATTGCTGGCTAATATCAATGCTTCGGCTTCGTCAAAGAATCCTTCCAAGACTAATAGTTTGCTGTTTATACCCGCTTGTCGCAGCGTTAAAGCTTCATTCGTGCGCGCAACCGCAAAGCCATCAGCATATTGTTGTAAGCATTTAGCTACCTGCAACATGCCATGCCCATAAGCGTTAGCCTTGATCACCACCAACACTTTACTGGCTGGCGCTAAAGCGCGCAGCGCTGCTAAGTTATGCTGGAGTGCCGATAGTGACACGGCAGCATTAGCTATATTCATTAAGCTTTATTCGTCATCGTAAAATTCACCCGCCCAGTTATCAAAGCGAGAGAACTGGCCTTGGAAGGTCAGTGCAATTCTACCAATAGGACCATTCCGCTGCTTACCGATAATAATCTCTGCCATGCCTTTATTCGCGGAGTCTTCGTGGTATACCTCATCACGATAAATAAACATAATGAGATCGGCATCCTGCTCAATTGAGCCTGATTCACGCAAATCTGAGTTAATTGGGCGTTTATCTGCCCGCTGCTCCAAACCACGGTTAAGCTGTGAAAGAGCGACTACCGGCACGTTTAGCTCTTTTGCTAAAGATTTTAACGAGCGAGAAATTTCGGCAATTTCTAAGGTTCGGTTGTCGCTAAGACCCGGCACTTGCATCAGTTGCAAGTAGTCAATCATGATCATGCTAAGCCCGCCTTCTTCTCGCGCCACACGACGGGCGCGAGAGCGAACTTCGGTGGGGGTTAAGCCAGAGGAGTCGTCCACATACATCTTAGATTTTTCGGCCATAAGACCCATAGTAGAAGATAATCTTGCCCAATCGTCATCATCTAGGGCGCCGGTTCTGATTTTAGTTTGGTCAATTCGCCCAAGCGAGGCCAACATCCGCATCATGATTTGCTCAGAGGGCATCTCCAAACTAAAAATCAGAGCGGGTTTATCTTGGGTCATTGCTGCGTATTCACATAAGTTCATCGCAAAGGTAGTTTTACCCATCGATGGACGGGCAGCAACAATAATTAGGTCGGAGCCTTGCAAGCCTGCTGTTTTCTTGTCTAAATCAGCAAAACCAGTCGAGACACCAGTTACACCGTCGTTCGGCGATTTATATAGTTCTTCAATTTTATCAATGGTTGCTGCTAATAGACCCTTCACTTCTTTTGGGCCTTCGTTGGCGTTAGCCCGCGACTCAGCAATTTTAAACACCTTGCTCTCGGCAAAATCTAATAAATCACTGCTCTTACGGCCTGCCGGCTCATAACAACTGTCAGCAATTTCATTGGCTACCGCAATCAATTCCCGGGTCACCGCTCGCTCTCGCACAATTTCGGCGTAGGCTCGAATGTTCGCCGCACTCGGTGTATTTTTGGCAATTTCACCTAAGTAAGCAAAACCACCGATATCTTCTAATTGCTCTTGTCGCTCTAACTCTTCTGAAACGGTCACCAAATCGATCGGTTGGCCAGCCTCTGCAAGGCGAGTCATAGCAGCAAACGTAAATTGATGAGCGCGCTGATAGAAGTCCTGCTCAACCACTTGCTCGGCGACGTTATCCCAAGCATTGTTGTCCAGCATCAGACCGCCTAGTACCGCCTGCTCCGCTTCAAGGGAGTGAGGAGGTGTTTTCAGCTGATCTACCTGAGAGTCTCTAGGCTTCTTGTCTTTCTCTTTATATTTACGAGGGGGCGCTGTGGCTGCCATAATCTATCATTGCGGTTGTCTTTTACTGGCGCCTATTATGCGGGATTATGGAGATGACACCAAGTAACATTTTGTTGTGATGCTGCTTATTAAAACACTGTGATCTCGCGCCACAAAAAAGCCAGCTCAAGGCTGGCCTAGTGATAAAGAGAATGACTTACATTTTTGAGAAGTAAGCCGCAAGCTCTGCGATTTCAGCATCACTGAGTGCCGCAGCTTGGGCTTGCATTATTGCCGCTTGGCCGCCATTGCGCTGCTTGTCTTTATAAGCTTTCAAAGAAGAAATCAAATATTGCTCATTCTGACCAGCTAGGTGGGGATAACCCGGTATCATCGCTTTACCTTCAGCACCGTGACAAGCTGCGCACAAAGGCGCTTTGGCTGGAGCCGCATTAGCGGTTGATACAACAAACGGAAGTAACATTGCCATAGCAAGTATCAATTTGTTCATCTTCGTCCTCATTATTGTTATTTATAAATCCCATGAATTGAGCCCTGTAGCCCATGCTCCACAACAATAAGCCTCAGGTAACTTTAGCTTATCAAATAAAGCTAAACAGCAACAGCTTGGCTCATTGAGAGTATATGCTTAACCCGCTACTGCGGCAAAATATCAACGAATACTTAATACTAAGAACGTCAAACACCGCTAAACAATTCTACAGGCGCTCCCTGTAAGCTATCGTCACGATCGTGGGTAACCAAGATAGCGGGAATATTAAGTTGCTCAATTCTCTCTTTTACGAACTGTCTAAATTGTTTACGCAGAGGCCTATCTAACTTGCTAAATGGCTCATCCAGTAACAGCAGTTTTGGCTGGGCCAATAAGCTACGTAATACGCTAACTCGGGCTCTTTGACCACCAGAGAGACTCGCTATATCACGCAATTCATAGCCCTGCATACCCGCATCCATCAGAGCCTGAGCAATAATCCGTTTAGCATCGGCCTGCTGTGACTTGGCTAAAGCATACTGAAGGTTTTGCGCTACATTAAAATGTGGGAACAGCAAGTCATCTTGAAACAATATCCCCACTTGTCGCTGGGCTTGGGGTAAATCAATAATATTCACCCCTGCCAATAATATGTTTCCGCTACAGTTAAATGTAGCATCTAGGGTGCCTGCAATAGCCGCCAAAAAAGTAGATTTGCCACAGCCACTGGGCCCCATGATGGTTAACACTTCTCCTGGCGCCACGCTTAAGTTAATGTCAGCCATTAATCGCTGTTCAGCTGACTGCAGGCTAAAATTGTTGATTGTTAGCAATACTTACATTCCTCGATGATGACGATAACGCCATTTGGGCCAGATGATGGCAAAGCTATATACCGTTAGCGGCAACAATATCTGCCAAATGACCATGACCGCAGTCACTCTGCGATCCCCCCCTGACGCTAATGCCACTGCTTCAGTAGTCAAGGTGCTAATTCGCCCGCCACCAACAAACAGAGTCGGCAAATATTGGGCAATACTTACCGCAAAACCTATCGCAAAAGCCAGCAGTAAAGGTTTAGTTAGCATGGGGATTTTTACCCGCCAAAAGCTACGCCAATAGCTTTGTGACAAACTCACCGCCGCTTGCACGTAGCGTTGATCATAGCTTTGATAATTATCGACTAACGATAAATACACATAGGGTAAAACAAACACCAAATGTGCCCATACCACGCTAATAAACAGACCATCGAGGTGGAACTTAAATAGCTGCACCTGCATACCAAACAAAAACACTACTTGTGGCAACAATAACGGTAAGTACATCACCAGCGACCACCAGCCTGAATGTTGTCGGCGTTGGTGTTGAAATTCTAAACACCCTACAACCAAGATTAAGCTAAGCCCCGCAGATAACATTGCGATAGACAAACTACTGCTTAAAGGCTGGTAGAGATAGGTTTCTGCTTGCTGCCAATAATGTAGGCTCCATTGTGACGGCAGCCCCTCAGGGAAGCGCCAGCGCCACGCAAAAGACCAAATAGCAATAAGCAGCACACTTAAGGCAAGTATCAACACGGTAATCAGTAAGAAGACCCGCGCAGGTGTCGCGCTCGATGCTTTAAGGCGAATGCCTTGCATAGTCCGTCGCAAATTCAACCTAAGATAGAGTTGTTCCAATAGCAGAGCGCCAGCCAAACTGAATAACACCACCACCAACAACAATAAAGCACCAGCGGCGCCCGTTAAACGCATCTCTATATTGCTATCACTAAACCACTGCCACACGAGTAAACCCAATGTGGCCGGATGACTGGGGCCGATAATTTGCGCCACATCAACCACGGTGAGTGAGAAGACTAACACTGCAAATAGTGGCAAGCGTATCCTTTTAAGCAACTGTGGGATCAGCACGCTGCGCCACACTTGCGCTGCTGAGTAGGCAAAACTTTGACCAATCGCTAAGCTCGATTTAACTGGCAGCTGTGAGCAGGCTCCCATCACTACCAGCAGTAAAAATGGCAGCTCTTTTATCCACAACGCTAGAATAAGGCTAATCCCCCAACTGTCTTGTGTGGTGGTCCACATTGGCGGATAAGCAAAGCCGGTCAACCAAGGTGATAACCAGCGCATAATCCAGCCGCTAGGCGCCAATAAAAACAATAAGGCAATCGCCATTGCCGCATGAGGAATGGCTAAGAATGGCGCTAGGCTTTTTTCTAATAGCCGCCACCAAGCGCTGTGATAACAGTGCATTGCTATCCAAAAGGCGCTAAATAAGGAAAGTAAGGTTGCAGCCCAACCACTAAACAAGCTTAAGGCAATGCCAGACCACAATGCAGGCTGGGCAAACAAATTCTGCCATGCAGAGAAACTAAAGCTGCGGTGTCCCGCTAACGGAAAATAGCCAAAAGCCGGTAACAATGTATCGATAAAGCCGAAAATTAACGGTAACAGCAGCAATCCACTGGTTATCAGTGGAAATACTACCATCGTTTTTTTTCTCGAAAAACTCATCGACTATAGCGGCGCAACCATTCGGCTTCCAATAAGCCCACCCAACTAGCGTGGGGCTCAGCCAATACTTTAGCTCTATCTTCGGCGCTTAAGCTTGCTAAGCTGCTCTGCTGTTTAGCAAAAAACTGTTGCTGTTGTTCCGATAGCTTACTGAGATCTAGTACGCTGGGGTCACCCCAATAATCTAAATCGGCTTTGCGAGCTTGTGCTTCAGGAGACAGCAAGAAGTTCGCCACAACCATCGCCGCCGCGCTAGCGTCACTATTGAAAGGAATAGCAACAAAGTGAGTATTACCGATGGTGCCACTGTCATGAACATAACTGCGTATAGAGTTAGGTAATAAACCTTGTTCTATACCCGCAGCAGGATCGTTAGGGTTGAAGCTAAAACCAATACTCAATTCACCATCATTGACCAGTTGTTGTATTTGTCCGCTGCCGCTTGGAAAGCTTTGACCGCGACGCCACATCAAAGGATGCAGCTCGTCCAATAAGGCCCACAAGTCTTCGGTCACATCATCAAAGGTTTGTTTATTTACCGGCTGATATAACTGAGCAGGATCAGCGATGGTCTCCAACAATGCCTGTTTAATAAAGGTTGAACCGTAAAAGCTAGGAGGCGCAGGGTAAGTGAACAGCCCGGGGTTAATCTTCAAATAAGTAACTAAATCAGCCATCGACTTAGGCGCTTGCTTCAGGCGCTCACTGTCATAATAAAAGGTGAGTTGCGCTCCGCCCCAGGGCGATTCGAAACCTTCCACAGGAAGAGTGAAGTCATAGAGAAGTGCGGGATTAGTTTGGTCGGTCAATGCCAAATTCGGCAACTGTTGGCTAAATGGCCCGAATAATAAGCCTGCTTGTTTTAAGCTACGAAAGTTTTCGCCGTTGACCCATACCAAGTCAACACTGCCACCTTGGCTTCTTCCGCTCACTTTTTCGGCTAAAACTCGACTAACTACATTAGCGGTATCAGTAATTTTCACATGGCTTAATTCAATATCGTATTGCTGCTTTACCTGTTCGGCAACCCAACGAATATAAGCATTAATATTATCAGCGCCAGCCCAAGCATTGAAATAAACGGTTTGTCCCTTAGCCTGTGCTGCTATTTCTGACCAACTACTCTTAGCTAGCGATGATAGGCTGAATAAAGTTATCACCAGTACCATGATTAAACGCACGATCACACTCCTTGTTATATTTCGCTAATATCTTCTACAGTCAAAAACCGGATAAGTGCTGACTATCTTTCACAATAAACCAAAATAGTAGTTAATATACAAAAAAACCGCGCCGAGGCGCGGTTTTATCAAGCAATTGAACAGAAATTTATTCTGCAGCAACAACTTGTAGAGTAACAGTAGCGCTAACGTCTGTATGAACTTGAATAACAATTTCAACTTCACCAGTGTTACGTAGTACACCGTTAGAAAGACGAACTTCTGATTTCACTACTTCAACACCAGCCGCTGTAATAGCGTCTGCGATGTCGCGAGTACCGATAGAACCAAATAGTTTACCTTCTTCACCAGCTTTAGCTTCAATAACAATCGCTTCTAGAGCGTTTAGTTTTTCAGCGCGAGCTTCAGATACTTTCAAAGTTTCAGCTAACTTAGCTTCTAATTCTGAACGACGAGCTTCAAAAACTTCTACGTTAGATTTAGTTGCTGGTACAGCTTTACCTTGTGGGATCAAGAAGTTACGTGCGTAACCTGCTTTAACATTAACTTGATCACCCAAACCGCCTAAGTTAGCGATTTTATCTAATAAAATAATTTCCATTACCTTTCCTCGAAATATTCGATTGAGTTAGGCCAATCGCATACAAGAATTTACTTATGTAAATCAGTGTATGGCAATAGAGCCAGGTAACGAGCACGTTTAATAGCGCGTGCAAGTTGACGTTGGTATTTAGCGCTTGTACCAGTAATACGACTAGGTACAATTTTACCACTTTCAGTGATGTAGTTTTTCAATGTTGTAGTATCTTTATAGTCGATCTCTACAACACCTTCCGCTGAAAAGCGGCAGAATTTACGACGACGGAAAAAACGTGCCATAACATTATCCTCGTGATAACAAATCAATTTCAGAAGCATGAAGTACCAATCGGTATGTACCGTTGGCCGCTTTGTGGCTACTTAAAAAGCCACTTACTTTTACCTCACACCCCATACTTATATGCGATGAATCTTGCTTCAAAATATCGCCACTTGCAACTACTGCCATTTGACAATAGGCTTGGCGCGAAAATCCAGCTTCTTGCTGCTGCGAACGATGCTCTAACCAAAACTGGCAGTGAGCAACACCGGCTGGACTGGTAGAGCGTTTAGGTGCGCGTAATACCCGCCCCTGCAAAACCAACCTATTTTCAGACATGCGTCTTATTCTTCGCTAGCTGACTCTTCTTTAGCTTCTACTGCTGGAGCTTCTTCAGTTGCTGTTTCAGCTTCTTCACGACGAGCTGGACGCTCATCATCACGACGAGCTGGACGCTCATCTCTAGCTTTAGCAATTGCAGACATCTCTGTAACAGCAGACTTAGTGCGCATGATCATGTTGCGGATAACAGCATCGTTGAAACGGAAAGCAGTTTCCAATTCATCGACAACTTCTGCGCTGGCTTCAATGTTCAAAAGAACATAGTGTGCTTTATGCAGCTTCTCAATTGGGTAAGCCAATTGACGGCGGCCCCAATCTTCCAAGCGATGGATGTTTCCGCCGTTATCATTGATAACTGCAGAATAACGTTCGATCATACCTGGAACTTGTTCGCTCTGGTCTGGGTGGACCATGAATACGATTTCGTAATGACGCATGATTGCTCCCTACGGGTTATAGCCTCGTTCATGGTACAGTCGAACCGAAGAGGCAAGGAACTAAAAGTAAAATGACTGTTTTAGGGGCGCTGATTCTATGCGAAGGTGAGAATTTAATCAAGCTAAATAAAAGCCACTGCTAGATTAACTATTCAGTGGCTTTTAATCAGCAAACAAGTGGGGGCTTAGCGACGCTGACGAACCGCTTCAAATAAACAAATTCCCGCAGCGACAGAGACGTTTAAACTTGATACAGCCCCTAGCATGGGTAGCTTGATTAGCTCATCACAGGTTTCACGTGTTAAGCGGCGCATACCGGTACCTTCAGCACCCATAACAATAGCCATAGGGCCTTGTAACTTTGTGTCGTAAATAAACTGTTCGGCCTCGCCAGCGGTGCCAACCACCCACACGCCCATTTGTTGCAACTCTCGCAGCGTTCTGGCGAGGTTGGTCACCACCACTAGAGGGACGGTTTCAGCCGCGCCACTGGCCACCTTACGAACCGTGGCATTTAACTGCACCGAGTTATCTTTAGGTACAATCACCCCCACCACTCCAGCAGCATCGGCATTACGTAAACAAGCGCCTAAGTTATGCGGATCGGTGACACCGTCTAATATCAAAAATAGCGGTGCTGTCGTTGATTCAACTAATTGCTTAAGATCGTGTTCGTTATACCCTCGCCCCGCTTTAACCCGAGCCACAATGCCTTGGTGTTGAGTGCTTTCGGCTTTGTCGTCTAGGGCCTTACGTGGCATAAACTGCACCGATGCCCCTAAACGACGAAGCTCGTTAAGCAAAGGAAGTAGCCGTTCATCTTGACGACCTTTTAAAGCAAATACTTCGATAATTCGCTCTGGGCTTCGTTCTAATAAAGCCTGCACAGCGTGCAAACCATAAATTACTTGTTGGCTCATGATTGATTCTTCTGTTGTTTAGCGGCGCTGCGCTCTTGTTTACCAGGGCGTTGCTTACGTTTCTTTTTCGGTTTTTTACGCTTAGGGCTAGCCGACTCATTATTGCCTTTAGCTTTGTTGGCTTTTGGGTCACGCTGCTGCCAAGGGCTAAAACCCCCTTTATTTTCTGTGCCAGAGTCTTTATTGGTCTCACTAACAGCACTCGGTTGGCGGCGTTTACCTTTATTTTTGGTATCGCGATGGCGCGGCTTTTTCTTGGCCGTTGCTGGCTTCCCGCTAGCGTCTTCTTCTCGGTTGGCGGCAAAACGCTTACCACGAGGAGGATTGCTAGGTTTAGCCCTGCGGTTTGGCCGGTCAAACTCATCTTCTTGGCCGTCTTTGTTGACCAAGATAAATTCCATTTTTCGGTCCGCCATATTGACTGACGCTACCTTCACCATTACCGCATCACCAATGCGAAAACGTTTAGCGGTTTTCTCTCCCACTAACAATTGGCGTGCTGCATCATAATGATAATAATCGCCACGTAAAGAATTGATGTGTACTAAGCCGTCGATATGGAACTCATCTAAACGCGCAAAGAAGCCAAAACCCGTTACCGCGGCAATGGTCGCTGAATAAACCATCCCCACATGATCGAGCATATATTCACATTTCAAACTATCTGACACTTCTCGTGTGGCGTCATCGGCACGTCGCTCGGTCATTGAACAGTTTTCGCCAAACTTTTCCATCTCATCTTCTGAGTAGCTGTATCCGCCAGTGGGGGTCCACTTATTACTAATGGTGTTACCAGCCGCTTCGGTATCTTGCTTGTTGACCAAATACTTGATCACTCGATGCAGCAATAAGTCAGGATAACGCCTAATTGGTGAGGTGAAATGCGCATAAGATTTTAGTGCCAGACCAAAATGCCCAAGATTATCGGGCTGATAAACAGCCTGCATCATCGAGCGCAGCAACATCGTTTGAATAAGTTCTAGATCAGGGCGCTGTTGGATATCTGCAACCAATTTAAAGTAATCACTAGGTTGAGGTTCGTCCCCGCCACCTAGCGGTAGGCCAAGTTCATTTAAAAAGCCTCTAAAATTAGTTAAACGCTCTTTACCCGGTTTATCGTGAACCCGGTATAAAATGGCTTGTTGCTGCTTCTCAACAAACTTTGCCGCCGCCACGTTTGCTTGAATCATGCACTCTTCAATCATCTTATGTGCATCATTACGAGTCAGCGGAACAATTTGCTCAATTTTTCGCTGTGCATTAAAAATAAAGCGGGTTTCTTGGGTTTCCAACTCTATGCCACCACGTTGCGCGCGACTCACTTTTAATGCGCTATATAAACGGTGTAGCTCTTCTAGATGCGGCACTTGCTGGGCATAACGTTCAATTAGGGCTTCATCACCCTCTAAAATCGCAGCTACTTTGTTATAAGTAAAACGCGCATGAGAGTGCATCACTGCTTCATAAAACTTATAGCCAGATAATCGTCCCGCAGCGGAAATGGTCATCTCTGCCACCATGCACAAACGATCAACCTGTGGATTCAGCGAACACAATCCGTTGGATAGCTGTTCAGGCAACATCGGAATGACTTGGTCAGGAAAATAGACCGAGTTACCACGCAGCAAGGCTTCTCTATCAAGTGCAGAGTCAGGTCTGACGTAGTAAGACACGTCAGCAATGGCGACCCATAAGCGCCAGCCTCCCGATTTTTTAGCTTCACAGTAGACCGCGTCATCAAAATCTCGCGCATCTTCGCCATCAATCGTCACCAATGGAAGAGCACGTAAATCTACTCGCTGTTGTTTAGCGGCTTCGTCGACTTCTTCTTCAAGCTTGCTAACGGACTTGCTAACAGCCTTTGGCCATTCATGGGGAATATCATGATTACGCAGCGCCACTTGCACTTCCATGCCAGGCGCCATTTTCTCACCAAGAATATCGATAACTTTACCCACCGCCAATTTCGGCGCAGAGGGTCGGCTAATGACTTCAACCACTACCACTTGGCCTTGACGAGCACCAGCAGTATCACTTTTGGCAATTAAAATATCTTGGTTAATACGCGAATCATCAGGCACCACATAACGGTGGTTACCTTCAACAAAAAAGCGCCCTACCAATTCAACTTTACGCTGTTTCAGTAGCTTAACAATTTGTCCTTCTCTACGACCACGCTTATCCATACTCGAGGGAGCGGCCAACACAAAATCATTATGGAAGACCTTGCGCATTTCTTTGGCGGGTAGGAATAAATCGCTACCTTCTTGAGTGGTTTTAAGAAACCCAAAACCGTCTCTATGACCAATAATAGTCCCCGTCACTAAGCCTAGTCGTTCTGGTAAGGTAAACGCGCCGATGCGGGTGGTTACCAAGAGGCCCTCTTCAAGTAAGTGAGCTAAGGTAGCCCCAAATTGCGCACTTTCTTCAGGGCTACACAAAGCGTGTAACCAATCTTTAGACACCGGCGCCATCTCTTCATTGAGAGCAGCCAAGAGGGTCGATTTTAAGGTGGCCGACACAGCCTGATTTTGCATTAACTAACCTGCCAAAATTAAACAAATAAAGGACTATCCTTTATAGAATAGTCCTATGGTAATGCTTTGGGCAGGCCTTTAGTAGGGTTGGTTGCTTGCTTTAGCTTTATCAACCACATAATTGGGCATCTTCTTGGCTAAAGATGCCAGCAGTAAACTAGCTTCACGGTGCACCGCTTTATCAGCAATGATCGAGTGATGAAGCCAGCGATAGGCGTCTTCGTAATCATAAGGACTGCCTTTGCCTTCAACATACAAGGCCACCAATCTTAGCTGTGCAGGTAAAAAACCTTGGCCAGCGGCTTCGCGCAGTAAAGGAATTGCCTTGGCATAATCTTGCTGTACTAACGTACCGGTAGCGTAATAGCGACCTAGCTGCTCCATTGCCGCGGCTAAGCCTTGATTGGCCGCTCGCCACATATACATAACGCCAAGTTCAGGGTTTGGGTCAACACAAACGCCCCAAGCTAACATGTCGCCCCACAAAAATTGATAAGCCGGTATAGCCACTTTCTCTGCACGAGCACCAATATCTTCAACCAACTGGCATTCATCGGCTTTTACTCGAGCCAAGTGCTGGTTATTGTTAATCCATGAGATCAGCTCAGCTTGTTTATAGATTTGCACCGCACCAATATCTGAGGGGCTAGTATATTCTGTTGGATCGACTGGCACAGCAGCTTGCTGCTCGGCATCGAGCTCATCATCCACTGACAGAGAATCAATGGACTCTGCCATAACGGGCAGGGTTAATGCTGCGACCAGCATAAAGCTAATTAATTGCTTATTCATTTGCCGTTCCTATCTTTTAACAGCGTTCTGCTAACAGTTAAGCTATCGGCACCTCGGCAAAAAGCTGAAGGCCCTTTTGCTGGTATAAAAAAAGGAGTGCAAGCACTCCTTTATCATCGTTTAGGCTGAGAGTTTATACAAACTCGACACCCTTATCGATGTCGCCATGTAGGGTATCTAACATGCCGTCAATAGCCGCTTTTTCAAAAGCGCTAATGTCACCGTAAGGTAAGATTTCAGCTACGCCTTGTGGGCCCAAACGCACCGGTTGAGCGAAGAATTTAGCGTGTTCGCTACCGCCATCTACGTAGGCGCACTCAATCACATCTTCGCCTTGAGCCGCTTTCACTAAGGACAAACAAAAACGTGCAGCGGCTTGGCCCATAGATAAGGTAGCGCTACCGCCACCCGCTTTAGCTTCAACCACCTCTGTACCAGCGTTTTGAATACGCGTGGTCATCGCGGCAATTTCTTCATCAGTGAATGAAATACCGTCTAGTTGCGATAACAATGGCAAGATAGTGACGCCACTGTGCCCGCCGATAACATTAAGCTTGATGTCTGCAGGGTTTAAACCTTTTGCTTCAGCAATAAAGGTTTCTGAACGAATAACATCAAGTGTAGTTACACCAAACAATTTTGCAGGGTCATAAACACCGGCTTTTTTCAGCACTTCAGCAGCAATTGGTACCGTGGTATTAACCGGGTTAGTGATAATACCGATGCAGGCTTTAGGGCTCGTAACTGCCACTTTCTCAATCAGGTTTTTAACAATACCTGCATTGATATTGAACAAATCTGAGCGGTCCATACCAGGTTTGCGAGCAACCCCAGCAGAAATTAATACGATATCAGCACCTTCAAGTGCTGGTGTTGGGTCTTCGCCTGCAAATCCTTTTATAGCCACCTGGGTAGGTATGTGGCTCAAATCAACAGCAACACCAGGTGTAACTGGGGCGATGTCATAAAGCGAAAGTTCAGAACCAGCAGGTAACTGGGTTTTTAATAGTAATGAAAGGGCTTGGCCAATTCCGCCAGCGGCACCTAATACGGCAACTTTCATCCAACTTCTCCATGCTTTTTTGTAATTGTAGAGGGGATGTCTTTACAGACAGCAAACACGATAGCCGAATCCACATCAAAATACAATTTAGCAACATTTTTAAAGCAACTATAAAACAGAAAAAGCCTGCCTTAATCACACTTTAACAATCTCACTTAAGACCTTGGTCTAACAGTGTTTGTCACTAGAAAAAGGATTGGTATATGGTTTGGTAGTTACCATTATTTTTTAACACTTTAAGCGCATGGTTGATTTGCTTCAGCAGATCGACACTTTGCTGTGATACAGCCATACCCAAACCACTCGCGGGGTAGCTTTCTTCTGTTTGAATGACAAATTGCGGGTGCTGGGCTAACCAATAGTGAGCGGCGGCAGAATCTAAAAATACCGCATCGATTTTTGCTTGCTGCAAATCGTTTAAAGCTAACTGGTAGCTGGGGTAAGCAATGGATAAAAACGCGGGCCGCTGGCTACGTAAAAAGCGTTGAAAACTCGAACCGCTTTGCACCGCTACCGCCGCTCCCTCGGTGACATTAACACCTGCAGTGCTTAAGTAAACAGCGGTATTAACAAAATACGCATCGCTAAAACTCACCGTCTGTTTACGCTGTTCGGTGATATCTAAAGCAGAGATGGCTACATCGTAATGCCCTGCAGCAATACTGCTTAGCAGACTGTCAAAGGGTTGGTGATAAAATTCACATTGGCGATTAATCTGCTGACAAATCGCCTTCGCCAATTCAATATCGAAACCGACAATGCTCTTATGTTCATCAAATGATTCAAAAGGCGGATAAGAGGCTTCAGTGACCACGCGTAGCGGTTGCACTGCCGCGTAACTAAGCTGAACGAAAAAAAGCGGAACAAATAATAGCGATTTTAAGCACATAATCATTTACACATGATAGCGAGTAGCCCCTATCTTAATGCAGCTTTAGCTATGCAAACAACTAATAGATAAAACTCACGCTCCAATAGTGTGTTTAGCTATGCATTTATATGCACAAAACTAGAATAAAGTTGATATAGCATAAAAAGTTGGAGACAATAAACGCGGACTTATAAGCTCGGACCTCCGATGAAGTATAGCGACAAACAAGAACAATTAGTAAAAGCCTTTAAATCACTATTAAAAGAAGAGCGATTTGGCTCACAAGCCGAAATTGTAACGGCCCTACAAGATCAGGGTTATGAAAATATAAACCAGTCAAAAGTCTCACGAATGCTGAGTAAGTTTGGCGCGGTCCGCACCCGTAATGCCAAAATGGAAATGGTTTATTGCTTACCCGCTGAACTAGGGGTTCCGACGGTTTCTAGTCAGCTAAAGATTTTAGTCCTAGAAATGGACTTTAATGATGCTTTAATCGTTATTCATACCAGCCCCGGCGCCGCCCAACTTATTGCTAGGCTGCTTGACTCTTTAGGTAAGGCTGAGGGCATATTAGGTACCATTGCCGGCGACGATACCATTTTTATCACCCCGACTCGCCAAGTTGATATCGCCAGCGTATTTCAATCAGTGAAAGACCTATTTGAAATAGGGTAAACGGTTTGAAGTTTTCCTCAAAAGCTAGCTTTTGGGGAAAATAAACGCCGCATCTTTTTCTACTGACAACCACACTTTTGTACCAGACATCGCTTGCCAGTGATCCCGCATTCGCGCATGAACAACTCGCTCAGGCATCGTGGCCAACTGCAATCTAAAATGAGTTTCATTGCCCATTGCATGTACCGATATTACAGTGGCTTCAACAAGTTCACTGTTCTCCAATTGATGTACCACTACATCCTTAGCACGAATAATCACTTCTACCGGATGATCGTCAGCAATATGCTTAACCGTAATCTCACCCAAAGGTGTCATTACGCTGCCTGCTTTAACCTTCGCCACAAAACGATTACTGGGGCCAAATAAAGCGGCAACAAAAGCATTTTCCGGATGCAAATAAATATCTTGCGGGCAGGCATTTTGCACAATACGCCCTTGCTCCATAACAACAATGCGATCAGCAATGAACATTGCTTCAAGGGGATCGTGAGTCACCATTACCGCTGGAGTATTGCTTTTTTTAAGAATATCTAGGGTTTCTTCTCTAACCTGTTGGCGCAAATGTTCGTCTAGCGCTGAAAATGGCTCGTCTAACAACATGGTATTAGGTTCTGGTGCTAACGCGCGAAGTAATGCTACACGTTGTTGTTGACCGCCAGATAAGGTGTGCGGATAACGCTCTAGTAGGCCTTGCATTCCCATACTATCAATACTGTCTTCGATCCATTGGCGACGCTGGGCAATATTTTGCTGCTTGCGCAAACCATACTCTATATTAGCCCTAACACTCATGTGTGGAAACAATGCATAGTCTTGAAACATCATACCGATAGCCCGCTGTTCCGGCGGAAGGTGGGTCCCCGTGGCAGGAGAAGCGACTAATGCCTCTTGCAAATACAACTCACCGCTTTGCAAACGCTCTAAACCTGCAATTAAACGTAACAAGGTGGTTTTACCGCAACCAGAGGGCCCCAGCAAGGCGACTATTTGGTTTTCTTCAACCTCAATATTAATGTCTTTAAGTGCTTGTTGCTCACCGTAAAAGTGATTAACTTGACGTAACACAATACTCATTGTTGTTTTAGTTTCCTTTGCGGCCAGAGCCTGATGAACCAATGTTTCGGCTCATAATAATCACCGGGATAATACCCGCCAACAAAATGGTCAAAGCCGCTAATGAGCTTTGCTCCAATTGTTCAAGCGAAGCAAGATCCCACACTTGAGTGGATAAAGTATTAAAGTTAAATGGCCGTAAAATAAGCGTTATCGGCAATTCTTTCATGGTATCAACAAACACCAATAGCATCGCTGTCAATAAACTAGGTCGAATCAATGGCAAATGAATACGCCATAGTGTTCTACCTGATTGCGCTCCCAGCACTCGAGAAGCGTCATCCATTTCTGGGGTAATTTTACTTAAACTGGCATCCAGAGTTCGATAACTAAGTGCAATAAAACGTAACGAGTAGGCCAGAACTAAGGCCCCGCCAGTACCGGTAAATAGCAAGCCAAGCGGATAATCAAACCACGCCGTCATTAAACGATCTAGGGCGTTGTCTAACAAGCCTAAAGGGTAAAGAATCCCTACCGCCAACACCGCCCCAGGGATGGCGTAACCTAAGGTCGCCGCCTCGGCGATGCTCCGCATCTTGGCGCTTTTCGATAGACGCACACCATAAGCCAGCAATAAACCTAACACCGTGGTAACGATGGCTGCCATTGCCGCGAGCGAGAAGCTATTCCAAGCACTACTCATGTATTGCTCTAAACCAGAGTCGAGATTACGCAGTGCGTAATTGCTCAACACCGCAATCGGTAATAAGAAACCTAAACCAATCGGCAACAGACATAACCCCGTTGCCAGCCAAGCTTTTGCTCCTTTTAGCGGCTCTGCAAACATGGCTGGAGATTGGCCAGTTAGCTTGTAGAACTTACCGGCATTACGGCTATAGCGCTCTAAGCCCAGTAACAAAATGGAAAAGCTCACCAACATCATTGCAATCTGCGCAGCAGCGGAGAGACTGCTCATATTTAACCAAACGTCAAAGATACCAGCGGTTAGTGTTGGTACCGCAAAAAATTCTACGGTGCCATATTCGTTAATCGTCTCCATTAACGCCAGCGTCACCCCGACAACAATGGCGGGTCGCGCTAAAGGTAAGGCAACGTTGAAAAAACTTTGCGTTTGGCTTTTACCTAAACAGCGACTCATTTCGAAAAGTTGTGCGGCCTGCTCTACAAATGCGGCGCGCGCTAATAAGTATACGTAGGGATATAATACTAAGCTGAGTACCGCTATAGCCCCTTGAATAGAGCGTATTTCAGGAAACCAGTAATCACGAGCTGTTTGCCAACCAAATAACGCCCTCAGGCTTTTTTGTACAAAGCCTGCATACTCCAATTGATCGGTAATAACAAAAGCTAAGATGTAGCTAGGTACGGCTAAAGGTAACAATAAGCCCCAGACCAGCATCGACTTAAGCGGAAAATCAAAACGCGTCACCAACCACGCGGCGCCGGTGCCGATTAGGCTCGTAAAGAACGCCACCCCAATACATAACAACACCGTATTTTTTACGTAAATCCAAAACACCGTATCGAGTAAATGCTGCCAAATTTCCAGGTTATTCGCCCAAGACAATTTGACCAAAGTGATAACAGGAACAAAGGCCAATAAAGCGATACTTACAGCTATCCACACCCAACGGTCAAATTGAGGTGCAGCTGTAACCAATCCAAATGAATGGGGTGTAGAGGGTTTACTCATAGTTTCCAAACAGACCGGCTGTCGTTAATACAGAAAAAGCTGACCCAAGGTCAGCTTTATAAAGCTTGGTAATATAAACTAAGTTTATCAACCTTTACATATCAAAGCCAACACGGTCAACTAAACGTGCTGCTGCTGCGCGCTGCTCTGCCACCGCCTGCAAAGATATACGGTCTGCTTTAAAATCGCCTAAGCTCTCAATGTACTCATCGGTTTGAATTCCCTGACGAACCGGCTCTTCAAAATTCGCGGTAGCGTAAAGGCCCTGTGCTTGCTCACCGGCTAAAAATTCGAGTAACTTAATAGCATTGGCTTTATTTTTAGCCGTTTTCAATAAACCTGCGCCAGAAATATTGATGTGCTGGCCACGACCACCCACCTGTTGGTCCAAGTATTCAACACGAATATTCTCTGCCCATTGCTGCTGCTCGGGGCTTTTGGTGTTGTAATACATTTTGCCCATGTAGTAACGATTAGCGATGGCTAAATCACATTGACCTTCAAATATGGCCTTAGCTTGAGCGCGGTCATTACCTTGAGGTTTACGAGCCAAATTATCTTTAACGCCACGCAACCATGTTTCTGCAGCAGCTTCACCGTCTTCTGCGATAACCGAAGCGATAAGCCCAATGTTGTAGACGTGTTTACCAGAGCGAGTACAAATACGCCCTTTCCACTTAGGGTCCGCTAAATCATTCAGCGAGTTTAACTCCCCAGCTGCAACCCGATCTTTATGTGCATAGATAACCCGAGCGCGGGTAGTCAATGCAAACCAAAGGTTTTCGGGGTGGCGTAAATGCGCAGGAATAACCTCATTAATCAAAGCTGAATTAACAGGCTCAAATAAGCCCGCTGCGCGAACTTCTTCCAAACGGCCAATATCCACAGTAAGCACTAAATCGGCTGGATTATTGGCACCCGCCGCCTTGATTTTTTCGGTCAAGCCTTTCTCTGCATGAACAACATTTACTTTGATGCCCGTTTCTGCAGTAAACGCATCAGTAAGCGGTTGTAGCAAACTTTGCTGACGGTACGAATAAAGGTTAACTTCTTCAGCAGCAAACGCCGGTATAGCAACCACCAGTGATACAACTAAAGCCATTAATGAAGAGAATGGTGTATTTTTCACGAATTAATCCTTTCACAACAAGTTAAATACAAATCGTTATCATTTGGCTTTAGATTAGCACGGGTAAAAGGGATTGACTATGTTTTAAAACAAAAAAAGGCCTGCTAATGCAGGCCTTTTTGATAATTAAATATTCTTAGTTAGAAGATTTTACTGTTACAAACTCTGGGTATGCATCGATACCACAATCATGTAAGTCCATACCGTTCATCTCTTCTTCTTCGGTAACTCGGATACCCATTACCGCTTTCAGAATGCTCCATACGATGAAGCTAGAAACAAATACCCAACCAAAGATGGTTAATGCACCAATGATTTGGCCAGAGAAACTTACACCGTCGTTAGTTAGTGGAACAATCAATAGACCGAACAGACCCACAACACCGTGAACAGAGATAGCACCTACTGGATCATCAATCTTAATCTTGTCGAAGAACACGATTGAAGCCACTACCAATACGCCAGCAACCGCACCGAATAACGTCGCTTGAAGCGCTGTAGGAGTAGAAGGCTCAGCAGTAATTGCTACTAGACCTGCTAACGCGCCGTTTAGAAGCATGGTTAGGTCAGCTTTACCCCACGTTAACTTACATACGATAAGCGCAGTAATTGCACCCGCAGCTGCAGCTGCGTTGGTGTTAAGGAAAACCATCGCCACAGAGTGAGCACTTGCAGCATCGGCCAGTTTCAATACAGAACCGCCGTTAAAGCCAAACCAACCCATCCATAAGATGAAGGTACCCACAGTCGCTAGCGGCATGTTTGAACCAGGAATTGGGTTAACAGAACCGTTTTTGCTGTATTTACCTTTACGAGCACCTAGTAGTAATACACCTGACAATGCAGCAGCGGCACCGGCTAAGTGAACAATACCAGAACCAGCGAAGTCAGAGAAACCAAGGTCACCAAGGTTGTATAAACCAAATACGTCTGCACCGCCCCACGTCCAGCTACCTTCTAGAGGATAGATGAAACCAGTTAGCACTACAGCGAAGATTAAGAAAGCCCAAAGCTTCATACGCTCAGCAACCGCACCAGATACGATAGACATTGCCGTTGCAACGAATACTACTTGGAAGAAGAAGTCAGAAGCGCCTGAGTATACGCTGCCGCCATCAAAGCCAGCGTCTTGTTTATCAGCGATAACACCCGCTAAATCAAAAGCTTCGATACCCGATAAGAAAATACCACCGCCGTACATGATTGAATAACCACATACCAAGTACATGATACAAGCGATAGAATAAAGCGCGATATTCTTAGTTAGAATTTCTGTGGTGTTTTTAGCACGAACTAAGCCAGCTTCTAGCATCGAGAAACCCGCTGCCATCCACATTACTAACGCACCACACACCAAAAAGTAAAAGGTGTCCATTGCGTACTGCAGTTGATAAATTTCGTTTTCCATAATTACTTCCCCGTAATCCCTATTAATAAGCTATTTAGGTCCCCCTTAAATAGCTTCTGCATCCATTTCGCCAGTACGAATACGTACAACGTTACTTAAGTCATAAACAAAAATCTTACCGTCACCAATTTTGCCGGTGTAAGCAGCACTAGAAATAGCTTCAATGATTCGGTCAACATTTTCTGAGCTAGTGGCAATTTCTAATTTTACTTTTGGTAAAAAATCCACTTGGTATTCAGCACCACGGTAAAGTTCGGTGTGGCCCTTCTGACGGCCAAAACCTTTCACTTCTGATACAGTTAAACCATCAACACCCACTTCAGCGATAGCTTCGCGAACATCATCTAGTTTAAATGGCTTAATTATCGCACTTATTAGTTTCATTTTAACTCCTCCAAAGAGTCATCGATTAACCAGTCTTAGTTAGTTACTAACAAGGTGTGTGCCACAACAATTTAAACCATTAAAAACAACAACTTAATTTAAAATTGCAATTTCACGGCAAAGCTTGGCGCACCAATATAGAGCACAAAAATTTAACATTGACCCAACTTGGAACAATCATTAAACAGTCGAGACTAAAAAGCCCTAATAGAGTGCAGTTAAACATTTGGGAGGGAATAAGTGAGTAAGACCTAAGGCCTATATTTCCCATAGTACCTTGATGACTATGGAAAATTAGATAACACAGTAGGGAGCGGTAAAAAGCTCAGCCACGCTTAGCGCGCTTGCACCAAGCTAATAATCGATGATGTTTTGCAATAACAACAGGAAGTCGTCATAACCGCAGGCACTTTCAGCCGCATCTAGATTCAGGTCATCAAGCTGGTCGATGACGTCCTCACCCAGCGTATCGGTGGAAACCTTAATAAGCACCTCATCTCGATTCGCAACAAACCTAAACTCCGCACTATCGATACGAAGCTCGTCTAGCGCTTGTAAACACTTTAAGCGCCCAAGCAACTGAGCTACAAAATCACGGTCATTGTTAAGCTCTCGCTCTAACCACATAGCAAAACATCTTTGCTCATCGCCACAATCGATAAAAAAAACGCCGTCTAACGAACGGCGTATTGTCAGTTCCATACTACCAGTCTAATTATTTGCACAAGTTGACTGTAAGTGTAGCTCGGTACACTGATTAAACATAGTAGGCACTAATTCATAAGCAGCATTAGGCTTGAGCTTAAACCGAGCGCCAAGAGCAGACTTTATTTGTCTATCTAATAGCTGACCGTCTATAGGTTTTAGAGCCAAGCCTTGAACATCCATTAACACATTAAAGCCCATTAGCTTTTTATCTGCTTCAGCCGCCAAGGCCATTACCGCAACATCTGAGCTGGCTAAGGTTTGGCCAGTTCTGATCGCCTTGATTAACTTAAAGCCTTCTGCATTGGCTAAATCAACATCTACAATTAGCAGCTGAAACTCGCTGGTCATTAGCTTTTCTTGTACCCGCGAGATCTCAGAGTAGAGCTCTACGTTTTTCAGCTCGCCGTTCGCCTTCTGGGCTTGTAAGGCCTGGCAAGTATCAGAATCACTCAACAGCAATACTTTTGGCTGAACTAAAATTGGTTTAGCTTTATCTTTTTGAGCGACGGCTTCACAACGCGCGATGTACCCCTTTTTAGGAATTGTGGCGATGGTTAAGTCGGTATTATTTAAAGTGGTAATCACTTTTCGTAGCTGAGAGATATGCTGATTAATTGTATGGTCTGAAACACTGCGTCCCCAGACTGCATCAGACAAGTCGTCTCTGCCAACAACTTGATTGACATGTTTACATAAATACCCCAACAAGTGGGTTCTTAATGGTCCCAAATAGGCACTTTTATCCTTAAATGTAATACTATTTTGGCTCATATCTACGGCCAAAGGGCCAACTATAACAACATCATTAAAGGACATACTTCTTTCCAACCGCAAGAGAATAACTAGTACAATGTAGCGCAAAAGTTATACCAGTAATAACTGTAATTATCCACAAAAACAGCATATAGCGCCTAAAAACATGATCAAACACCGTATAAAATCTTAAAATGATTTTTATTTGCCATTTTATATATAAAAATATCGTTAAAGCCGAAGGGAAAACTAACCAGATAATGGAAGGATTAAGATTGAGGTAATGGATGCGTATAACGATTGGAGCCGTCGGTGCGTAAACAAATTTCAGACATAAAAAAGCGTAGCTAAAGGCTACGCTTTTTGGACTAGCTGAAAAACTATACCGCTGCTTGAATAATCACTTCATCGGCTACTTTTGTGTAGTCGCTAATTTGATCAAAGTTCAAGTAACGGTAAGTATCGGCTGCGGTAGCATCAATTTGTTTCGCATACTCTAGGTATTCTTCAGGAGTTGGCAGCTTGCCCAAAATAGCCGACACTGCGGCTAATTCAGCTGATGCAAGGTAAACATTGGCACCCGTACCTAAGCGATTCGGGAAGTTACGCGTAGAGGTAGATACCACCGTCGAGTTATCAGCCACTCGTGCTTGGTTACCCATACACAGTGAACAACCTGGGATCTCAGTACGCGCACCTACACGTCCATAAATACCGTAGTAACCTTCTTCAGTTAACTGCTTTTGGTCCATACGTGTTGGCGGTGCAACCCACATACGTGTTGGCAAAGAACCGGTATGTTTATCCAGTAACTTACCCGCTGCGCGGAAGTGACCAATGTTAGTCATACAAGAACCCAAGAACACTTCATCAATCTGTTGACCGGCCACTTCAGACAGCAAGCGTGCATCATCAGGATCGTTTGGCGCACACAATACTGGCTCAGAGATGTCGGCGAGATCGATTTCGATAATTTCAGCATATTCAGCGTCTTTATCCGATTCCATCAACTCAGGGTTAGCGATCCACTCTTGCATAGCAGTGATACGGCGCTCAATAGTACGACGGTCACCATACCCCTCAGCGATCATCCACTTCAACATAACAATGTTAGAGTTTAAGTACTCAATGATTGGCTCTTTAGCCAACTTAATGGTACAACCTGCGGCACTGCGCTCAGCTGAAGCATCAGACAATTCAAAGGCTTGCTCAACTTTTAGGTTTTCTAAGCCTTCGATTTCTAAAATGCGGCCAGAGAAGGCATTTTTCTTACCTTTCTTCTCAACGGTTAACAAACCATTTTTAATCGCAGCATAAGGAATGGCATGTACTAAATCACGTAAAGTAATACCTGGTTTCATTTCACCTTTAAAGCGAACCAAAATAGATTCAGGCATGTCTAGTGGCATAACACCGGTTGCCGCGGCAAACGCCACCAAACCAGAGCCCGCAGGGAACGAAATACCAATTGGGAAACGAGTATGCGAATCGCCCCCCGTACCAACGGTATCAGGCAATAACATGCGGTTTAACCAAGAGTGAATGACACCATCTCCAGGACGCAATGATACGCCGCCACGATTCATTATAAAGTCTGGTAGGGTATGGTGAGTGGTCACATCTACCGGCTTAGGATAAGCCGCGGTATGACAGAAAGACTGCATGGTTAAGTCTGCAGAGAAACCTAAACAGGCTAAATCTTTTAGCTCATCACGGGTCATTGGGCCGGTTGTGTCTTGTGAACCCACGGTCGTCATCTTCGGTTCACAATATTGACCAGGACGAATACCCGCTACACCACAGGCTTTACCCACCATTTTTTGCGCTAGGGTGAAGCCCTTGCTTGAAGCAGCCACGTCTTGCGGGCGTTTAAAGACTTCTGAAGGAGCCAATCCAAGTGAGGTACGAGCACGGTCAGTTAAACCACGGCCGATAATCAGTGGAATACGGCCACCAGCACGCACTTCATCAAGTAATACGTCGGTTTTTAGCTCAAAAGTTGAAACCACTTCATCGGTTCCGGCTTTTTTCACTTCGCCAGTAAATGGGTAAATGTCGATAACATCGCCCATGTTCAAGGTTTCTACGTCGAGTTCAATCGGCAACGCGCCGGCATCTTCCATTGTGTTAAAGAAGATAGGTGCAATTTTACCGCCTAAGCAGAATCCACCGCCACGCTTGTTAGGTACATTGGGGATATCATCGCCCATTAACCACAGCACAGAGTTAGTCGCTGATTTACGTGATGAACCAGTACCGACCACATCCCCCACATAAACCAAAGGATGACCTTTTTGTTTAAGGGCTTCGATTTGCTTCATAGGGCCAATGCTGCCAGCTTGATCAGGTTCGATACCGTCACGGGCATTTTTTAGCATCGCTAAAGCATGTAGAGGAATATCTGGGCGAGACCATGCATCAGGGGCTGGAGACAAATCATCGGTGTTAGTTTCACCGGTCACTTTAAACACGGTAAGGGTTGATTTCTCGGCCACTTGAGGGCGTTTTAAGAACCAATCGGCGTCAGCCCAACTTTGCATAACTTGCTGAGCGAAACTATTACCCGCTTTGGCTTTTTCTTCCACATCATGAAAAGAATCAAACATCAATAAGGTGCGAGATAATGCTGTAACAGCAATCGGCGCTAGCTCTGCGTTATCTAATAATGAGATCAGTGGCTCGATATTGTAACCGCCCTGCATGGTACCTAATAACTCAGTAGCATAAGCAGGAGATACGATCGGCGAACTTACCTCACCTGAAGCAATGGCGGCAAGAAAGCCCGCTTTTACATAAGCAGCTTCATCAACACCTGGTGGAATTCGGTTAGCTAATAAATCTAGTAAAAATGCCTCTTCACCCGCTGGCGGAGCTTTTAATAACTCTACTAATCCTGCAGTTTGTTCAGCATCGAGGGGTTTAGGTACAATACCTTCAACAGCACGCTCTTCGACGTGTTTGCGGTAGCTTTCTAGCACGGCTCGCTCCTTATTGTAATAATGCCCGTAGGGGATTTCCATATGAGTGGGCCAATGACTTGGCTGGCCACATCGGGCTGAGATTATAGCTGTTTTAACTATAAATTAAAATATCGACGTTTAGCTAACGCCGCTAAAAAAACCATTTAACACTTATTAAACAGCAGCTTAAACGCAATATTATACTTTAGCCACAAGCTTAAAAGTTACAATTTATTCACATTTGTTACGTATTTAGAAGTCATTGCCAATAAATAAATATAAAGTTTGCTCGGTTTTATTGTGCCCATAGGACAAAACTATCGGTCCTAACGTGCTGGTATCTAAAGCCACAAACACGCTACCGGCCCACAACGCAGTGCTATATGAAATGTCGCTGGAACTATTCCAAACACCGCCATTTTCTAAAGACCCACCAACAAAAACTGGCGCTTGGAAAAGCGGCGATTGATAGCTGTGCAGCTGATAAAAGTACATCAAGCCTGTGAGCGCTTTATAGCGTCCCGACAGCTGCTCGTAGGTAAAGCCCGATAAGCGTAGAAAACCACCAAGATCTTGTGCATCCGTTGGAATTATAAAATCACTGCCACTGCTACCATATTCGCCAAACCAATTGAGGTGGTGTTTGTTCCAACCAAATGGATACTTCCAGCGCATTTCAAAGCTTGGCGCTAATACGCTAGAAAAATCATCCACATCTTCGTTATATAAAGTGAGGTTCAGATCCAACATTTTTCCGCTCGTGGGAAACGCCCAACTATTCAGCGTGTCATAATCAAATTTAAAATAGGGGCCATAAAGCCAATAATTTGCTTCCGCAGCAATACCGTTCACTTTAATATTACCGCGCTTGGCGGCTAGCCCTAGAGACCACTCTTGCCAAGGCTGGTAATTCCAAGCGATATGGGTGCGAAATTTTAGGTCTGTAAAGCCAGCTTCTAGATAATCAAAATCTTCGGTGATGTCATAAATACGCCGATTTCTTTTGTCATATTCTGCCGAAACGGTCCATGAGTATTTTAAATTCTCGGTAATCGGGGTGTAAAACTCGGTATACAACCGCTTAATCGAACCAATTTCAACTTCGTTGCGCCATTCTGCGCCAAGCCCATTTAAATTGGTTAAGGTTAGCCCCACACCTATATTGGCTTCGGTTCTATCTGAAAAGTTTTCTTGTAAGCCAATTTTCATATCCAAATAACCAGGCCCCCAGCTCTTTTCGGTAGTATCAAGGTGAATAACATTGTCGCCTTGCTCGGTACTGATTCGGTAATCCACTCGCTCAAAGGTACCTAATGCATACAGTTGACCAATTTTTTGTTCTAACTCTGCCTTAGATAGCAATTCTCCCTGATTAAGCTGTAAACGGGTTAAAATAACCGCATCACTCAAACTAGAATGATTATTTAGCTCAATGCGACTCACCACAAACTGTTCATGTAATTTTAGCTTGGCTTTGCGCTGCTGAATCGTTTGTTGATAGGCTATATATTGCTGCGAGTCATGGGCACCAATCCGCTGCGCCAATTTGGAGATAGGCTCTCTGCCTGCTTCTCTACCGCGCGCTAAAGCCAGTGGCATGGCAGAAAAATCAGCGGTATCAATACCTGTCATATCTGGAGAGATCAGCAAATCCCCTACGTCTAATAACGCTATCTGCCGCTCTGTGCCAGAGCGCGTTAAATAGATAGAAAGCTGGTCTACCACATCTACAGCGCTATTAAGCTGATCCTGTGATTTAAGGCGTGAGCCAATATCTACCGCAATAATAATATCTGCACCCATGGCTTTGAGCACATCAACCGGCATGTTATTGACAACTCCGCCATCAGATAACAGTTTACCGTCTAATTCAACTGGGCGTAGCGCCCCCGGCACCGACATGCTCGCCTGCATCGCTACCGCTAAATCACCATGCTGTATAACATAGGGCTTCATCTCTGCCATATCGGTAGCCACCGCTCGAAACGGTATCGCTAGCTCATCAAAACTGGCTAACGCTTCTAGATTACTGGTGGCAAAGCGCAAAATTTCAGCCATGGTTTGGCCTTGCACAGCGCCCTTGGGCAATTGAATGCCTTCTTGACTAAGCCCTAAAGGTAGCGCGACTTGATAGTTATCTTGCTGCTTCTTCTTACGCAACGACAGTTCGCTGCGAGTAACCTCATCAACAAAGCCACTTTCCCAGTGAATAGAAAATGTCATCGCTTCAATTTCTTCAGCACTATGCCCCATTGCCAGCATTGCGCCAAAGTAGGCCCCCATGCTGGTCCCCGCCACATAATCAACCGGGATCTGATACTCTTCTAAAAGCTGAATTACCCCTAAATGGGCTGCGCCTTTGGCGCCCCCACCACTTAGAGCTAAACCTATCTTAGGGCGAGCCACAGCACTGCAGGTAATCACCAAAAGCAGCATTAATAATAAACTGTTTCGCATCAGCTGCATCAAGAGTCATTCCTTTGAAATACAAACAATAAAGGCAGCCTAAGCTGCCTTTATAACTGTAGTTTTTTACACTATCAGAGTCTATTTTTTCTTTTTCTTGGCTTTCGCATTTGGAAGGTCGGTAATACTTCCTTCAAATATTTCTGCCGCTAAACCTACCGACTCATGCAAGGTTGGGTGAGCGTGGATAGTTAACGCGATGTCTTCAGCATCACAACCCATCTCAATGGCTAAGCCAATTTCACCAAGCAATTCACCGCCGTTAGTACCCACGACCGCACCACCAATAACTCGACCAGATTCTTTATCAAAAATCATCTTAGTCATGCCTTCGGCGCAATCAGAAGCGATTGCACGCCCCGAAGCAGCCCATGGGAACACCGAGGCTTCGTAGTTAATACCTTGAGCTTTAGCTTCTTTCTCAGTAAGACCTACCCATGCCATCTCTGGCTCGGTGTAAGCAATTGAAGGGATCACTTTAGGATCAAAGAAGTGTTTCTTACCAGAGATAACTTCAGCCGCTACGTGGCCTTCATGCACCCCTTTGTGTGCCAACATAGGTTGCCCCACAATATCGCCAATCGCGTGGATATGAGGCACGTTAGTGCGCAGCTGCTTATCCACTTCAATGAAGCCACGCTCAGTCACCGTAATACCGGCTTTTTCAGCGTCTAAGCCTAAGCCGTTTGGTACGCGGCCTACCGCTACCAGTACAGCGTCATAACGCACTGGCTCATGCGGGGCTTGTTTACCTTCATAAGTCACGTATAGGCCGTCTGTCTTAGACTCAACCGCCACAACTTTAGTTTCTAGCATGATGTTAAACTTGTCTTTCACCTTCTTGGTGTAAGCTCTAACAACATCTTTATCTGCTGCTGGTACTAGCTGGTCAGCAAATTCTACTACATCAATGGCACTGCCTAGCGCACCGTAAACGGTACCCATTTCTAAACCAATAATACCACCGCCTAGTACTAACAATTTGCCTGGAACTTCTTTAAGTTCTAGCGCATCTGTTGAGTCCCAAACACGCGGGTCATTATGCGGAATAAATGGCAGTTTTACTGGGCGCGAGCCAGCAGCAATAATCGCGTTGTCGAAATTAATGGTAGTAACGCCATCATCACCTTCAACTTGCAAAGAGTTAGCGCCGGTAAATTTACCTAGGCCCTGAACAACTTTCACTTTACGCATTTTAGCCATACCGTCGAGGCCACCAGTCAACTGACTGATCACTTTCTCTTTCCAGGTACGGATTTTATTAATATCGGTTTGCGGCTCACCAAATACAATGCCGTGCTCGGCCAGTGATTTAGCTTCTTCAATCACTTTAGCTACGTGCAGCAATGCTTTTGATGGAATACAGCCTACGTTTAGACATACGCCGCCAAGGGTTGCGTAGCGTTCTACAATTATCGTTTCCAAACCTAAATCGGCAGCACGGAAGGCAGCAGAATAACCTGCAGGGCCTGCACCCAGTACTACCACCTGGGTCTTGATTTCCTTACTCATTGATGACCTCTTGGTATTGTTATGTTGTTAAGCCGCTGTAGGGTATGTTGTTTATACATACAGCTAAACTGAGTTTACGGTTAATCGATATAAAAAAGAAGAGCCGGATGGTAAACATCCAGCTCTTATTACTAAAGTACTAGTCGGCGAATATCACCTAGCAAACCACTTAAGGTAGAGATGAAGCGCGCACCGTCGGCGCCATCAATCACTCGGTGGTCGTAAGACAAGGCTAATGGCAACATTAGCTTCGGCTTAAATTCACTACCGTTCCATTTAGGTTTCATCTCGCTACGAGACACCCCTAAGATAGCCACTTCAGGGGCATTTACAATTGGCGTAAATTGGGTACCGCCTATGCCACCTAAGCTTGAAATGGTGAAACAGCCGCCTTGCATATCTGACGCAGTGAGTTTACCAGCACGCGCCTTCTTAGAGATCTCAACCAGCTCTTCAGACAGTTGGTAAATACCTTTTTTATTCACATCACGTACTACTGGCACCACTAAGCCATTTGGCGTATCTACCGCAATACCAATGTTGATGTATTTCTTCATTATCAGACTGTTGCCGTCATCAGATAAGGCAGAATTAAACTTAGGTAAACTTTCTAAGGTTTTTGCTGCTGCTTTTAACATGAACACCAATGGGGTGATCTTAAAGCCTAACTGTTGCTTCTCAGCAATCACGTTTTGCTCTTTACGGAAGGCTTCCATTTCTGAAATATCCGCTTCGTCAAATTGAGTAACGTGAGGAATTTTAACCCAGTTGCGATGTAATGCAGGGCCAGAGATTTTCTGAATGCGTGATAATGGAACTTCTTCCACTTCACCAAATTTAGAATAATCGACACTTGGCCAAGCCGCTACGTCCATACCTGAGCCACCAGCTTTAGCGCCAGACTCTAATATTTTAACGGCTTGTTTAACGTAAGCTTGTACGTCTTCTTTAACGATACGCCCTTTACGACCAGAGCCTTTCACTTTGGCTAGATCAACGCCAAATTCACGGGCTAAACGGCGAATAACCGGTGATGCATGGAAGTAAGCATTATTTTCTACAAACGCCTCAGCTTTAGCGGGTGCGGCCGCTTTAGCCGGAGCGGCAGCGGGCTTAGTTGCTGGCGCGGGTGCTGCAGGAGCACTCGCCGCAGGCGCACTAGCAGCAGGCGCTGCAGCGCTCACTTCAAACATCATAATCAGTGAACCAGTTTTCACCTTATCACCTACCGCAACCTTAACCGCGGTAACCACACCCGCAAACGGGGCCGGAACTTCCATAGCAGCTTTATCGCCCTCTACAGAAATCAGCGTTTGCTCTAGCTCAACACTATCACCTACCGCTACCGCTACTTCGGTCACTTCAACTTCGTCGTCACCGATATCAGGGATCAGCACTTGTTGCTCTTGCTTAGCAGCGGGTGCCGCAGGCGCCGTGTCTGCCACTGGAGCGGGAGCCGAAGCAGCAGAACCCGCCACTTCAAATTCCATAATCAATGAACCGGTGGTCACATTGTCACCCACAGCCACACTGATCGACTTAACCGTGCCAGCGAACGGTGCGGGTACTTCCATAGCGGCTTTGTCGCCCTCTACAGAAATTAGCGTTTGCTCAGCGTCTACGACGTCGCCCACACTGACGGTGATTTCAGTAATTTCTACTTCATCATCGCCAATATCAGGTACGTGTACCAGCTCAACAGCGCTAGCTACTGGCGCTGCAGACACCGCTGGCGCCTCAGCTTCCGGAGCTTCAGCCGCTGCGCTTGCGCCTTCAGCTTCAAAAATCATAATTAAAGCGTTAGTGGCAACGCTGTCGCCTACCGCCACTTTAATTTCTTTGACAATACCGGCTTGAGAAGCAGGAACTTCCATGGCAGCTTTGTCGCCTTCAACCGAAATAAGCGATTGCTCTAACTCTACGCTGTCGCCCACATTGACAAGAATTTCGGTCACTTCAACTTCATCATCGCCAATATCTGGTACAAAAATTTCAATACTCATATCACTTCGCCCTTACGCGTAGAGAGGGTTAACTTTGTCAGTGTCGATGCCGTATTTTTCAATGGCTTCGCCTACTAACTTCTTATCGATTGTTCCAGCTTTAGCTAGCTCAGTGAGCGAGGCTACAACAATGTAATCTGAATTCACTTCAAAGTGACGACGCAAGTTTTCGCGGCTATCACTACGACCAAATCCGTCGGTACCTAGTACTTTGTAGCTACCAGGAATATAAGCACGCGCCTGTTCAGCGTATTGCTTCATATAGTCAGTGGCAGCAATAGTAGGTAAATCACTTAAGGTTTCAGTGATAAACGGTACCTGCTCGGCCGCATCTGGGTTTAGCATATTGAAACGCTCAACCGCTTGCCCTTCACGCGTTAACTCGTTGAATGAAGTAACACTGAATACTTCAGAGGCAACGTCATACTCTTCACTCAAGATTTTAGCGGCCTTAAGTACTTGTTGCATAATCGTGCCAGAACCGAGCAATTGAACCTGAGCTTTGCTGCCCTTATTAGATTCAAACTTATAAATACCCTTACGAATGCCGTCTTCAGCACCTTCAGGCATCGCTGGCTGATGGTAGTTTTCGTTCATCAACGTCAGGTAGTAGTAAACATTCTCTTGCTCACCATACATGCGGCGTAAACCGTCTTGTAAGATAACCGCCACTTCAAATGCAAAACTTGGGTCGTAAGAAATACAGTTTGGAATGGTGTTAGCCAAGATCAGGCTGTGGCCGTCTTCGTGCTGCAAACCTTCACCGTTGAGGGTGGTTCTACCGGCAGTAGCACCCAATAGGAAACCACGCGCTTGTTGGTCACCCGCCATCCAACACATGTCACCCACACGTTGGAAACCAAACATAGAGTAGTAAATGTAGAACGGAATCATTGGCACGTCGTTGGTGCTGTATGAAGTAGCCGCTGCCACCCATGAGCTCATTGCACCTAACTCGTTAATCCCTTCTTGTAATACTTGGCCGCTGGTGTCTTCTTTGTAATAAGACACTTGCTCCCTATCTTGTGGGGTATATACCTGACCACCTGGGTTGTAGATACCCACTTGACGGAACAAACCTTCCATTCCAAAAGTACGCGCTTCATCGGCAATAATTGGCACGATATTTTTACCAATACCTTTGTTCTTCAACATCACGTTCAAGGCACGAACGTAAGCCATAGTGGTAGAGATTTCGCGTTTTTGCTCACCCAATAAGGCATCAAACTCGCTAAGCTCTGGAATGGCTAAGGCTTCAGTGAACTTAGGTAAACGGGTTGGCGTATAACCTTTTAATTCAGTACGGCGAGCATGTAAATATTCATACTCTTCGGTACCTGGCTTCAATTCAATATATGGCAAGTTAGGTAAGTCTGCATCGCTAACATCAACCCCTAAACGGTCACGGAACTGCTGAACGTAGTTCATGTCCATTTTCTTCACGCCGTGGGCAATGTTCTTGCCTTGCGCCGCTTCACCCATGCCATAACCTTTTACAGTTTTAGCTAAGATAACCGTAGGTACACCTGCGGTTTTACGCGCTTTATCAAAGGCTGCGTAAAGTTTAACAGGATCATGGCCACCGCGACGCAGGGCGAAGATCTCATCATCAGACATGTCTTTAACTAATTCAGCAGTTTCACTGTATTTGCCAAAGAAGTGCTCACGTACATAGGCACCATATTTAGCTTTAAAGGTTTGGTAATCGCCATCAATGGTTTCGTTCATCAATTGCAATAATTTACCCGAGCTATCTTTAGCCAATAGGCTGTCCCACTCGCTGCCCCAAACCACCTTAATCACATTCCAGCCAGCGCCTTTAAATAGGCCTTCTAGCTCTTGAATGATTTTACCGTTACCCATTACTGGGCCATCTAGGCGCTGTAGGTTACAGTTAATCAAGAAACATAGGTTGTCTAGCTTCTCACGAGCGGCGAAAGAAATTGCACCGCGTGATTCTGGCTCATCCATCTCGCCATCACCTAAGAAGGCGTATACTCGCTGCTGAGTACAGTCTTTCAAACCGCGACCGGTTAGGTATTTTAAGAAGCGCGCTTGATAAATCGCCGAGATAGGGCCAAGACCCATAGATACTGTAGGAAACTGCCAAAATTCAGGCATCAATTTAGGGTGCGGGTACGAACTTAAGCCGTTGCCACCCACTTCTTGACGGAAGTTATCTAGCTGCTCAGCCGTTAAACGCCCTTCAACAAAGGCACGGGCATAAATACCTGGAGAAATATGGCCTTGGTAGTACACCAAATCGCCGCCGTCTTTTTCATTGCGCGCACGGAAGAAGTGGTTAAAACACACTTCGTAAAAGGCTGCAGAAGACTGATAAGACGCCATGTGGCCGCCAAGGTCTAAATCTTTCTTAGAAGCACGCAATACAATCATAATTGCGTTCCAGCGAATAATAGAACGGATACGACGTTCAATCACGCTATCGCCTGGGTATTCTGGCTCGTCACTTACCGCAATAGTATTAATGTAATCGCTAGTAATTGCTCCACCCGGACCGGCTAAACCGTCGATCTTAGCGCTAGCAATGACCTGCTCTAACAAGAACTGGGCACGTTCAACGCCTTCTTCACGGATCACAGATTCAATGGCGTCGATCCACTCACTGGTTTCTAGTGAGTCAACATCATGCTTCAGTACCTCTGACATGGCTGTTTCCTTATCAGTTATTTATCATTGTTCAAGCCACTAGCCAGGCTAGTGATTTGAGTTAAACTTTCAATTGTTTTAAACGACGATTAGAACGCTCTACGCGGCTCTCCTCTCGCTCAATTTGTAATAGTGTTTCTTCTATAAATGCTAAGTGTTTATGTGAAGCTTCACGCGCATCATCCGGCTTACCATCCAAAATGGCCTGTAACATCAATACCCGATGAAGGCGTATTTTTTCGGCCACACTGGGGCGGGTATACAAGACCTTAAAGTTGTCCATGATGTTCTTTTCCAACAATGGACTTAAGCCTCTGATTAGATGAAACAACACCAAGTTATGTGATGCTTCAGTAATCGCCTCATAAAAGCTCAACACCGCTTTTGCTTCTTGCTCAGTATTACCATCTAGTTGAGCCAGTTCGATTTGCTCGTGGCACAACTGTATTTTTTCTAAGTCTGCTTCGGTGCCTCGTAAGGCGGCGTAATAAGCAGAAATACCTTCAACTGCATGCCGAAACTCTAGCAAGTCTAGTTGGCTTTCATCATGATTGGACAATAAATTAAACAAGGGATCGGTGAGCGCTTCACGCAGTTTCTGCTGTACATAAGTACCGCCACCCTGCTTGCGTATTACCAATCCTTTGGCTTCCAATTGTTGAATAGCCTCACGCAACGAAGGTCGCGATACATCAAACTGCTTAGCCAATTCACGTTCTGCGGGCAAACGCTCTCCAGGCGGTAAACTGCCTTCTAAGATCATTCGCTCTAATTGCTTTGCAATTACATCGGCAAGTTTTGGCGGTTTAATTTGTTGGTAGTTCATCAATTTCCATTCAATCAATATTGGTATTACCAATTTACACGCAGCAAATTAACAAATACGAAACACCCTGTCCAGAAAAATTGATCTACATCAAACCTGTAAGCATAAAGGCCTAAGTATTGTAAACACATTTGTCATACAAATAAACTTGGTCTGACCTTTTTTTGTGAACTAGATCGCCACAATGTAAACAACAGCGGGAAGATAAATAGGGAATGTGAAATAAAATCGCAGCGACGAAGCGCTGCAACCCTGGCTTAGATTAGCCAGCCAGCAATGGTGAGTGCAGCGATAATCGCTATCGCCAACATAATGCCGCGTTTCGCTAAACTAACAAAACGGCAGGTGGTAGCAACACATAACATTTCGCTATCATGTTCTTGTTCAGATAACTCTGCCGCTACCGCCACTTTAGTTAACCAGTAACCATTACTGTGCTGGCGGTCTTTTAGAGACGGTAACCACACCGTAATGGCTTGATTAGTGTTGCCTACGGCTAAATAACAAAGACTGGCTAAGCGGCTAGGCAGCCAATCTAAATAATGCATAAAGGTGTTAATGCTTGGCGAGAGAGCTTGTACCTCTATGCTCTTATGCAAGTATAGGCCGCGACTACAAGCATAAAACAAGGCCCCAGCTGGGCCTGCTAATACGTAGAAAAAAATCACCGCAAAATAATAACGATAGTTTAACCACATTAGCTGAGTACCGGTTGAAATGGCGATAGATTCTTCAGGGTCTACCTGATGTAGCGGATGTATTTGCTCTAATAGCTGTTGATTAAATTCGCTGCAGGCTTGTTCGTTGCCTTCTGCAGCCGAGCGCAAGTAGTCACGATAACCTTGCTGCAAGGGCGGGCAACCCAAGGTAATAAGCGGTACAAAAATCCACAAAGCCAAACTGGGCAAGCCAAATAACCAACCGCTCAAACTCAGTTGCAGGTAAACCATTAATAAGCTAGGTAGCAACACCGCCATAGTAATTTGCCAAAAGGCCGAGGCACTATCAAAGCGTTTTAGCCACCAATGAAAGGCATGCTGCCACCACCAATCTGCACCAATGCGTCTGGCCCGCTCTAAACTGAGTGCTAATAACAGTGATATTAATGACATGTAGCTGATAACTCTCCAAAAACGCCTTCCATCGCCATAAATAGTAAGCCAATTAGCCTAGCAAACCAAGCGACTCACAGCCCATTTAAATAAACATCCCAGTCAAAGCCGCTACCGGGATCGGTTTTTCGCCCCGGCGCGATCTCACTATGGGCAACAATGCGTTGTTTAGACAGTTGCGGGTAATGCGCCAGCAAAGCTTTAGTCACTTGCTGCAAGCTAAGGTATTGCTCAGTGGTAAATTCACTGCTGTCGGTGCCTTCCAACTCAATACCGATGGAGTAATCGTTGCAAGCCTCGCGCCCCTCAAAGCTAGAGACCCCCGCATGCCAAGCGCGCAGATTAAATGGCACATATTGTTTCAGTTCGCCCTCGCGGGTAATCAGTAAATGCGCTGACACCTCTAAACCCGCCAAATCGGCAAAACTGGCATCTAGTGAGCAATCCAAACAACCGCTAAACAACGCATCGATATGGCCATTGTTATACTGCCCTTCGGGTAGGCTAATGCAATGAATCACCAACAAGCTGGGCTCACAGCCGGGCCGTTGGTTATAAAAGGGGCTAGGCACCTGCTGTGCTGCGCTTAATTGGTGTTGCGAGTTAATCTTCAATAAATACTCCTAAAATGCAGCTAGCTATCCGCTTAGAACGCCCAAAAGTTAATCAGCTATAAGTCTTAAGTTATAAGCCTTAAGCCTTAAGTTTAAAGCCAAGAACTAAGCGCACTGCAGGCCTTACCTGTAAGGCTTAAGTTATAAGCTATAAGCCTTAAGCTAAAAGCCAAGAACTAAGCGCGCTGCAGGCCTTACCTGTAAGGCTTAAGTTATAAGCTATAAGCCTCAAGCTAAAAGCCAAGAACTAAGCGCGCTACAGGCCTTACCTTAAGGCTTAAAACTTAAGGCTTAAGGTAAGGCTCTATTCTATATGGCTTGCCGCTGATCACTTATCGCTATAAGGGGTTTATAATAAAGCTAAGATTTGACCATGCAAGTGGCAAGTTTCTGAGTTAAAATGCCGCGCAATTAGCCTAATAGGCTATATATTAACTTCTTCTTAACCGCCGAGTACCGATGCATGAATGCCGAACAATTACGGGACAACGTCACCGCCGCTTTAATCGAAGACTTGGGTAGCCTAAACCCACAATTGGATATTAGCGCCGCTTTGATCCCCGACAGCCAAATCAGCAAAGCCAAAATTATCAGCCGTGAGCCCGCCATATTTGCCGGTAAAGCCTTTGCCGATGAAGTGTTTCGCCAGTTAGGTGAGCAAGTCGAAATTGAGTGGCTGGTCGCCGACGGCGATAAGGTAGTAGAAAACCAAGCCCTTTGTTATTTAACCGGGCCGGCGCGCATCTTGTTAACCGGCGAGCGTTCAGCACTTAACTTTATTCAAACCTTGTCTGGCATTGCCAGCCAAGTGGCCGAATACATGGATTTATTGCAAGGTACTCACTGCAAATTACTCGATACCCGTAAAACCTTGCCCGGTTTGCGCTATGCTTCTAAGTACGCGGTTACCTGTGGTGGAGGTACCAATCATCGTTTTGGCTTAAACGATGCCTTCTTAATTAAAGAAAACCACATTATGGCCTGTGGTGGTATTAAAGCGGCCATCGATAAGGCCCGCCAACTGGCACCGGGTAAAAAGGTTGAGGTAGAAGTTGAAAACCTAGCTGAGCTTGAACAAGCACTAGAAGCAGGCAGTGACGTTGTAATGTTAGATAACTTCAGCGTGGCGCTAATGCAGCAAGCAGTGGCGATTAACAAGGGCCGAGCAAAGCTAGAGGCATCAGGTAACATGACCTTAGCCACGATTCGCCAATATGCAGAAACAGGGGTCGACTTCATTTCAGTGGGTGCGTTAACCAAACATGTCAAGGCGCTAGACCTAAGTATGAGATTTGTCGCATAATTTTTGTGGATAAGCACATTTAGCTGTATAGCTTTATGTACAGCTAAGTCTGCAACTGTGTTGCTAAGATCACGATTTGATTGCGTTTTTTTAAAAAAAACTATACTAATATAGTACGTATGCTCTAATAAGCATCTAGTTTATAGCATCGTAATATCAAGGAAGATACTGAAATAATTATAATTTCAAATCAGCCCTGATAGAAAAAACGGTAAAGAAAACAACTTCTAAAACTTGTGTAAAGGAAAGACGCAATGAAAACACTACAAAACCTCCAAGCCAAAGCTGCTAACAAGCAGTCAGGTTTTACCCTAATTGAATTGATGATCGTAGTTGCGATTGTAGCCATCTTGGCTGCTGTAGCACTGCCTGCATATCAAACTTATACAGCCAAATCTCGTTTTACTGAAGTGATGGCTTCGACAGGTCCTTATAAAACAGCGATAGAGCTATGTCATCAAACTGGATACAGTGTGCAGGCGGGCGAGTGTAATGAAGGACTGAATGGAGTACCTGCGGATATTGGAGCAGCAGAAGGCTCTGTTGCATCAATCGCAGTAACTGACGGTACTGGCCGAATTACTGCGACTGCTGTTACAGCCAACGGCTTAGCAGGTGAAACTTATATTATATATCCACACGAAGAAGCTTCTGGTCGTATTACTTGGTTCACCTTAGCAGATTCTACGTGCTACCCAGATCTTTGTGGCGGTACTGTAATACCTAGTGATGTTACGCTCGACATTCCTGGCCCAGCAGCAGCATCAGATTAATAGCGGTAGTATTTGTTGAAAAACGTTAGCATAAACGGCCTAGCCTCTAGCTTGGCCGTTTCTTTTCCAGAAAAAGAACACCAGCTACTAGAACTATATAAACGCAGTGTGCAAGAACAGCGCGCTTTTAGCACTGTGCTGGTAGAAAACGAGCTCATTTCTAGCCGAGAATTAGCTGAATTTTGTGAGAGCCAGTTTGGCATTCCGCTGCTAGACTTGGATGCCATCGAATTATCTGAGATCCCGCAAAACTTTCTCAATGAAAAATTAATCTTTAAACATCACGTATTACCGGTCTATAGTCAAAATCAAACCCTTTATGTGGCTATGGCAGATCCTAGCAACGTTGCCGCGCTAGAAGATTTTGGTTTTAATTTTGGGCTACATGTTGAAGCCTTATTGGTTGAAGAAGCCAAGCTATTTAAGGCGATTCAGTCTTTAGTTGATGATAGCGCTAACCTTGATTTAGGCGACATCTCTGATGACGACATCAGTGGCCTAGAAGTTAGTGATGAAGACTCCCGGCTAGACGAGAAACAAGACAACAAACAAGATGATGCACCGATTGTTGTTTACATTAACAAGATATTAATGGACTCGATTCGCCGCGGCGCCTCTGATTTACACTTTGAACCCTACGAAAAGAAATACCGGATTCGCTTTCGTATCGATGGCATTTTGCATGAAATAGCCAGCCCACCAATCAACTTGGCCAACCGCTTCTCAGCGCGCTTAAAAGTAATGGCGCGCATGGACATTGCCGAACGCCGTTTGCCACAAGATGGTCGCATCAAGCTTAAAACGGGCCGTAATAAAGCCATCGATATGCGGGTTAACTCGCTACCCACCATGTGGGGCGAAAAAATCGTGATTCGTATTCTCGACTCCTCAGCGGCTAACTTAAACATAGATATACTCGGTTACGATGACGCGCAGAAAAAGCTCTATTTAGATGCCTTATCCCGCCCACAGGGCATGATATTGGTCACCGGCCCGACCGGCTCGGGTAAAACCGTCTCTTTATATACCGGCTTAAACATTCTTAATACTACCGAGATCAACATCTCAACCGCCGAAGACCCGGTAGAGATTAACCTACCAGGGGTGAACCAAGTACAAATTAATAATCGCGCTGGTTTAACCTTTGCCAGTGCGCTGCGGGCATTTTTGCGCCAAGATCCCGATGTAGTGATGGTGGGTGAAATTCGTGACTTAGAAACCGCCGAAATTTCAATTAAAGCGGCGCAAACCGGCCACTTGGTATTATCCACCCTGCATACTAACTCGGCTGCTGAAACCCTCACCCGCATGTTAAATATGGGCGTACCAGCCTTTAATATCGCCTCCTCAGTCAGTTTAATTATCGCTCAGCGCCTAGCACGCCGCCTGTGTGAGCATTGCAAAAAACCCAAGATGATAGAGGCCAACTTACTGCCTAAAGTGGGTTTTACTCAAAGCCAAGTAGAAGCCGGCATAAAATTATTTGACCCGGTGGGCTGTGAAAAATGCACCGGCGGTTTTAAGGGCCGAGTAGGTATTTATGAAGTGATGCCCATGAGCTCGGCCATTGCCAAGCTCATTATGGCCGAGGGCAACTCGATTCAAATTTCTGAACAAGCGGTTAGTGAGGGCATGTATTCACTGCGCATGTCCGCCTTAGAAAAGGCCCGTTTAGGCGTAACTAGCTTATCAGAGGTGGAGCGAGTCACAAATGTATAAATTGGCTATTTTCTCTTGGTAATTATCTGATAAATTTAACGAATTAATTTTTAAGTTTTGCACTACTTTGTTAGCAAGGATGTTATGGCTACTGCAACCCCCACTAAACGAAAAATCGCCGTAAAAAAAATTAGCGCCTTCAACTGGAGTGGCATCAACCGTAAAGGCGGCAAGGTGGGGGGGGAATACCAAGCAGAAAGCATCAGCCAAGTAAAAGCCGAACTGCGCCGTCAAGGCATTACTGTTACTAAAGTAAAAAAGAAAAGTGAAGGCTTTCTTAGCCAATTGGGTAACAAGATTAATGCTATGGATATTGCAATTGTCTCACGGCAAATTGCTACCATGTTATCGGCCGGGGTACCGCTGGTACAAAGCTTTGGCATCATCTCAAAAAGTGTCGAAAAGCCAGCGATGCGTGAGCTAATCAGTGAAATTGCCGCCGAGGTCGAGTCGGGTACAGCCTTATCAGAGACCCTACGTAAGCACCCGCGTTATTTTGATGGTTTATATTGTGATTTAATTGAAGCCGGTGAGCAAAGTGGCGCCTTAGAGACTATTTACGACCGGGTGGCCATTTATAAAGAAAAAGCCGAAGCACTTAAATCTAAAATTAAAAAAGCGATGTTTTACCCAGTGACAGTAATTATCGTGGCGATTATTGTGACAACGATTTTGTTGCTATTTGTGATCCCCCAATTTGAAGAGATTTTTGCCAGCTTTAACGCTGAGCTACCGGCCTTTACCCAATTTGTGATAGGCATATCACGCTTCTTACAAGACTATTGGCCGCTGATTTTTGGCGCCATAGCCGCAATAATAGTCGGATATGTACAAGCCCATAGACGCTCACAAGCGGTGAAAGATGCCACCGACCGCTTTGTACTAAAAATCCCAGTGATTAATCCGATTTTACATAAAGCCGCCATGGCCCGTTTTGCCCGCACCCTGTCTACCACTTTTGCCGCCGGTATCCCGTTGATTGATGCACTGCGTTCAGCCTCTGGCGCCTCGGGCAATGTAGTTTATCGCAACGCCATTGATGCAGTGCGCATTGAAGTGACTGGTGGTATGCAAATGAATATTGCGATGCGTACCGTGAATGTCTTCCCCGATATGGTCACCCAGATGGTGATGATTGGTGAAGAGTCAGGGTCTTTAGATAGCATGTTAGACAAGGTAGCTAACATTTATGAACAGCAAGTAGATGATGCGGTAGATGGCTTAACCAGCATGATTGAGCCGCTGATTATGGCGGTGCTAGGGGTATTGGTAGGTGGTATGGTAGTGGCAATGTATTTACCTATCTTTAAACTTGGATCAGTTGTCGGTTAAACATGGATACTTTTATTGAACTCTACCCAGCCACCGCGCTGGGTTTCTGCTTATTATTCGCCCTGTGTATTGGCTCATTCCTTAATGTGGTGATTCATCGCCTGCCGATTATGCTGCAACGCCAGTGGAAGGCTGAGTGCCACAGCTTTTTGGCTGATGATGCTCAGCCAGCGGAACCCTCAGACCGGCAAACCAACGCAACTTATAACCTAATGGTGCCACGCTCTTGCTGCCCTAATTGTAAAAGCATGATCACCGCTTGGCAAAATATCCCAGTAGTAAGCTGGCTGTTATTGCGCGGCAAGTGTGCCAATTGTAAAACCCCCATTAGCGCCCGCTACCCGCTGGTAGAGCTTGCTAGCGCTGGCTTTGCCTTGGCGTGTTGGTGGCAATTTGACTTTAGCATTCAGTTTGTACTGGCCAGTATCTTTTGCATTATTTTACTGTGCTTGGCCTTGATAGATTTAGATACCATGTTTTTGCCTGATCAAATCACCCTACCCACCCTGTGGTTAGGTTTACTGATTAATCTGGATGCAAACTTTGTTAACCTGCAAGATGCAGTACTCGGCGCTGCCATTGGTTATGGTTTTTTATGGAGCTTGTTTTGGCTATTTAAGCTACTCACCGGTAAAGAAGGCATGGGTTACGGCGACTTTAAGCTATTGGCGATGATCGGCGCGTGGTTTGGCTGGCAAGCCCTGCCTTTAACCATATTGCTGTCTTCACTGATTGGTGCCAGCGTTGGCATAGGCTTAATGGTGTTGGCTAAACACAAGCAAAGCCAAGCGATCCCCTTCGGCCCTTATTTAGCCATTGGCGCAGTGTGTTACCTATTCTTTGGCGACGCCATACAACACTGGTATTTTAGCTATATTGGCTTGGTACACTAAGCCTTAGCAGTGTTGAGCTTGAGCCTCTGGCTTGAGCTTGAAGCGCGCTAAGTGTTATCTAAAGCCTGAACTCAAGCGAAAACTCAAGCCAAAAATTTAGGTGGAGGCCCCCATGATCGTAGGACTAACCGGCGGTATCGCCAGCGGCAAAAGCCAAGTGTCGGCCGAGTTTGAACGGCTAGGTGTGCCCGTGGTGGACGCCGATGTAGTCGCCCGCCAGGTCGTTGAGCCGGGGCAAGCGGCGCTGGCTAAAATTGCCGAGCATTTTGGCAAACCAGTATTGTTAGCCGATGGCTGCCTTAATCGCCCAGCGCTACGACAGATTATCTTTCAACACCCCAGCCAAAAACAGTGGTTAAATCAGCTGCTACACCCCTTGATTCGCCAACAGATGCAGCAGCAATTAGCCACTGTAAACGGCCCTTATAAATTGTTAGTTGCGCCGCTGCTATTAGAAAACCAACTACACACCTTGGTAGACCGAGTATTAGTGATTGATGTGCCGCTAGCCACTCAGCTTAACCGCACTATTGAACGGGACAAAGTGAGCGAACAACAAGCGCAACAAATTGTCAATTCGCAAATGAGCCGCCAAGATAAGCTGGCCGCGGCCAACGATGTGATTGTAAACGACAGCAGCCTAGTGAATTTAACCAATAAGGTCGCCGAGTTACACCGCTTTTACCTTAATCTTGCCAAAAGCCATGACAGTTGAAACACCAATGGTTACACTAGTTTAGATAAGTCATCTTCAACCCAGCGTTATTAAATAGACATGGCAACATTGATATTTGAACACCCCTTAAATGAGAAAGTAAGAAATTACTTACGCTTAGAGCAATTGTTTGAGCAACTGATGCTGGCTAAGGCCTTGCAGCATCCCTTGCAGCAGCAACAATTTTTCAGAGTACTGTTTGAGGTATCAGAAGTATTAGAGCGCAGCGAATGGCGCAGTGATCTTCAAAAAGACTTAAGCAAACAGGCTGAAAAGTTAGCCCAATGGGCAGCCTTGCCGAATGTTGATACCAGTAAAATTGAACAGTTACTGCTGCAAGTGAAAAGCTTAATCAGTACCATCGCCAAACACGCACGGGTATCAGATCATTTAAAAGACGATAGGCTATTGGCTAATATTCGTCAGCGACTATGTTTGCCTGGTGGCAATAGCAGCTTCGATTTACCCTATTTGCACTATTGGCTTAATCAACAACCCGAACAGATCGACAGCCAAGTTGCGCTCTGGTTAAAGCCCTTGCAGCCAGTCGCAGCGGCGATAAGCCAATTACTGCAGCTACTGAGAGAGCAGCACCAAGCTATCGCGGTAGTGGCAACCAAGGGCTTTTACCAAGGGATGGCTCAAGATTGTGGGTTACTGCGGATTGAAGTAGACAATAAATACCAAGCCTACCCCACGGTGAGCGGTCATAAACACCGCTTTGCGATTAAATTTATCAGCGCCGCTAATCTAGAAGTTGAAGATATTAGCTGTCGCCTATTTTGCTGTAAGATTGCCTAATGAAAAAATCAGACCCAATAGTTAAATGCCCCACTTGTGATACCCATGTTGTGTGGAATAGCAGCAGTGAGTTTCGCCCCTTTTGCAGTGAGCGTTGTAAACTGATCGATCTTGGCGAATGGGCCAGTGAAGCGAAGTTTATCGCTGGACAAGAACTGGTTGAAGACGAAGACAAACCCGACAGCTGGCAGTTTTAAGCTTGAGCCTTGCTCGACCAGGCGACCCCTCTGTTTAGTTTTCTAATAGCCTTAGCTGTGTTGTTTCTCAACTTCGAGCATGCCGGCTGTAAGCATTCAGTGCTATAGGCATGTTTAACTTGAGCTTGCTACAGCTCGCTTTGTTGGATGGCCTGTAAAATGGCCTGATTAGCGGCCGGAAATTGGTAGTCTGCCAGTTTGGCTTTATCGACCCAACGTATCTCCTGCTGCTCAGCCCCTTTAGGCTCCCCTGAGAAGCGTTTAACGGTATAAACATGTAAACATACTCGTTTATCGCCATAGTCGTGCTCAATGCGAATTAGAGGCTCGCAGCTGTCGTGGGCGATATTAATGAGCAGTTCTTCTTGCAACTCGCGGGCCAGCGCCTCAACAACACTTTCTTGCGCTTCAATTTTACCGCCGGGAAACTCCCACTTGCCGCCTTGATGTTGCTGCTGATGGCGCAAGCTTAATAATATTTGCTCACCTTTAACGATGACTCCCACCGCCACATTGACCGTTTTCAAGGCTACCCTCCTGGTTTGCTTATTTAATTGAGACAGTAAAAAGGAGAGCTGATGCTCTCCTTGTTGTTTTCACTTAGGCCTTCAAACTATGACAATTTACCATGACATTGTTTGAATTTTTTACCCGAACCACAAGGACAAGGGTCATTACGGCCCACTTTTTGGCCTTCACGAGTGACCGGTTTCCCGCTTGGCCCTGCTTGCTGCTCTTGTTGCAATTGCTCTTGAGCTTGCTGATTACGCATCTCCATGGCACGTCGTTCAGTTTCACGACGTTTTTCTTCCATGGCGGTGACTTCTTCAGGATCTTGTACCTGAACCCGGCTTAAAATGCCGATCACGTCTAACTTAAGCACTTCTAGCATCTGCGTGAACAGCTCATAGGATTCGCGCTTGTACTCTTGCTTAGGGTTTTTCTGTGCGTAACCACGTAGATGGATACCCTGACGCAAATGGTCCATGGCCGCTAAGTGTTCTTTCCACAGCTGATCAAGGGTTTGTAACATCACCGATTTTTCAAATTGTTTGATCGGATCAGCACCCACTTTATCTATTTTAAGCTGGTACTCAGCCACTGCCGCTTCGAGGATTTTTTCACGAAGCTTCTCTTCATGCAGTTTATCATCTTCGTCTAGCCATTTCTGAATCGGTAAATCTAAGCCAAAATCACTCTTCAAGCGTTGCTCAAGCTCACTCACTTGCCACATTTCTTCAAGAGATTGAGGCTGAATGTACTCGTCGATCACCGCTGAATAAACATCTTCACGGATCACATCGATGGTCTCGGTAATGCTGTCACTGTCCATCAAGTCATTACGTTGCTCATAGACCACTTTACGTTGGTCGTTGGCCACATCATCAAATTCAAGCAAGGATTTACGCACGTCGAAGTTACGCCCTTCTACTTTACGCTGAGCATTCTCAATAGCGCGAGTCACCCAAGGGTGCTCAATGGCTTCACCTTCTTCCATACCCAATTTTTTCATCATTCCAGTTACCCGGTCTGAGGCAAAAATACGCATCAAGCTGTCTTCCATCGACAAGTAGAAGCGGGTTGAACCAGCATCACCTTGACGACCAGAACGACCACGTAGCTGATTATCAATACGGCGAGATTCATGACGCTCAGTACCAATAATATGCAAACCACCCGAAGCTAACACCGCATCGTGACGCACTTGCCATTGGGCTTTAGCGTCGGCAATTTGCTGTTCGCTAGCATCTTCGCCTAGCGCGGCTAAGTCGGCTTGCAGGCTGCCACCTAATACAATATCGGTACCACGGCCAGCCATGTTTGTGGCGATAGTGACTGAGCCAGCCATACCCGCACAAGCCACGATCTCAGCTTCTTTCTCATGGAATTTAGCGTTGAGTACGTTGTGCTTAATTTTTTCTTTGTTAAGAATATTGGATAATAACTCAGAATTTTCGATAGACACGGTACCCACTAGTACCGGGCGCTCGGCCTTAACACACTGGCGGATGTCTTCAATAATCGCGTTATATTTTTCTTCTGCCGTTAAATAAACCAGATCACCTTGGTCATCACGCACCATCGGTTTATTGGTAGGAATAACCACCGTGTTCAAGCCATAGATTGACTGAAATTCGAAAGCTTCAGTATCCGCGGTACCGGTCATGCCCGATAACTTTTCATACAAGCGGAAGTAATTCTGGAAAGTAATCGAGGCTAAGGTTTGGTTTTCATTTTGAATGTTAACCCCTTCTTTCGCCTCTACGGCTTGATGCAAACCTTCAGACCAACGACGACCAGGCATAGTACGGCCAGTATGCTCGTCAACGATAACAATTTCGCCCGTTTCACTAACAATGTAGTCTACGTTGCGCTCAAACAAGGTGTGTGCGCGTAAGCCTGCATTAACGTGATGTAATAAGCTGATGTTGGCGGCGTTGTATAAAGAGTCACCCTCTTCTAACATGCCACGTTGCTGCAGCGTTTCTTCAACGAAGATCTGACCATTCTCGGTAAGGTGTACTTGCTTGTTTTTCTCGTCAAGCGTGAAGTGACCGTCACCAATCAACTCTTCAGTGTCTTCTTCTTCTTGGCGCACCAATAGGGGGATAACGTCATTAATTTTTTTGTATAACTCTGAGCTGTCTTCAGCAGGGCCAGAGATAATTAACGGCGTACGGGCCTCATCGATAAGAATCGAATCCACTTCATCCACTACCGCGTAGTTTAATGGTCGTTGCACGCGTTGTTCGGGCGCAAAAGCCATGTTGTCACGTAGGTAGTCGAAACCAAATTCATTGTTGGTTCCGTAGGTAATGTCAGCGGCGTAAGCCTCTTTCTTAACCTGATGGTCCATACCGCTAATATTAACTGCGACACTTAAACCTAAGTATTCAAATAAAGGTCGGTTCCACTCGGCATCACGCTGGGCTAAGTAATCGTTCACGGTAATCACGTGGACGCCTTTACCGGTAATCCCGTTTAGATAGGCAGGAAGCGTCGCCGTTAAGGTTTTACCTTCACCGGTACGCATCTCAGCAATCTGGTTATCATTGAGAACCATGCCCCCCATCATTTGCACATCGAAGTGACGCATACCAAAAACCCGCTTAGAGGCTTCACGCACCACAGCAAAAGCTTCTGGGAGAATAGCTTCAAGACTCTCGCCTTGTTCTACGCGTAATTTAAACTCGCCCGCCTTGGCTTTAATTTCTTCAGCAGACAGTTTTTCAAATTCAGGTTCAAAGGCATTAATGCTAGTGACCACTTTGCGCATTTTTTTGATGGTACGGTCATTTCGAGTACCAACGATTTTCGTTACTAATTTACTAATCATGAAACACTACTTTTGCTAAGACGAAATCCAATTTTCTAGGTCTTGGTTTTGCGATAAATAAATTTACTTGGGTTAAGAGCTTGTCCATTTTTGAGAACCTCAAAATGGACATGAGACCCAGTAGAGCGGCCAGTGCTGCCCATGAGTGCAATCTCATCCCCTTTATTTATCACATCACCTTCTTTTACTAATACATCTTTAGCATGCGCGTAGCGGGTTACCATCCCGTTACCATGCTCAATTTCGACGAGGTTACCGTAACCAAAGCGACTGCCTGCCCACACCACCACGCCTGCTCCTACGGAGCGAATTTTTGTACCTTCTTTACCTGCTATATCTACGCCTTTATGACGGGCCTTTCTTTTAGTGAAAGGGTCGACTCGCGTACCAAATGGCGAAGATATCCAAATTCCTGGGCCTTTAGCTGGCCAACCAGAAATAAAGCTGTTAGTTACTAGATGGTGACTCTGTTGCCAAGATTCAAGCAGGGCCAGAGACTTTTTCTTCGAATCCACTTGTCGCTCAAGTTGCGACAAGTCATAGAATACACTGCTATTGGCGTGATTTGAGTTATCAATATCTAACATTGGCCCACCAATCGGTGGCGTAGCAGAAAAGTCAAACTCAGCGGCTAACTCGGTATCTTCAATCAGACGGGCACCCAAAGCGTTTAAGCGGGTCATTTCAACTTGCATTTGGCCAACCCGCACTGCCAGTTGGCTGTATTGGTGACGCAGGGATTGCTCAAACTGGGCCAGTTTCGGCTCTGCCTGCGAACGCTCTAACTGACTTAACAAGCCAATTTGTTGTCGAGCCAAATTTTGATATTGCTGAACGCCCCACAAGCCAATGCTACAGATCAGTGCGACCACGAGAAAACCCAGCCAAAATAAGCGCAATGGATTAAAACGAACAGTTCTGGTCTCACCTTTATGGGCGTATACTAAACTTAATTTCATAGATAAATGCTAATTATAATGTCCAAACGGCAACACCAACCGATTTCGATAGAGCGGATATTTCTGCAAAAGCAGTTTGCTCAAATCGAACAACCGCTGCAGCAACGTTTGCAGTTGCAACAGTTAGGTAACGATATTTTGTCACGTTACAAACTACAGCAATGCCGTATCGTCAATATGCGCCAAGGAGTTGCTATTGTTCAGGCCCCAAGTGCAGCCTGGTTAACCAGATTAAAGCAGTTCAGATTTGAACTACTGTCTGAGTTGCGTAAAGCCATACCAAGCGTTGTCAGTTTGGAGCTAAAAATCAATCCCGAATTGAAGAGCATTAAACCAGAAGCAGAAGTAAAAAGCACTGGAAAACGCCAGCTAAGCACCCAAGCAGCTAAACATATCACAGAATTAGCAAAACACGTACCTGATGAACTACGGGAAAAGTTGGAAAAATTAGCAGCGCTGAGCGGAGAGAGTTAGCCAGCGCCGACCAAAATTTTACTAGAAGCTGTAAACCGGTTGTTGGAATGCAGCTGGAGCTTCGGCTTTGTCTTCAAATGTGACAATTTCCCAAGCATGTTGCTGTTCAAGCAAAGCACGAACCAAATTGTTATTTAGTGCATGTCCTGACTTGTGAGCGCGTAGGTGTCCAAGAATAGGCAAACCTGCCATATATAAATCACCGACGGCGTCTAACAACTTGTGTTTTACAAACTCGTCGTCATAACGAAGGCCATCTTCGTTAAGAATGCGATAGTCGTCTAACACAATAGCATTTTCCAATCCGCCACCTAATGCTAGGTTTTTAGATTGCAAATACTCAATATCGCGCATGAAACCAAAGGTTCTGGCACGACTAATATCTTTTACAAACTTATCGGCAGAAAACAACATTGAAATTTCTTGATTGCGACCTTCCATTGCTGGGTGGTCAAAATCAATAGAGAAGTCAATTTTAAAGCCTTCACTATTTGGTAATAGTTCAGCCCACTTGTCTTCATGTTCAACACGAATCGCTTGCTTGATACGGATAAATTTCTTTGCGGCAGATTGCTCAGCAATACCGGCTGATTGTAATAAGAATATAAATGGGCTTGAGCTACCATCCATCACCGGTAGTTCTGGCGCATCAACATCGATAATTACATTATCCAAACCTAAGGCAGAAAGCGCAGCCATTAAATGCTCTACCGTTGAAATACGGTTGCCCGCATCATCGATAAGACAAGTACAAAGCATGGTGTCGCGCACTAGCTCGGCTTTGGCTGGGATCGTTACAACTGGATCCAGATCAGTACGGTTAAACAAGATACCAGTGTTCGCTGGAGCAGGACGCAATACTATTGTGACCTTGTGCCCAGAGTGCAAACCGATCCCTGTTGCCTGTACAGATTTTTCAAGAGTCCGTTGTTTAAGCATAAAAATTCCTCTGCTCTACGACCAATTAAACGTTAATGGTCTGACATGTTACCACAAGTTTGAGGTAAGTCACAAACTTTTGACCAAAACTTCACCAACCACCAACAGATTAATCTGCTTGGCGACGCAGAAATGCTGGGATGTCTAAATAATCGCCATCACCGCCGATACTGCGAGGCTCAGCATTTACTACCGCTGCAGGCTCATCCATCATTGGAGCTGAATCTGCTGGCATAGTACGCGCTACGGGCTCAGCATTAACTGCTGCCTGCGGCTTAACAATTGAAATATCAGGACGACGTTCAGCACCAATACCGGTGGCGACGACCGTTACCCGCAACTCATCGCTCATTTCTGGGTCAATAACGGCACCAACAACGACAGTTGCGTTCTCAGAGGCGAAACCTTTAACCGCATTACCTACCGTTTCAAACTCCTCAATACTCATGTCGAAACCAGCAGTAATGTTAACCAAAATACCGCGAGCACCCGCTAAATCAACATCTTCAAGCAATGGGCTTGAAATCGCTAACTCGGCCGCTTCTTCAGCGCGATCTTCACCAGAGGCGATACCGGTTCCCATCATCGCAGTGCCCATCTCGCGCATAACCGTGCGAACATCGGCGAAATCCACGTTAATTAAACCTGGACGAGTAATTAGCTCGGCAATACCTTGTACCGCACCCAGTAATACATTATTGGCAGCTTTAAATGCATCGAGTAAAGATACGCCACGGCCTAATACTTTTAGCAATTTGTCGTTCGGGATGGTGATCAATGAATCAACATCTTTACTCAGTTGCTCAATACCTTGTTGGGCATAGCTAGTACGCTTTTTGCCTTCAAATCCAAACGGCTTAGTGACTACCGCTACGGTAAGAATACCCAGCTCTTTAGCCACTTCGGCAACCACTGGCGCTGCACCCGTACCGGTACCGCCACCCATACCAGCAGCAATAAACACCATATCGGCACCTTGCAACTGGCTCATGATCGCATCACGATCTTCCATAGCAGCTTCGCGCCCTACTTCTGGGTTTGCGCCAGCGCCTAGCCCTTTGGTGATGGCCCCACCAATTTGCAAAGTATTGTCAGCCCCTGAATTACGTAGTGCCTGCGCATCAGTATTGATGGTGATGAACTCTACACCTTCAATTGATTGGGCAACCATGTGCTCAACGGCATTACCACCGCCGCCACCAACACCAACAACTTTAATTACCGCTTCATCGGTATGACTATCCATAATCTCAAACATAGTTCTCTCTCCGCTTTATTTTTGCCAATTAGCAAAAACTAAAATTCACCTTTAAACCAACTGTGCAATCGCTTCGCAATATTGCCAACGCTACTGATGTTTTTCACTTCAATTGGTTTTTCAGTCTGATTTTCCATTCCGTAATGCAACAAACCTACTGCTGTAGAGTAAGTAGGTGCTTGTACGTATTCTGTTAGGCCAGCTACATTGTTGGCAGAACCAACCCGTACCTGACACTGTAAAATTTTCTCGGCGCATTCTACTACACCTTCAATTTGAGCGGCACCACCGGTTAACACTACACCAGCGCCTAATTGTAATTTTGTGCCCTGCGCCTGCAGATCGTCGGCCAGCTCATCGAGTTTGCTTTTGATCATACCAAACAGCTCGGTATAACGCGGCTCAATCACCTCGGCCAGAGTCTGTCTTTGCAAGCTACGTGAAGGTCTTCCGCCCACACTAGGTACTTCAATCGTATCGTCGCGACTGACCATACTGCCTAACGCGCAGCCGTAGCGAACTTTTACCGCTTCGGCATCGTTTAGCGGTGTGCCAAATACGGTGGCAATATCGCGAGTCACTGAAGTGCCCGCAAAAGGAACCACTGAGGTGTGGCGTAAAGCACCACTGGTGTAAACGGCGATATCCATGGTGCCAGAACCAATATCAACCACACATACACCGAGCTCTTTTTCATCTTCTGTAAGCACCGCGTAACTGGAAGCCAAGGCTGAAAAAATGAGCTGGTCGACTTTCAAATCACAGCGTTCAACACACTTAACAATGTTTTTTACCATATCGTTATGGCAAGCAATCAGATGTACTTTGGCTTCCATTCGCACCCCCGATAAACCAATTGGGTTTTTAATTCCCTCTTGAAAATCGATGGCAAACTCTTGTGGCAGTACATGCAAAATACGGTGCTCGTCAGGCAGTTTGACCGACTTAGCCGTATGAATAGCATTATCCACATCGTCTTGGGTGACTTCTTCGTCGCTGATTGGCACCATGCCTTTTTCGTTCAAGCAGCGAATATGGCGGCCAGAAACACCAAGGTAGACAGAGCTGATTTTACAATCCGCCATTAACTCAGCTTCTTGCAAGGCACGCTGAACCGTCTTAACGACTGAGTCAAGGTCGTTTACGCCACCTTTGTCCATGCCTTTTGCCGGATGACTGCCCACACCGATAATGCTCATCTCATTGCTAGGCAGTACCTCACCGATTAACGCGGTGATTTTAGCGCTGCCAATATCGAGGCCAACTATCAGTTTTCTATCCGTTACTTTGGTCATTTATCGCCAAGCCTTCCTGTTTCTTCCATCCCACTGCAAAACCCGTGTCATACCGTAAATCCACATAAGCCACAGCCTCTGGTTTTAGCTGTGGGTAAACTGAGACAAAGCGCGCAATACGATTGAGCTTATCTTCTTTGCCTAACTGCAATACTATTCCGTTTGCCAAACTAACTTGCCAAGCATGCCGTTCATTTAGCGCTAAGCTGGCAATGCTTAAACCATCACTCTGCAACACTTGCTGTAGCTGTTTAAAAGTGGCTAATACCACTGCCGCCTGTTCGTCTGGCCCACTTAAATTGACCAACACCTCACTGACTCTTTGCTGAGGCGCATCAAAGATATGCCCTTGCTGATTCAATAAGGCCGCATTATTCCAACGAGCGACCACTTGTTGCTCTTGCAAGTTTACCGACAACTTATCCGGCCATTGCTTGCGTACTGTTACATGTTCTACCCAGGGTAACTGCTCTAACTCAGCTTTGACTTTAGAAACGTCAAGGCTAAAGAAATTCCCCGCTTCAGGTAAACCTGCCAGCGCTTGTTGCAACTCTTGGTCCAACACAAACTCACGCTTGCCCGATACCAATAAACGATTCATCGGGCTGAGCTGTTTATCACTGATACTCAGATAAACTGAATGCAGCCCCCAACTTAAAGCCAATAGCACCAGCACAAAAAAGGCGACTCCAGCCCAGTAGGCTAATTTCTGCTTTTGCAGTGGAGTCATTTCCATGATTAATGGGCCAAATCTAAAATACTGACCACTAACTGGTCGAAACTCATGCCTGCTTGCTTAGCGGCCATTGGCACTAGGCTTTTTTCGGTCATGCCTGGCGATGTGTTCACTTCAAGCAAATACCAGTTGCCTTGTTGGTCGGCCATAAAATCAACCCGCCCCCAGCCTTCACAGTCTGCCGCTTTAAATGCCTTCATCGCAATATCAGCCAACAGCTGTTCGGCAGCATCACTTAAACCACTGGGACAAAAATACTCTGTCGAAGAGCTTTGATACTTGGCGTTATAATCGTAAAAAGTATGCGGCGTTCTCATTCTAATAGACGGTAATACCCGCTCACCAACGATTGCCACCGTATATTCCGCGCCGCTAATCCATTGTTCAATAAGCACTCGAGAGTCATACTCAAACGCATTAGTGATGGCTTCCTCTAACTCTTCTGCGGTATCCGCTTTGGCCATGCCGATGCTAGACCCTTCTAAGGCCGGCTTAACAATCACGCTACCAGATAACTCAGCCAAAATATCGGCAGCCTCACCGGCCCGGTAATGACCTTTCTCGACCACTTTGTAAGACGCTGTTGGCAAACCCATATTTTGCCAGATTTGCTTACAGCGTATTTTGTCCATGGCTAAGGCTGAACCTAATACTCGGCTGCCGGTATAGGGCAAAGCTAAATACTCTAAGGCCCCTTGTAAGGTGCCGTCTTCTCCACCTCTGCCGTGCAGAGCAATAAATACATGACTATATTTTCTTTGTTTTAAGAGGTTTAAATCAAAGCCTTTAGTATCAATCCCTTGGGCATTGATACCCGCGCGAAGCAAGCCAGATAACACGGCATTACCGGATTTTAGCGATACCTCGCGTTCGGCAGAATCACCACCGAATAATACTGCGACTTTGTTAACCACTAAGCTAGCCATTAAGACTTACTACCTCTAAGTTGTTCAATTTGTAATTGCATTGCACCCAACTGGCGAGCTAACACGCCAATATTTCCTGCACCTTGAGTAAGCACGACGTCACCATCTTGAATCACATCGGCTAATAAGCCACTCAATTCACTGGGTTGTTTAACATAGATAGGCTCTAAACCACGCTGGCGAAGACTACGACATAAAGCGCGGCTATCGGCACCGGCTATTGGGTCTTCTCCGGCTGAATACACCTCTAGCAGCAATAGGCTGTCAACTTGCGCCAATACATCAACAAAGTCTTCGTACAGGTCGCGAGTACGGGTATAACGATGTGGCTGAAAAGCCATGACCAAGCGGCGCTCTGGCCAAGCAGCGCGGGCCGCTTTTAAGGTAGCGAGAACTTCAGTAGGGTGATGACCATAATCGTCGACCAGTAGTGCATTACCATTACCGGTGGCAAATTCGCCATATTGTTGAAAACGACGCCCAATTCCTGCGAAGCTATTTAGCGCTTCAACTATCGCGGCATCTTCAATGCCATCTTCAGTGGCCACAGCAATAGCCGCCGCAGCATTAAGCGCATTATGTTCACCCGGCATGTTTAAGGTAATCGCCAGTTCTGCTCGGCCTTCTCTTAATACGCTGAATGAACAACGGTCACCATTTTGTGTAAACTGTTGTATTTGCACATCGGCGCTGTCAGAGAATCCGTAGGTAATAATTTGGCGGCCAATTTGTGGCAGTAAAGTTTGTACACCTTGGTCATCGATACACATCACCGCGACACCATAAAATGGCAGGTTATGTAAAAATTCAATGAAGGTGGCATGTAATTGGGCTTCGTCGCCACCATAGGTTTCCATATGGTCGGGTTCAACGTTGGTAACGACTGCAACCATAGGCTGAAGATGCAAAAATGAGGCATCACTTTCATCGGCTTCAGCAATCAAATAGCGGCTTTTACCTAGGCGAGCATTGGTACCGGCACTATTTAGTAGGCCACCAATAACAAAAGTAGGATCGCGCTCGGCCTGAGCATAAATACTGGCGATTAAACTGGTGGTGGTAGTTTTACCGTGCGTACCAGCAACCGCAACACCATGGCGATAACGCATTAACTCAGCCAACATTTCAGCACGGCGAACCACCGGAATACGCGCAGCTCTAGCCGCTTGCACTTCTGGGTTGTCCTCGCGAATGGCGGTAGAAACCACCACCACGTTAGCGCCGTCGATATTGCTAGCGTCATGTGAGAAAAACACTTCGGCGCCCACCGCTTGTAAGCGCTCTGTCATTGCACTTTCTGCTTGGTCGGAACCTGAAATCTGATAGCCTTCATTAGCCAACACTTCTGCTATACCGCCCATACCGGCACCACCGATCCCTACGAAATGAATACGTTTCACTTTTCGCATCTCTGGGATCATGGTTCGTAACTTGGCTAACTCAACTTTACTCATCTAACTATTACTCTTATTTAACGCTTGGCATACTGCAGCCACTTTTTCAGTTGCGTCTACAGTAGCCTGCTGTCGCGCATTGCGAGCACAGGCTAAACGCAATGCAGGATCGGCAAATTCATTAAGTAGGCTCGCAATATTTTGCGCTGAAAATTCACTCTGTTTTAATAATCGAGCAGCATCGGCTGCCACCAAAAATTGGGCGTTTTTTGTCTGATGGTCGTCAACCGCATAAGGTAAGGGCACAAAAATAGCCGGAATACCTGCCGCAGCGACTTCAGAGACAGTTAGCGCGCCAGCGCGACAGAGTATCACATCAGCCCACTGATAAGCTGCAGCCATATCATCAATAAACTCTACTATCTTGGGCTGTTCGCTCAAACTTTCAGCAAGTGACGCTGCCGCATAGGCATCAATGGCACTTTGCTGCTTATCTTTGCCCGCTTGATGCCAAATATTGAGGTTTAATCCGCTTTGTTTTATACCGGCTGCCAGCTGTTGATTAAACACCTCAGCGCCCAAACTTCCGCCAATCACTAACAGTTTGAAATCACGCTGTTCACTGAGCGTTTTTAGCGGTAGGGCTAACACGGTTTCACGCACTGGATTGCCAACCACTTGCGCTTTGGCAGAACACGGCAAGGCGCCAGGAAATGCCATCAAACTCCGCGAGGCAATTTTTGCTAACATTCTATTGGTTAAGCCAGCGGCGGCATTTTGTTCGTGCAATACCAAAGGCTTGCGCATCAACCAAGCAGCAATCCCACCAGGGCCACTGGCAAAACCGCCCATGCCTAACACCACATCAGGTTGATAACGCTTAATCACACGGACCGCTTGGCGCACCGCATTCAACAATTTGAAAGGTGCCGCCAATTTACGGCGTAAACCATTGCCGCGCACCCCTTGAATACTAATGAAATCGATGGGGTAGCCGTGTTTGGGCACTAACTGGGCTTCCATTCTCTCGGCGGTGCCTAACCAAGAAATATCCCAGCCCTGCAGCTTAAGATAATCGGCCACCGCTAAGCCAGGAAATACGTGCCCACCAGTACCGCCTGCCATGACTAATAATTTTGCTTTATCTTGCTTAACCATGGGCTTCCCTCGTGTAGGCTTGGCATTTCGCCAATCGAAGTTCATGATCAATTCGCAACAACATGGCAATGGCTATCGACATTGCCAATAAACTCGAGCCGCCATAACTAATTAGCGGAAGCGTTAACCCTTTGGTGGGCATTAAGCCGGATGCGGCCCCCACATTCACCATCGTTTGAAAACTAAACCAAATGCCGATACCACAAGCTAAATAGCCAGCAAATGCTTGCTCGGCCAACAAGGCTTTTTGGCCAATTTTCATCGCTCTAATCACCAGTAAAATCAGCAGAAGCAATACGCCGCAGACGCCAATAAAGCCAAGCTCCTCGGCTAATACCGCCACCACAAAGTCGGTATGTGCCTCAGGCAAGTATTCCAATTTTTGTATAGAATTACCGAGCCCCTCTCCTAGCCAATCGCCTCGGCCAAACGCCATTAACGACTGGGTTAATTGGTAACCGCTACCAAAGGGGTCTTGCCAAGGGTCTAGGAATGAAGATACGCGGCGCATTCGGTAAGGTTCTGCGATAATCAAGGTCACTACCGCCACAATGCCGGTAAACATTAAGCCAAAGAATTGAATGAGCTTCGCGCCCGCTAAAAACAGCATGCCTACTGTGGTAACAAACATCACGATGACGCTGCCTAAATCGGGCTGTGCTAATAGCAATACCGCCAGCATGAAAAACACCACTAAAGGCTTTAAAAAGCCTTTTAGGTTTTCACGAACTTGTTCATGCCGCCGAACTAAATAACCGGCAAGATAGGTAAACAAGGCCAACTTAGAGAATTCTGCTGGCTGAATATTGATTGGGCCTAGGCCTATCCAGCGACTACTGCCATTAATATTACGCCCCACCAGCAAGACTAAGACTAAGGCCAAGCCCGCCAATAAAAGTAATTTTGCGTTATGCGATTGCCACCATGACATCGGTATTTGAACCACCGCGGCCATGGTGCACAAACATAACAACAAGTAGATACCATGGCGTTTAGTAAAACGAAATGGGTCATCACTTAAGGCAATGCCTTCAGGGATAGATGCTGAAGACACCATCACCAAGCCTACTACCATCAAGCTTAACGCTAGCCACAGTAACTGTCGGTCAAACAGTAAAGGTTCTTTGACATCTTTAGCCTCAGGATTAACGAGGGCAAGTAGATGAGTGAACCATAGTGGTTTAGCCATTATTTTCATAGCGCCTCCACCAACTGACAAAAATGCTGCCCACGATTTTCAAAGTTACGGTACATATCTAAGCTAGCGCAAGCGGGTGACAGCAACACCGTATCTCCGCTTTTAGCCTGTTGCTTACACCAAGTGAGCGCTTGTTCAAGGTTGTCGACCAACAGAGTATTGGCCGCAATATCTTTAAAGCGTTGTTTGTCTTTACCAAAGGCCACCACGCCAGCGACAGCTGCCAGCGGCCCTGCTAACTCGCTTAAATCGCCATCTTTACTGTCACCGCCTACAATCAACCATAACTGCTGCCGAGCTTGAACTAGGCCTTTAAGCGCGGCAATGGTAGCCCCTACGTTGGTCGCTTTAGAATCGTTAATCCAACTAATGCCTCGCTTACGCGAGACCAGTTGGCAACGATGCGCTAAACCAACAAATTGTTTGATAGCGATTAAGCAGGCCTCAAGTGCAATGCCCGCTGCGTCTGCTAGCGCTAAGGCTGCCAAAATGTTTGCATAGTTGTGCGTACCCACTAAAGGAAGCTCTTCGGTAGCAAGTAACACTCGCTCGCCCTTCATCAATTGCTGCTGATTATCACTTAGGCTGTAATCTCCCGCTGAGGTCAACGAGAAGCTGATGACTTGCTTGGCATTAACATGAGGTTGCGAGTCGGCATCATCCAAATTAACAATGGCGGTTGTAGCGTGCTGGTATATTTTCTGTTTAGCGGCGATGTAGTCTGCTAAACCTTGATAGCGATCCATATGGTCTTCGCTAATATTTAGCACCGTTGCTGCACAAGCTGCGAGAGAATCCGTCGTTTCCAGTTGAAAGCTGGATAACTCGAGGACATACAGTTGCACATCGTCAGCCAATAAATCGAGTACGGGAACCCCAATATTACCGCCAACCGCCACGTTAATGCCGGCTTGCTTGGCCATGTCTCCCACTAAACTGGTGACGGTGCTTTTACCATTAGAACCGGTAATCGCGACTATCGGAGCCAGCGCATAGTGACAAAATAACTCTACGTCACCAATCAACGATACGCCGGCCTCGGCAATTTTTTGCAATACAGGGTGAGCCAGCGCTACCCCTGGACTAACAATCACCACATCACAGTCGAGTAATTGAAGTAAAGGCAGCTCACCACAAACCACCGTCAAATTGTCTGCTAGTTGTGTCAAGCCTGGAGGGGAAATACGGGTATCACAAATTAAAGGAGAGATGCCTTGGCTAAGTAAAAAGCGCACACTACTCATCCCGCTGGCTCCAAGACCAACGACTGCGTAACGTTTTTGTGGCTGCAATTTACTCACAATAACAACTCAACCTTCTGTTTTACCTTACTTTTAAGGTAGCTAAACCAATCAGTACTAAAATCAAGGAAATGATCCAAAAGCGCACAATAACGCGTGGCTCAGGCCAACCTTTTAATTCGTAGTGATGATGAATCGGCGCCATGCGGAATATTCGTTGCCCGCGCAACTTATACGAGCCCACCTGCAAAATAACCGACACCGTTTCCATCACAAAAACTCCGCCCATAATCACCAACAGTAACTCTTGGCGAACTAATACCGCCACCGCGCCCAGCGCAGCACCTAAAGCCAACGAACCCACATCGCCCATAAAAACTTGTGCAGGGTAAGTATTGAACCAAAGGAAGGCCAAACCTGCGCCCACCATCGCGGTGCACACCACGACCAGCTCAGAGGCTTCTGGAATATAAGGAATAAATAAATAGCTGGAGAAATTAGCATGGCCCGTAAGGTAGGCAATTAACGCAAATGCCGAGGCCACCATCACACTGGGCATAATCGCCAGCCCATCAAGGCCATCGGTCAGATTCACTGCATTACTACTGCCAACAATCACTAAGTAGGTTAAGGGGATAAATAACCACCCTAACTGCGGCATAATATCTTTGATGAATGGCAGTACCAATTGCGTCTGTGCGGCAGAATCGGCACTAAAGAATAAATAAGTGGCCACGACTAAGGCTACGACCGATTGCCAAAAGTACTTCCAACGAGCAATTAAGCCTGCTGGATCTTTACGAATCACTTTTCGGTAATCGTCTACAAAACCAATCGCACCATAGCTACCGAATACAAATAACATTACCCACACGTAATGATTATCTAATCGAGCCCACAGCAAGGTAGACAAAAATACCGAAGCGATGATCAACACACCGCCCATAGTAGGAGTGCCTGATTTACTGAGATGAGACTCAGGCCCATCATTTCTTACGGTTTGACCAATTTGCAACAGTTGTAAACGGCGGATCAATTTCGGCCCCATCCAAAGACCAAACACCAAAGCCGTTAATACGCTAACAATCGCACGAAACGTCAAATACCCAAATAGCGAAAATCCACCAAAGTATTGCTGCAGATATTCCGCTAACCAAACTAACATTCGAAACCCTTCTTAAAATTGTGTTGTAAGTGCTGGACGACTTTTTCCATATGCGTTGAACGAGAACCCTTAACCAATATCAAACATGGCTGTTGGCTGGTTTGTTTTAATGCTTCAGTTAACTGTTCAACAAGCTGTTCATGGGAATCAAAAAACCGCTCTAGTTGCCCTAAATCAGCCAATGCCGATTCAAAAGACGCGCCATAAGAATACAAGCTGATGCCACTGTCAAGCGCTTGCTGCACGACGCTCTTATGGGCTTGCTCAGAATCTTGCCCCATCTCTCCCATTGCACCAGCAACAAGAAAGCGGTGCCCCTCAAAACTGGCTAAAATATCTATGGCAGCCTTAAAGGATGCAGGATTGGCGTTGTAACTATCATCGATAAGGCTAACCTGCTGGCTAAGCGGCTGCAGGTTAACTCTTCCCGGTACATTATCCAATTGAGCGAGGCCGAGCTGAACCTCACTTAAGGTCGCTCCCATCGCCAACGCAAGCGCCGACGCCGCCACCGCATTTTTCACGTTATGTTGACCCGCCATATTGACCTGTACGGTTTGCATACCGTAAGGAGTGTTCAAGGTAAACTGACTACCTTGGACACCCATTGAAACAATATCGCTGGCATAGTAATCGGCCTTACAATCATCTAGCGAAAACAGTTGCACCTTAGCGGGTTTAGCGGCATCCATCAGCGTTTGCTGATAATCACTACCGGCTTCGCAAATAGCTAACTGCTCAGCATTGAGATTTTGAAACAACTCTGATTTAGCTTTTAACACTCCTGCTTGGTCACCAAAACCTTCAATATGGGCCGCCGACACATTATTAATCAGTGCCACTTTAGGTTTAACCAAATTCACCGTATAAGCGATTTCGCCAATATGGTTTGCCCCTAACTCAAGCACCCCTACTTGGTGCTGTTCTGTGGCTCGCAATAGCGATAAGGGGACACCGATGTCATTATTGAAATTACCTTGGGTCGCCAACACATCCTTTGCTTGAGATAAGATGCTACTGCACATTTCTTTGACGGTGGTTTTACCGTTACTACCCGTGATCGCGCAACAAGGCAGCTGCAATTTATCTCGTAAATAACTGGCAATGTGCCCGAGGGCGAGCCGGCAATCGGCCACCAACAACTGCGGAACCGGCAAGGCTTGTTTTTGCTCAACGATTAGCGCTAATGCGCCTTGTTGTATTGCCGCTTCAGCAAACTGATGGCCATCAAAGTTTTCACCACTTAGAGCAACAAAAAGACCTTTTGGCATGGCTTTGCGCGAATCAGTATCTACGCTTTGAATTAAACAATCGTTGCCGATTAGTTGGGCATTTAACGGCGCCAAAAGCTCAGATAACATGAGTGGGATCATAATGGCTGCCCCACTAAGTCTCGCACCACGACTCGCTCGTCATAATCTAAGCTTTCGGCACCGATTATTTGATAATCTTCATGGCCCTTGCCCGCCACCAAAATAATATCTTTAGCCCCGCAGTGCGTAATAGCGTGGGCAATCGCGTCGGCACGTTGGTGGATGACCGTTACCGCCTCAGGCTTAGAGAAACCTAATAGTATGTCTTCAACGATGCTTAAGGCATTTTCAAAGCGGGGATTGTCATCGGTGACGATAACTCGATCGGCGTGTAACTCAGCGACCTGCGCCATCAGTGGTCGCTTACCCCTGTCACGATCGCCGCCGCAACCAAAGATACAAATAAGCGCTCCTCGGCAATGCTGGCGTAACGCAGACAAGGCTTTATCTAATGCATCGGGGGTATGTGCATAATCTACCACTACCGAACATTTACCGGCGAACAATTCCATGCGCCCTGGTACCGCATTCAGTTTTGGTAATAACTCCACCAACGATGACAACTCGACACCTAGGTGGCTTAGGCAGGCTACTGCACACAAGAGGTTTTCGGCATTAAAGCGGCCTAATAAGGGACTGGTAAATAACACTTTTTCGTGGCTGGCCTCGGGGCTAACAATGTAACCACTGGCACCTTGTTCAGTAAACGCAAGGTCGCCAATTTGCCATTGTGCTCGACTGTCTTCTAATGACAATGCTTCAGCAGTTGGGTAATGTTCTAACAGCTGTTTACCAAAACTATCATCGGCGTTTATGAGTCGGCATTGTAAGCTTGGCCAATCGAACAAGGCCTGTTTTGCTCGCCCGTACTCAGCCATAGTGCCGTGGTAATCGAGATGATCACGACTCAAGTTAGTGAAGATCGCCACCTTAAAGGGCACACTCGCTACCCGTTGCTGCACTAAGCCGTGCGAAGAAATCTCCATCGCAACTAATTGATAACCCTGCTGGTGCATTTCACTTAACTGACGCTGAATAGTTATTGCGTCAGCGGTAGTGTTCTCAGTAGCTTGTAACTCACCCGGTTTTCCGTTGCCTAAGGTGCCCATGACCGAAGCACGCATACCGCTTAAGTTGGCTAAATTAGCAATATAATGGGTGACGGTACTTTTGCCGTTTGTGCCCGTGACCCCAACAATAGTTAAAGGGTTACCAGTGGGAAAGTAAGCCGCTGAGGCCAACTGCGAAAGCTGCTTATTTAGCCGCCAAAAATGAATGCATGGTACTTTATTCTGCCAGTCAATATGACCATGGTGCTTTTCTTCATCTGCATCAAGAATAACGGCGACCGCGCCGTTATCGATGGCTGAATCAATATAATTGCGCCCATCAACTTGATGTCCTTTAACCGCTACAAATATATCGCCGGTGAGCACTTCACGACTATTCAGGGTTAACTCATTAAAACTAAGATCTGGCGCGATAGAAATCGCAAACTTAGCCAATAATGAAGACAAATCAGGTTTCATTGTTGCTGCCTCCCTTGGCTTTAACGACGTGCTTGCTATTGTCATCTGGAGCGACATTGAGGTATTGCAAACCACCGTGCATCACTTTGGAAAAAACAGGGGCAGCAACGTCACCACCATAATAGCGATCGTTTTTCGGCTCGTTGACAAATACAGCTATCGCCAGTTTAGGGTCACTCACAGGGGCAACCCCTGCAAATATAGCAACATAGTCGTCACCATAACCGCCACGAACAGCCTTGCGACTGGTACCAGTTTTACCTGCTACTCTAAAGCCGGGTACCGCGGCCTTTCTTCCGGTACCCCCTTCTTGAATAACCGACTCCATCATTTCTAATACTGCATTTGCTTTAACTTGTTCAAAGACTCGCTCGCCAGGCGAGGCTTGCTGCAATTTAATAATTGAAATGGGTCGAAAAACGCCGCCAGAGCCAATGGTGGCATAGGCTTGAGCCAACTGTAGCGGCGTCACCATTAGGCCGTAGCCAAAAGACAAGGTTGCGAGTTCAAAATCAGACCAACGACGACGTTGCGGCATTTGTCCACCAGACTCACCCACTAAACCTAAGCCAGCATCATTACCAAAACCCACGTTGTAAAAGGTGTCGAGCATACCCTCTACCCCAACCTTCAGAGCAAGTTGGCTAGTGGCTACATTGCTCGATTTTTGAATGACCTTGGTTAAACTGATTTCACCATAGTTACGAGAATCACGGACTCGTCGACCACCAATTTGCATCCAACCGGGGTTAGTATTAATCACACTATTGGTTTTAATATGGTTACCTTCCAAGGCTGCGATCACCGATAAAGGTTTTACCGTCGAGCCCGGTTCATAGCTATCGGTTAATGCGCGATTGCGATAGCGGTAGCTTTGAAATTCATTGCGATTGTTGGGGTTAAACGAGGGGCTATTGGCCATTGCTAGCACTTCGCCAGTTTGTATATCTAAAACCACAACGCTGCCAGAGGTCGCTTGCGTATCGGCTACCGCTTTTTTAAGTTCACGGTAAGCCAAAGCTTGAATGCGCTGGTCGATACTTAATGCAATATTTTGCGCTTGTTTAGCTTGATGAATCACCGCCAGATCTTCAACCACTCGACCTAAACGGTCTTTGCGAACTTTACGTTTACCCGGCTCGCCAGTGAGCCAGTCGTCGTAACTTCGTTCAATGCCTTCTAAACCATGGTCATCAATATCAGTAAAACCTACCAAGTGAGCACTTACTTCGCCAGCAGGGTAAAAACGACGAGATTCAGGCTTTAAATAAACCCCTTTAATTTTCAACTTCTCTACATAGTTAGCCACCGCTGAACTGACTTGCCGCTGTAAATATACAAAACGCCGCTTAGGGTTGTTAACTCGGCTTTGTAAGCTAATAACATCGGTATCGAGCACTTTAGCTAAGGCCGCCCAAGCCTCTTGGTTTTCAAAGCTATGTTGGTCTGCCACATGTTTAGGATCAGCCCAAATCGCCCGTACCGGTACACTAACAGCTAATTCACTGCCGAAACGATCGGTAATAACACCACGCTCTGCATAACCTGTTTTGGTCCGAATAGAGCGCAAGTCCCCCTCATAAACTAACCTGTCAGGGGCAATCACTTGAATATATGCGGCTCGGCTCACCAACGCGGTGAATATTAAGCAAACAACCGCCATCACCAGCACAAATCGCCAGTGAATGAACAGTCCTTGTTTACTTGCTTTTTTATTCATCGCTCAGTGATTACCACTTGTTCTTCTATTTTTGGTCGATGCATGCCTAAACGTTTCTTAGCAATGCTCTCAATTCGACTATGTTCAGCTAATGCATTTTGCTCAATTAACAGATGTCGCCATTCCACATTCAAGGCGTCACGATTCATCATCAACACTTCTCGTTGCTCAACAAACATTCGAGTATGGTGAGTCGTCCACACCACGCAGAAGGCCGAAACAACAGTGGCAAGTAACAACAGGAAATGCTGCTTATTACGCCAAACATCTTTTAATATTGCCCTTAATAAATTGGGCTGACGGCTAGCTTCGCTCATTACAAGCGACGGGCAACCCGTAACACCGAACTACGCGAGCGCGGGTTTTGTTCAATTTCAGCGGCACTAGGCTTAATCGCCCGGCCAATGCTTTTAAGGAAACGTCCACGAGCTAACTGCTCTTCAGTAAGCGGAAAACCTCTCGGAAACTGTTCACCTTTTTCTTGCTTACGAATGAAGCGTTTCACCATTCGGTCTTCCAAAGAGTGAAAACTAATTACCGCTAAACGCCCATCGGTTGCTAAGCTATTCATTGCCCCTAATAGGGCGATTTCAATTTCATCCAGCTCACTGTTTATATAAATGCGAATGGCTTGAAAGCTGCGTGTCGCCGGATGTTTATGTTTATCTTTAACCGGGCAGGCTTCATCGATAATTTTTGCCAGTTGCAAAGTACTGGTTAACGCTTGCTCTTGACGCGCATTAACAATGCCGTGAGCAATGCGTTTACCAAACTTCTCTTCACCAAAGGTTTTAATCACCCATGCAATATCTTCTTCTGCTGCATGTGTGAGCCACTGCGCGGCAGTTTGCCCTTGTGAGGTATCCATGCGCATATCTAATGGCCCTTCGCGCATGAAGCTAAAACCACGTTCAGCGTCATCGAGCTGAGGAGAGGACACACCTAAATCAAGCAATACCCCGTCAATTTTTTTGCTCAAACCCAACTCGTCGACATACTTTTCAATGCCAGAAAAAGGACCATGCACAATTTGAAAGCGAGGGTCATTAGCAAACTGCTTAGCTGCTTCGATAGCGCGCGGGTCGCGGTCGATGGCAATTAAACGCCCATTCGGACCGAGCTGTTGCAAAATGGCGCGACTGTGCCCCCCTCTTCCAAAGGTACCGTCAACATAAATGCCATCTGCTTTAATGGCTAAACCATCGATACACTCTTGCAGCAGTACCGAGGTATGGGCAAATTCAGTACTCATATTAAAGTGAAAAATCTCTTAAGTTATCGGTCAACATATCTACATTCTCATCTAGGGCTATATCTTCAGCAATTTGTTGCTGCCACTGTTCATCAGACCAAAGCTCAAATTTATTAAGCTGCCCGACCAACATTATTTTTTTCTCTAAACTGGCGTGCTGGCGCAGTGGAGGGGGAATAAGTAAGCGACCATTTTTATCCATTTCGCAATCATCGGCATACCCCAACAGCAAACGCTGTAAACGGCGTTCTGCAGGGTTCATGCTAGACAGGCGACGTAATTTACGTTCGATCTCTTCCCATTCAGCTAATGGATAGAGCAGTAAACAACGGTGATTAATATCAATCGTGCATACCAACTGACCTTGGCACTCATCCATTAACCATTCACGATAACGGGTCGGCATGGTTAGCCGTCCTTTCGCATCGAGGTTAATTGAGCTAGCGCCGCGTAACATCAGTGTTTATTCCCCTTTTTTCCCTAATTGACTCGGTGATGCGAGAGCTAGATCCACTAAGATCCACTTTATCCCACAATTTACTAAGTTTAAGGACGAGTCTCCCCCTTTGCAAGCGACCTTGAGCAAGAAAATGAACAAAATTCCACCAACCCATCTGCCTTACTGGCTAAAGACTTGATATACAAAGCGACAGAGAGCATTTACGGAAAAAATTAATTCAATTTATTAAATTAATTTTTTGAATTATTGGCGGTGTTTCACAGGAATTATTCGCTTTCATCATTATTTCTACTGACAAAAGCAATAAAAAAGCCCCGTATATCACTACGGGGCTTTCAAAAAAGGTGGGAGTTGGCCGATAAGCCGGGTTTTGTCGTGAACAATCATTCGTCTAGGCCATTAATCGCTTAATGGCTCAAGCAGCCTACCCGCCCCCAACGCGGGTCGCGCCTTAAGGGGGCCTATTTGGCCTTGCTCCGGATGGAGTTTACCTCGCCGCAATCTGTTACCAGTTGCGCGGTGCGCTCTTACCGCACCCTTTCAGCCTTACCTGTGCTCACGAATGAGCCATCGGCGGTCTTCTCTCTGCTGCACTTGTCGTGGGCTCGCGCCCCCCAGGCGTTACCTGGCACCCTACCCTATAGAGCCCGGACTTTCCTCCCCTTCGCCCGTCTGTCACTCTCGAAAGAGCACACAACGACGAAGCAGCGATTGCCTAGCCAACTCCGCGGCGGACTATAGCAAACTATAGGGGCTAAGAATAGCGCTTTGCATGGCTTATTTAGTGTGTTTTAACGCATAGTCATAGAGTGCGTTTTTCTTTAATCCATAAATTTTGGCCGTTAAGGCGGCGGCTTTCTTCAAAGGCAGTTCTTGCTGCAACAATGCCAAGGTATCAAGGGCATCTACCGGTAGTTGGTCACTGCTCATTTGGTGGCCCGCCACCACCAATACGATCTCACCCTTTTGCTGGTTAGGATCCGCTTGTACCCAGCTTAATAGCTCACCCACCGGCAATGATTTAACGGTTTCAAAGGTTTTGGTTAGTTCGCGGGCCATCACTACCTGGCGCTCTTCACCTAAACAAACCGCGATGTCTTTTAAACTATCCACTATACGATGAGGCGATTCATAATAAACAACAGTGCGAGGCTCTTGGCGAAGCTGGTTTAAGCGTTCTTGCCTAGCATTAGTTTTAGCCGGTAAAAACCCCTCATAGAGAAAGCGGTCGGTGGGTAACCCTGCCACTGATAGTGCTGCAATGGCGGCACACGCTCCGGGTAAAGGAACCACCGGGTAACCTTTAGCCCTAAAAGCCGAAACTAGGTGATAACCGGGGTCATTAATAAGAGGCGTGCCAGCGTCAGAGACCAGTGCAATATCTTGCCCTTCTAACAAACACTGCTCTAACCACGCTATTTTTTGTTGTTCATTGTGATCATGCACAGCTACGCAACGAGTGCCAATGTCGTAATGCGCTAATAAGCGGCCAGTATTGCGCGTATCCTCTGCAGCTATCATGGAAACACTCTTTAGTACCTCCAGTGCACGCAAGGTAATATCAGACAAATTACCAATAGGAGTTGCCACAATATATAGAGTACCGATGGTAGACATAAATAAACCTCTCGTTTAATCGGCCCCTACTTTAATCAAAAGCCTAGGTTCCCTCAATCTTTCAACGCATCGTTTGTGGATTATTTAGCGTTAGACTCTTAATATATGCACTAACAAACAGATACTGGTGGTATTAACCTTGAGATATAACCTAATTTCGGCGCTACGTTACGTCAGTTTCGCAATGATACTATTGTTATCGGCCTGTAGTAGTGAGCCAACTAAACAAGCTATCGTTGCGATTGCCTTGCCCTCGCTAGCCATTGCTCCTGAACACAACGCTGAATTCTATTTGGACCAAGCTAGTATCAGCCCCGTCGAAAACAGTTTCGATTGGGAGCTATTAGCGGCTAAAGCTTATTATCAACAAGGTTTATACCAAGCGGGTGATGCGGTTATTGAGTCTTTACAAGAGCAAGCCACATCAGTGACTCAAAAAGCTGGAGTGAAACTTGTTGAGGCCTACTCTCAGCAAAACCAAGGGCGCTATAACCAAGCTCTTGCCTTGTTAGACTTCGATCCTCTGTGGCCACTACCCGATGACTATTGGCAGGCTTATTACCAAAGCCGCGCTGATATCTATTCTAAACAGAATAATCCGCTCGCTGCGGCAGGGGCTTACATTGAATTAGACCGTTACTTGGTGGATGCAGCTCGAGAAGCTAACCACACCACTATTTGGGAAAAACTTAAACCACTCACCGCATTTACTTTGCGTAGCTTTCAACAGCCTGGCGCGGAGTTACGCAACGGTTGGTTAGAGATCGTTGCTATCAGTAACGAACCAAAGCAATCACCAGAGAAACTTGTCGCCACCTTGCAACAATGGAAAACAGAGTACCCACAGCATCCAGCGCTAGATTATGTTGCCGGTGATCTTGCTAAAGCAATCAGCATTACGCCCTACCAACCCAATAAAGTGGCCGTTTTATTGCCGCTAACGGGCAAATATAAAAGCAATGCTTTAGCCATCAAAGATGGCCTTATCGCCGCATTTTTAGATAAGCAAACTCAATTTGAAAGCAACACCGAATTGGTGTTCTATGACACTCAAGCGCAAGCTATGGAGAGCCTCTACCCGCAACTTGTCACTGACCAGATTGACTTTATAGTCGGCCCTTTACTTAAATCTCAGCTAGCCAGCTTGCTGGCACTTTCGCCCAGCATGCCGGTATTTGCGCTCAATGATATTCAGTCCTCAGAGCAACAGGGGCAATACTTTTTCCCACTGTCGCCGGAAGATGAAGCTAAACAAGCCGCGCAGTTTATGATTCAACGTGAAGAGACCAACCCGCTAATCATTGCGCCACAAAGCAGCTTAGGCAAACGAATGAGCGAAGCGTTTGTTGAAGAATGGACGATGTACTCGAGTGCACCAGTGGACGTGATTTATTACGCAAACCGTAATGACCTACAACGTGCAGTGAAAAAGCTATTACATACCGACCAAAGCCAGCAACGAATCAACCAATTTAAACAAATTCTTGGCCAAGATTTAGAAGCCGAAGTGCGTTCGCGTAGTGATGCGCAATCTTTATATTTGGTAGGCAGCAACACAGAAACCAAGCTAATCAAAGCCTTTATCGATGTTACCGTTAGCCCGTTTGCCGTTAGCCCTAGATTATACGCTAGCTCTAGAAGCTATGATAAAAACGACAGTACCAGTGAAAACGAACTAGATGGCATGTATATCAGCGAAATGCCATGGATGTTAGAACAACAATCGGTTAATTCAATTCGCTATCAAACTTTATGGCCCAGCTCATCTGATAGGCAAAAACGTCTCTATGCCTTAGGCTACGATGCATATAATTTAATTGACCAGCTAGCCCAAATGAAAGGCTACGCTGAGTATCAATTTCAAGGCTTATCAGGCAACTTGAGTGTTAATCAACAAGGCTTAGTGCTTCGACAACTGACTTGGACAGAATACAAGAATGGTGAATTGGTTCCCCTGGAAATCCAAGCCCAAATTGTTGAGTAGTGGCCAGTTAGCCGAGCAACAAGCGGCGGATTACTTAATTCAACAGGGCCTAGTGCTTATTGAGAGAAATTTTCATTGCCGACGCGGGGAAATAGACCTCATTTTTAAGCAAGGTGATACCTGGGTGTTTGTCGAAGTTAAATATCGTAGCCGCCAAGATTTTGGTGGCGCGCTAGCAGCGGTTGACCAAGCTAAAATTCGTCGTATTTTGTTAAGTGCTCAGCACTATTTACATACCAAGAAATTAAATCAATTTGATACAGCGATACGTTTTGATGTCATCGCCATTCAAGCTAAAGCACCATTTCTTGAGTGGTTTCAAAACGCATTTGGGGAATAGAATGCAAGAACGTATAAAAGAGATATTTAGAGAGAGTATTCAAACTAAGATTGCTGCTGCAGAAGCACTGCCAGACACCATTGAAAAAGCGACCATCATTATTGCCCATACTTTATTAAATGGTAACAAGCTCTTGATCGCCGGTAACGGTGCTGCAGCAGCGCAAGCCCAGCAGTTTGCGGCCAATCTGGTAAATAGATTTGATACAGAGCGCCCAAGCTTACCCGCCTTAGCCTTAAGCACTGATACTTCGGTACTGTCGGCTATCGCCAATGATTACTCTTTTGACGAAATTTTTGCCAAACAGATTCGAGCCTTGGGGCAGCAAGGTGACGTATTAGTTGCGCTATCTGATTCTGGTAATTGCCGTAATGTTATCAAAGCCATGGAGGCGGCGGTAAATAGAGATATGAATATTATCGCGCTTACGGGTAAAGACGGTGGCGAAATGGCAGGTTTACTCAGTGAGCAAGATGTAGAAATTAGAGTTCCCGCAGAACAGAGTATAAGGATCAATGAGGTTCACCTCTTGGCTTTAAACTGTTTATGTGACCTAGTAGATCGTACCTTATTCCCACAACAAGAGGATTAATAGATGTTACGAGTAATCACAGTGATTGCGATAGCGGGAATACTACAAGCCTGTGCAGGGGCTGTAGTGGTGGGTGCAGGTGTTGCCGCTGGAGCTGCCACAGATCGCCGCTCTATTGGCACTCAATTCGATGATCAAACCATAGAGCTGCAAGTATTAAATGCCTTGGGGAAAGACGAACAATTATGGCGAAACAGTAAGCTTTCAGTGGTGGCATTAAATGGGCGAGTATTAGTGGTAGGTCAAAGCCCCGATGAGAGTAGCGTGAATAAAATTACCCAAATAGTCAGGGAACAAGAAGGGGTTACTCAGGTATTAAATGAAGTAAGAGCAAAGCCGCCTGTCTCGCTTGGCGTTCGTAGCAATGATTCTTGGATCACCACCAAAATAAAGTTCAAAATTTATGAAGACAGCAGCCTTCCCCCAGGAAAAATCAAGGTGATTACCGAAGACAGTGAAGTGTTCTTAATTGGATTAGTAACAGCAGAAGAACAAAAGCGCGCGATTGATATAGCCAGACATGAAACGGGCGTGAGTAAGGTCATAAAAGTGTTTGAAGTGATCGAAAACAGCTAGCCCGACGAGCAATCACAAGAAATAAAAAAAGCGCCTAAGGCGCTTTTTTTATTTAACAATAGTTAACGTCGGCTTCTTCGCCACTTCGGCGGAAGGCGATTCAACTATCTTGTCGTCGCTCTCAACGGGCTCAATGGCTTCATAAGCGGCTTCTGGCTCAAATGCTGTGCCAGCGCCGTTCTCACGAGCATATATCGCAATCACAGCAGCCATGGGTACATACACCTGAAATGGTTTACCACCAAAGCGCGCATTAAAGCCCACGTGGTGTAAGTCCATATCAAATGAAACTACGGCCGACGGCGCTATATTAAGCACAATTTGCCCATCATTAACAAATTGACTAGGTACTGTGACGTTGGCTTGTGTCGCATCAACCACTAAATGCGGAGTCAGCTCGTTATCGAGTAACCAGTCAAAAAAGGCCCGTAAAAGATAAGGCCGATTTGGGCTCATTTCGCTACTCATTAACCTAGAAATCCGTCGCGAATTTCACGTTCAGCGTCAGTTAATGATGCTTGGAAAGACTCACGATCAAAAACACGAATCATGTAAGATTTAATCTCTTTAGCGCCAGTACCTTCAAGCTCAATGCCTAAAGTAGGCAAGCGCCACAATAGTGGAGCAAGATAACAATCTACTAAGCTAAACTCTTCACTCATAAAGTAAGGCATTTCAACAAACACCGGAGCAATGCTTAACAAGCTCTCAGTGAGTTGCTTACGCGCAGCTTCGGCATTGTCGCCTTTCTCGATTTGCGCCACCAGTGTATACCAGTCATTTTTAATTCGATGCATCATCAAACGACTAGAGCCACGCGATACCGGGTAAACAGGCATTAGTGGTGGGTGTGGGAAACGCTCATCTAAGTACTCCATAATGATCTGTGATTGGTATAACACCAATTCGCGATCCACTAAGGTAGGTACCGAGCTATACGGATTCAGGTCAATCAAATCTTCCGGCAAATTGTCCGGATCAACGAGGTTAATCTCTACGCTGACGCCTTTCTCAGCCAAAACGATACGTACCTGATGACTATATAAGTCGTTAGCACCAGAGTATAACGTCATTACCGAACGCTTGTTGGCAGCTACAGCCATTGAACCCTCCAAAAACCATCAAAAATAAAAACACAAACGGCAACAGCATAACTGCTATTGCCGATAAACAATTACTAGCTTAGTACTTAGTGTACGTCGCGCCAGTATTCTTTCTTCAGTAGATAACTAATAATGAAGAAGATAAATAAGAAACCCATTACCCAATAACCAAGGCGTTTACGCTCTAGCTGAATAGGTTCCGCAGCATAAACCAAGAAGTTAACAAGGTCCAAAACTGCGTGGTCAAACTCATCATCACTCATCTCTCCGCTGCCATCAGACTCGATACCAACGTAGATGTGTTGTTCTTCACCATCAATCATTCTTGTTTCGTAAACCGCGTTTGGCACACCCTGTAGTTCTTGCAATACATGTGGCATACCAACACTTGGGAACACTTTATTGTTCACTCCAAATGGACGGGCTTCATCAACATAAAATGAACGTAGATAAGTATAGATCCAATCTGCTCCACGAACTCGTGCAACCAAGGTTAAATCTGGTGCTGGTGCACCAAACCATTTGGCGGCGTCATCTTCCTGAATGGCATTTTCCATCAATTCGCCCGGTTTTACTCCGGTGAAAATCAAGTTTTGTTCCATTAAGTCCAGAGGAATACTTAAATCTTCCGCTACGCGGTTGTAACGCTGGTACTGAGTACTATGACAACCAAAGCAGTAGTTCATGAATAACATGGCACCGTTTTGCAACGAAGCCTTGTCGCGTAGATCATAATTCGCTTTATCTAAGTGTACATTACCACCAGCGGCCATAGTCAAACTAGGAAGCAGCAGCATCAATGCAATAAATACTGTTCTCATCATTTGGTCACCCTTTCTGGAACTGGCTTAGTTTTCTCGTTCTTACTGTAAATCCATAGTAAGAGGAAGTAACCAAAGTACCCAACGGTTGTGATACGTGCTACCCAAGTTAGCAGCGTTGTTGAAGGCAAAGCGCCTAAAATACCCAAAATAATGAAGCAAATTACAAACTGAGCAATATTCAGTTTATGAATGGTGCTACGATAACGAATCGACTTAACCTTACAGCGGTCTAACCATGGCAGCACAAATAGCACTGCAATAGAAAGCCCCATCATGGCTACACCCATTAGTTTATCCGGCACGGCACGTAAAATTGCGTAGAACGGAGTGAAATACCACACTGGCGCAATATGTTCAGGTGTCTTCAGCGGGTTAGCCGCTTCAAAGTTTGGCGCTTCAAGGAAGTAACCACCACCATCAGGGAAGAAGAACATCACCCAACAGAAGAAGAATAAGAAGCCAACAATTGCCGCCAAATCTTTAACAGTGAAGTAAGGGTGGAATGGAATACCATCTTTCGGCCAACCATTCTCATCTTTGTTTGCTTTAATCTCGATACCGTCAGGGTTGTTAGAGCCCACTTCGTGTAAGGCCACGATATGCAAGAATACCAACATCACCAACACTAATGGTAAAGCGATGACGTGCAAAGCAAAGAAGCGATTAAGTGTTGCCCCAGAGATAACGTAGTCACCACGGATCCACAGGGTTAAATCGTCACCGATTACCGGTATCGCACCAAACAGCGAAATAATCACCTGTGCGCCCCAGTAAGACATTTGCCCCCAAGGGAGTAGATATCCCATGAAAGCTTCGGCCATCAATACCAAGAAAATCAACATTCCGAACAGCCACAGCAGTTCGCGAGGTTTCTGATAAGAGCCGTAAATTAGGCCTCGGTACATGTGCAAATACACCACCACAAAGAAGGCTGACGCCCCAGTGGAATGCATGTAACGCAACAGCCAGCCATATTCCACATCACGCATGATGTATTCAACAGAGGCAAATGCACCATCACCTGAAGGGTTGTAATTCATGGTTAGCCAAATACCCGTTAGTATTTGGTTAACTAAAACAACCATGGCGATGAAGCCAAAAATATACCAAAAGTTAAAATTCTTTGGTGTTGGGTACTGACCAACATGTTTATTGTAGGTCTTAGTTAAGGGGATCCGTTCATCGATCCAACCGATAAGTGCTTTCATCTTAAGCCTCTCCCTTATCCATGCCAACCAAAATGGTGGTTTCATCAACATAGTGATGCGGAGGAACAACCAAATTTAGAGGCGCAGGTACGCTTTGGAATACTCGACCAGCCATATCAAATTTTGAACCATGACAAGGACAGAAGAATCCATATTCAACGCCTTGCACTTGTTCACCAAAACTACCTGGTAAATAAGTCGGCGAACACCCTAAGTGAGTACACAAACCAACACCGATAAATAGCTCAGGTTTAATCGAGCGATGTTCGTTGGTGGTGTATTCCGGTTGTTGAGGCTCCTCAGAGTTAGGATCTCGTAACTGGTCACCAATAGTGCCTAAGTTATCGAGAACCGCTTGAGGACGGTTTACCACCCAAACAGGTTTTCCGCGCCATTCAACACGAAGTAATTGTCCAGGTTCTATTTTGCTAATATCCACTTCTACTGGTGCTCCGGCAGCTTTTGCTTTGGCACTAGGGTTCCATGAACTGATAAAAGGTACTGCGGCAAACGTTGCTCCTACACCACCGACAACAGCTGTTGTCCAGGTAAGGAAGCGACGGCGGCCAGCATCGACAGGAGCGTTGCTCATCCAATGTCTCTCCGGTAAGGATCCGCGCAATTATTGTAATTTTCCTTGCGGCATGCTGCACAAGGTAGCGTTTTTCTGCTACAGGTTGCGTTTACTTGCTACTACATAATTGCAGATAAATGCGAACAAAATAGTAATAAAAAACACACAAATTGACAAGGGAAATCAAGGATTTTAACCTTTCAGAATGAAGAAAAGCCCGGCATAGCCGAGCTTTTTGGTAACACGTAAGTGTATTTGCAATTAACGTTTCGAGAATTGCGGCTTACGACGTGCTTTACGTAGACCAACTTTCTTACGTTCAACTTTACGAGCATCACGTGTAACAAAGCCAGCTTTACGAAGTTCAGGACGTAGACTTTCGTCATATTCCATCAACGCACGAGTGATACCATGACGGATAGCACCAGCTTGACCAGTTGTACCACCACCTTTAACGGTAACTAGCAAGTCAACTTTACCTAACAATTCTGTTAGTTCAAGTGGTTGACGAACTACCATACGAGCAGTTTCACGGCCAAAGTAAACTTCCAAAGTGCGGTTGTTTACAGTGATGTTACCACTACCTGCTTTCATGAATACGCGAGCAGTAGAGCTTTTGCGACGGCCAGTGCCGTAGTATTGATTCTCAGCCATTATTAAAATTCCGTAACTTAAATGTCTAATACTTGTGGTTGCTGAGCCGCATGAGTGTGCTCAGGTCCAGCGAATACTTTCAGTTTACGGAACATTGCACGGCCTAGAGGACCTTTTGGCAACATACCTTTCACTGCAGACTGGATAACACGCTCAGGTGCTTTCTCGAGTAACTTTTCAAAGCTAATCGATTTCAAACCACCAGGGTAACCAGTGTGCGAGTGGTAAATTTTACCTTTCGCTTTGTTGCCTGTTACGGCTACTTTCTCAGCGTTGATCACGACGATGTAATCGCCAGTATCTACGTGAGGAGTATATTCAGCTTTATGCTTACCGCGTAGGCGAGAAGCGATTTCAGTTGCGATACGACCCAGAGTTTTACCATCTGCATCAACAACATACCAGTCGCGTTTTACGCTGTCTGGCTTGGCTACAAAAGTTTTCATTTGTATATATAACCCAAAATAACTGTTACACACGTGTTTGTGAAAATCACAAACGTGAAAATAGCCACTCATGGTATCCCTTCGAATACGGAGTAGACTTGATTGTTAGTGCCACCAAATCGGTGACATGTAACGTGGGGTGGCAAGATTATAGGGGAAGTACAAAAAAAAACCACCTTTTATTGCTTTTATTTAAGGTAAATGCTCTCTTTCAAGGTATTCATGTGATTGCATCTCTTGTAAGCGCGATAAACAACGTTCAAATTCAAAGTCTAAGCGCCCACCTTGATACAAGTCTAATAAAGGCACCGCTGCGGCAATAATTAAGGTTACGTTACGCTCGTAGAATTCATCGACCAATGCAATAAATCGACGGGCTGCGTCATCATTGGTCGCCCCCATGGCCACTACCCCCGACAGCAACACAGTATGGTAGAGCTTTGCCAGTTCGATGTAGTCAAGTTGGCTACGCGCGCCCTCGCAGAGCTCGGCAAACTCGAGGTGTAAAACACTATCAGCTTCATTAACAAAACTAATCATTCGTTGATTAATTTCGATTTGACCAAGTTGTTGTCTGGGTTCATTAGATAATTGCAAAAAATATTGAGCGAGGTTTTTCTCCGCTTGTTGATCTAAGGGGTAATGATAAATCTCTGCCTCATTGAGGGTGCGCATCCGATAATCATTACCACCATCAACATTAATAACCTGACAATGCTGTTGAATCAGTTTAATGGTGGGTAGAAAACGTTGCCTCTGTAAGCCATTTCGATAAAGATCTTCAGGAGGAATATTTGAAGTGGCGACCAATGTTACTCCTCGCTCAAACAAGGCTTCAAATAACCTACCTAATAACATCGCATCGGTGATGTCCGACACAAAGAATTCATCGAAGCAAATAACTTCGGCTTCGGCAAACAAGCGCTCAGCAACGATCAATAAGGGGTCACTTTGCCCATCAAGAGTTTTTAACTCTGAATGAACTCGCTGCATAAATCGATGAAAATGCACGCGCATTTTTCGTTCACCAGTTAAACAGCTAAAAAACGTATCCATAAGATACGTTTTTCCACGCCCCACTCCGCCCCACATATACAAGCCTTGAACGGACTGAGTTGAAGGTGGCGTTGTTTTGCCAAAACGCTGTTTTAATGCAGAAAAAAATGACGTTTCAGCTACAGGAGGCAGCGGCTTTTGCGACAGTTGTTCAAACACGACTTGTAGCTGGCTTACAGCGAAAGCTTGGGCACTGTCGTGTACAAAATCACTTTTTTGAAGATCTTGCTGATATTGTTGCTGTGGATTCATCCTTTCCCTATTCCCAAAACCCGCTAAAATAACACCAAAATTGATAGTACCATGTGAACGCTTTCTCAAGTATATTGAAAGTTCATCAAGACCAACAAAGGATTAATATGAGCGCAATTAGCAGTATGATTTTTCTTCTTATTGGTGTCGCCATTGGCTTTTTTCTTAGCCGCATGGCATCAAAGCCAGTTGGCAGCGATGCAAATATGAAGCAAGAGTTACAACAAAACAAAGCCGAATTAGATAGCTACAAAGAACAAGTTCAAGAGCACTTTGCCACCAGCGCACAATTACTCGAAGATATGGCCAAGCAGTACCAAGGTATTTATGAGCATATGGCTAGCCAATCGAAATCTCTAATCAGTGATGACACCGCTCAGCCTCAGCTGTTTGCTGACTACCAAGAGAAACTAGAGTTAGACGAAACGGTTGAATCTAAAGATGCCCAGCCAAAGGACTACTCTAACGAACCTTCTGGTTTATTTACCGAAGCCCAGCGTAAAGCTAGCTAAATCATTGAACTATTTTACCTAAACAGGGTCTTTAAGATCCTGTTTTTATATTGATATTTGTTTATTGAGGGTATCTAAATGAGCATTTCTGCTAACAAATTTGTTATTTTGTTGTTTTCATTTTTCCTTGGCATTAACACCTTTCAGGCCCATGCCGCACTACCAATGTCTGTCGCTGGCGAAGATTTGCCTACATTGGCACCAGTACTTGAACGAGCTACTCCTGCGGTGGTGAATATTTCAGTGGCAGGAACCAAAGTGTCACAACAACAAATACCAGAATTATTTAAGTACTTTTTCGGCCAAGAAGGCGCACCCGATGGCTCCTCTCAGGAAAGACCTTTCCAAGGTTTAGGTTCTGGGGTGGTAGTTGACGCTAACAAAGGCTACGTCATCACTAACTATCACGTGATTCATGAAGCCGATGAGATAGTGGTAACTCTAAAAGATGGCCGAACGTTTGAAGCTGAAGTACTAGGAAGTGACCGCCATACCGACATCGCCTTATTACAAATAGAAGCCGAAGACTTGGTTGATATCAAACTATCAGACTCAGATAACTTACGTGTAGGCGACTTCGCGATTGCCATTGGTAACCCATTTGGCCTAGGCCAAACAGTGACGTCAGGCATTGTCAGCGCCTTAGGCCGTAGCGGTTTAAATATCGAGAACTTAGAAAACTTCATTCAAACTGATGCGGCGATTAACAGCGGAAACTCTGGCGGTGCCTTGATCAATTTGAACGGGGAACTCATCGGCATCAACACCGCTATCATTGCGCCAAATGGCGGTAATATTGGTATTGGTTTTGCGATTCCTAGCAACATGGTGCGCAACTTAGCCGAGCAAATTATCGAGTTTGGTGAAGTACGCCGCGGCGTATTGGGCGTGACAGGTGGCGAACTAAATAGCGATTTAGCTAAAGCCTTCGGCACCGACTCACAACACGGCGCGTTTGTTAATCAAGTCATGCAAAAATCGGCAGCCGATCAAGCAGGCATAAAACCAGGGGATATTATTGTCTCGGTTGATGATAAGCCGGTGAAGAGCTTTGCTGAATTACGCGCCAAAATAGGCACCATGGGGGCAGGTAAAACCATTAAGTTGGGCGCCATTCGAGATGGCAAACCAATCAGCTTTAAGGTGACCTTACAGCAAGCAGAAGAGCAAAATATTAATGCCAAGGTAATGCACCCAGCGTTAGAGGGGGCAAGCTTGAGCTCAACAGCCAAAGGCGCTGAACTAGCTGGCGTAATTGTCAACAAGGTTCAACGAAACTCGAAAGCGGCAAATAATGGTTTCGAAGAGGGTGATATCATTATTGGTATCAACAAAGTGAGAATTGCTAGCATCGCCGATTTACGTGAGCTGCTAGAAACCAAACCCCGCGTTTTAGCTGTCAATATTCAACGCGGCGACGAAAACCTCTACCGCATCATTCAGTAAACGAGATTTTGAACCACAAAGGCGACTTATATAGTCGCCTTTTCTTTTGTCTCCAGAATGCCCGTGTTATGCTGATAGCCTAGCTGGAGAAGAATAATTGTTATCTATAATCAAGTATTTACTCAAGCCCGCTATCTTCGGTTTAGCGATGGCAATTGGGATATTATTTGCTTTCCCCGAATTTAGGGAAAACAGTAAGCAACTATTAGACGACTATACTGAGACGCCTCTGGTTAGCTATGCGCAAGCGTCAAGGCGGGCAGCTCCTGCCGTAGTAAACATCTATACCCGCAGCTTTCTACAATCCTATGTTAACGTAGACACCCAATTAGAATCTCAGGGCTTGGGTTCTGGGGTGATCATGTCTAATCAAGGCTTTGTACTAACTAACCTGCACGTTATTGCCAACTCAGACCAAATCGTTATCGCTTTACAAGATGGTCGTATCTTTAATGCTGAATTAGTCGGTGGAGACATGATCACTGATTTAGCGGTACTCAAAATCGATGGCTCACCTGATCTACCAGTGATTCCACAAAATGACCAACTAAGCACTCAAGTCGGTGACGTGGTTTTGGCTATCGGTAACCCTTATAACGTTGGCCAAACCATTACCCAGGGGATTATTAGTGCCGCTGGGCGTAGTGGCATGAGTTCGACAGGGCGACAAGATTTTCTACAAACCGACGCGGCGATTAATCGCGGAAACTCAGGGGGGGCTTTAGTCAATACTCGCGGTGAGTTAGTCGGAATCAATACCTCGGCCTATCATCTAAATGATGCCACTGATACCTATGGCATTAGTTTCGCTATCCCTTTTGTATTAGCCAAGAAAATTATGCTGAGTTTAATCAAGGATGGCACCATCGTTCGGGGTTACTTGGGGTTAGACGGACAAAAAATTACCCCTATCTTGGCTTCTCGGCTTAAATTGAACGAAACCCATGGTGTGATCGTCAGTGGCTTGGATCCAAATGGGCCAGCCGGCAAAGCTGGGATTAAAGCTAACGACATATTGGTAAGCATTGCAGGGGAAGAAATTTCATCGATTAAGGAAGCCATGGATATTGTTGCAGAAACGCGTCCAGGCAGTGAAATAATGGTGAGTTTATATAGAAACGGGCAGCTACTTCAGCTACCCGTTACCGTTACCGAACTAAAATTACCCACTCGACCTACGAGTGGTCGTTAAAGCGAGTGATTTTTGCGCCTAGCTGAGCAAATTTAGTTTCAATGTTTTGATAGCCTCGGTCGATATGGTAAATCCGGTCTACCACGGTTTCACCCTCAGCGACTAAAGCTGCAATCACCAAGCTGGCAGAGGCTCTTAAATCCGTTGCCATTACCTGTGCACCAGTTAAGTGCTCTGAATGCTTACAAATGGCTGTATTGCCCTCTAGTTCTATTTCTGCGCCCATACGCATCAATTCAGGCACATGCATAAAACGGTTTTCAAAAATCGTCTCTGTTACGTGGCCAGTGCCTTCTGCCACGATGTTTAATACCGTGAACTGGGCCTGCATATCAGTAGGGAAAGCTGGATGCGGTGCCGTTTTAACATTCACCGCTTTTAGTTGGCAACCTTGCATGTCTACTTCAATCCAGTCGACACCCGTATTTACCTTGGCGCCAGCTTCTTCAAGTTTAGACAATACCGACTCCATGAGCTTAGGGTCAGTATGAGTACAACGCACTTTACCACCCGTTGCCGCAGCGCCGACCAGATAAGTGCCCGTTTCAATGCGGTCTGGTAAAACACTATATTCGCCACTGTGTAAGTTTTCTACACCCTTGATGACGATAGTATCACTACCAGCCCCTTGAATATCTGCGCCCAAGGTATTTAGGAAGTCGGCTAAATCGACCACTTCAGGTTCACGGGCAGCATTTTCAATGATGGTTTCACCTTCAGCTAAGGCTGCCGCCATCATTAAGTTTTCGGTGCCGGTTACGCTGACCATATCCATAAAGATACGCGCGCCTTTAAGGCGTCCGTCTACGCGGGCTTTAACATAACCATCTTCCACACTCATATTGGCTTGCATCAACTCTAAACCATGAATGTGTAGGTTTACAGGTCGTGCGCCAATGGCACAACCACCAGGTAACGATACGTCGGCTTCGCCGTAGCGAGCAACCAAGGGACCAAGCGCCATGATAGACGCACGCATGGTTTTTACTAGCTCGTAAGGGGCAACAAAGTCATTGGCTTTACCCGCTTTAACGATCACCGTTTCACCGTCTACTTCAACTTCTCGGCCTAGATGCTCCAACATTTTGCAAGTAGTACCAATATCTCTTAGTTGAGGCACGTTATGCAGGGTGACCTGTTCTTCACATAACAAAGTCGCGAATAAGATCGGCAGGGCCGCATTTTTCGCTCCAGAGATCACCACTTCGCCTTCTAGACGACAGCCGCCTTCAATTCTAAACTTATCCACAACAACTCCTACTACAGTTGGCCAAATTTTTGTTGTTTTTGCCATTCATCAGGAGTGAAAGCCTTGATCCCTAAAGCGTGAATTTCATTACTCGCAATGTATTCTTTTAATGGTGCATATACCGCTTGCTGTTTCTTAACGCGCGACAGATCCGTAAACATTGCACCAACAGCAACAACCTGAAAGTGATTACCTTCGCCCGTTACTTGCACATGCTCTAGCTCAAGCGCTTGCATTAATAATTGTTCAATTTGTTCTGGTTGCATGATTACGCTCCGGCAAAGTGCTTTATTCTTCAAATGTCAGCAAGGGCTCAAGCTCATAGAGCTTAAACAATTGCTTGGCTTGATCCGTGCAATGCTTAATCGCTAAAGGATTGCTAGGTTCAGGTTTTAAGGCGGTGATGATAGCGGCTATTCCTGCAGAGTCAATCCGCTTTAAATTTACTAGGTCGAGGCAATCGGCTTCACAAGCACTTAACTGCTCCCAATTGGCGGCGACTTGAACCGCCGTCCAATCACCATTGAGTCGTAAAGTTTGCTGGTCAAATTGAATGGTCTGACTCATGAATTGCTCTCGGCAAGGCTAATGTTTTTTTCTTCTAGTAGAGTAATAACCCCATCTATTCCGTTGGCGCGAATCAAACTATCGAATTCGGATTGCTTAGTCGATAGCAAACTGACGCCCTCGGCAACGAGATCATAAGCCAGCCAACGGTCTTCATTTTTCAGCTTTCTAAACTTAAACTCCAACTTGATGGGCGGACGTTCTCCATCAATAAACTGCGCCTTTACGCCAATTTTCGTTCTGCCTTCAATCGACTTTACAGGCTCTATAGTAACTTCTTGCTGTTTGTATTGACTCAAAGCTTGAGTATAAGTGCTTACTAAATACTCTTGAAAAGCATCGACAAATCGTGCGCGTTGTTGTTTATTGGTTTTTTTGATTTGTTTACCCAGCACAACAAAGGCGGCATAACGATAGTCAATATGTGGCATTAATTGCTGACGAACCACATCTTCAATCTGGCTCGCCGCGTCTTCAGCGTCTCTGTCTACTTTGGCTAAGCGACTGAATGTTTGCTCAGCAACATAGCTCATTAAGCGATAGGGATTTTGGTTTATCTCAGTAGTTTCGTCGGCCACGGCTACTGCCACGACAAATAAACCGAGTAAGCCGACCAATACACCACTTATTGCTCGCATCATCATTTCTCCGTTACTGAAAATAGAAATTGTCCTATCAACTCTTCTAGTACTAACGCAGATTTTGTATCTTCGATCAGGTCACCATCGTTCAAATTTTCAATATCTTCCATGACAAATCCAGGAGTAAGCCCAATGTATTGCTCTCCTAATAAGCCAGCAGTAAGAATCGATAATGAACTGGTTTCTGGGTAATACCCGTATTTTCGATTCATGCTTAAAGTCACCTTCGGCATGTAATCCTCAACATCAAGGTTAATCGCTTCAACCCTTCCTACAACTACTCCGCCCACTTTGACTGGAGAACGCGCTTTTAAACCGCCGATATTGTCGAACTTGGCATACAAGGTATAACTATCAGTATTGTTTCCAAACTGACTATCAGCAATTTTCAACGACAATACCAATAAGGCCGCAATGCCCAACAATACAAACAGCCCTACCGACAATTCTATTTTATTTACTTTCATGTTAATCCCTAAACCTAATTGCCGAACATCAATGCGGTTAATATAAAATCTAAAGCCAATACCAATAAGGAGGCATGTACTACGCTGCGGGTAGTGGCTTGACTAATGCCTTGTGCGCTAGGTACCGCATCATAGCCATTAAACAAAGCGACCCAGACCACGGTAATGGCAAAAACAGCACTCTTAATCATGCCATTGCCGATATCCTGGCCAAATTCAATGGATGCCGCGGTAATCGACCAGAAACTACCGTTATCAACCCCTAGCCATTCAACCCCAACCAGAAAGCCTCCCCATATCCCCACTAAATTAAACATCAAGGTTAATAGTGGCATAGCGATAAACCCTGCCCATAAGCGAGGAGCAATAACCCTTTTAAGAGGGTCAACCGCCATCATTTCCATGCTAGACAGTTGTTCTGTAGTTTTCATCAAGCCAATTTCAGCCGTTAGCGCTGACCCAGCCCTACCAGCAAATAACAATGCTGTAACTACCGGTCCCAGCTCTCTGAGTAGAGACAAAGCCACCATGGGGCCAAGGCTAGTTTCAGCCCCGAAATCGACCAGTATATGATAGCCCTGCAGGGCTAAAACCATGCCGATGAATAAACCAGAAACTAAAATTATCGGTAATGATTGAACGCCAACCACATAAGTTTGACGAATCGTATCTTTCAGCAACTGTTTGCTTGGCCAAGCGACCAAAGCATGCCACAGCATTAAGCTGGCTCGGCCAATTGCCGACAAGCGCAATAGAGTATTTCGGCCTAACAAAGCAATCTGTTCAATCATTATGATGCCTTAGCGCTTGAGCATAGTCTTCGGCGGGATAGTGAAATGCCACGGGCCCATCCGCTTGTCCCTTTAAGAATTGAGCTAAACGAGGATTAGGGTTGGCTGCGATTTGCTCTACGCTACCCTCGGCTAGCACACTATGGCCATCTACGATAAACACATAGTCGGCGATGCTTAATACTTCGTTAACATCATGAGATACAATTACTGAGGTAAGGTTTAAGCTTTGATTTAGGCCTTTAATTAAGTTGATCAGCACCCCCATCGAAATAGGGTCTTGGCCAACAAAGGGTTCATCATAGAGAATAATTTCCGGTTCTAAGGCTATCGCCCGAGCCAAAGCAACCCGTCGAGCCATGCCTCCAGATAAGTCACTAGGCATCAATTGCGCTGTACCACGCAAACCCACGGTTTGCAGCTTCATCAACACCAAATTACGCAATACAGCTTCTGGTAACTGAGTGTGCTCGCGTAACGGAAAAGCGACATTTTCAAACACCGTCAGATCGCTAAATAACGCGCCACTTTGAAATAGCATGCCGATCCGTTTACGTAGTTTGAACAATCCACTGCGGTTAAGCTGGTGAACGTTTTGATGGTCTATCAGCACTTCACCTGCACTCGGTTGCAGCTGCCCGCCAATAAGCTTGAGCAGGGTTGTTTTACCTATACCACTAGGCCCCATGATGGCGGTGATTTTGCCGGCTTGGATACGCAAGTTTAAGCCATCAAAGATAACTTTGTCGCCGCGCTGAAACGCCAGTTGTTTTACTTCAATCAAACTATCCGCCACTCCGTGAGCAATCTTGATCGGCTAAGGGGGACATATTATTGAGATAATTGGTGACACTCAAGGTTAAACTCTTCCAATTTGCTAGGAAAATGCCGACAATGCCACGGTTTTGTCTGTTTCGTCGTAATTATCGCGCAAAGGAAGCACATGCTTATTGAATTTTTATTATTGATTGTTGGCCTCGTTATCTTAGTATGGAGTGCCGACCGTTTTGTTTTTGGCGCTGCAGCCATTGCCAATAACTTTGGCCTACCACCAATGATCATTGGCCTTACCATTGTTGCTTTAGGCTCGTCTGCGCCGGAGATAATGGTGTCGGCGACAGCGGCTCTTGAAGGCAAGATGAATACAGCGGTGGGTAATGTTATCGGCTCTAATATTACCAACATTACGTTAGTATTAGGAATTACCGCCTTATTAAAACCACTCATGGTGTCTTCCTCTATTTTATTCAGAGAGTTGCCGCTGGTATTAGCCGCTACCGCCATCGCGGGTTGGGTACTCAATGACCTATATTTAGGTTATGCAGAAGGTACCGTGCTACTGGGCTTCTTTATCGCAATGATGGCTTTTTTGATTATCTCTGCACTGCGCCAACGCAAAGGCGCCAAAGTAGACCCTATAATTGAGGAAGCTGAATCGGAAGTGCCCAGTGACGTGCCAACCAAAAAAGCCCTAATGTGGTTAATTGTCGGTATGGTATTACTGCCGCTCAGCGCTGATCTTTTAGTTAATTCGGCTTCAGAAATTGCCCGTTATTTTGGTATGAGCGATCTGGTAATCGGCTTAACGATTATCGCTGTAGGTACTAGCCTGCCTGAACTGGCAGCCTGTATTGCAGGTGTCATGAAGAAAGAGGATGACCTCGTTCTTGGCAATATCATTGGTTCTAACTTGTTTAACATTTTAGCCGTGTTGGCAGTACCCGCGATGCTAGCGCCAGGTGAAGTAGATGCTCACGCTGCTGGCCGAGACTTCTACGTGATGATGGGCGTAACCGTAGTGTTATTTATTATGGCCATGGGGTTTGGCAAAAGTCGCCGTATATCACGCTGGGAAGGCGGCTTATTGTGTAGCGGCTTCATAGGCTACCAAATGCTATTATTCTTAGGGTAAACCCTACCTTTTTTATCACTTAAGCCTTACTTATAGGGGAATGGCGTGTCATTTGATTATATTGCTTCAGCTAAACAAGTTCTTGATATAGAAATTTTGGGTATTCAAAACCTTCACCAGTACCTTGAACAAGATTTTAGCCAAGCTTGTGAGCTCATTTTAGCTTGTAAGGGAAAAGTGATTTTGACGGGCATGGGAAAATCTGGACATATTGCCAATAAGATAGCCGCGACGTTAGCGTCTACTGGCACCCCAGCCTTTTTTGTTCATCCTGGAGAAGCGTGCCACGGCGACTTAGGAATGATTTCGGCTGACGATATTGTTATAGCGCTATCTAACTCTGGCGAATCAGCAGAGATATTGGCACTTTATCCCGTCTTTAATCGTATTGGTGTTCGCTCCATTGCCATGACCAGTAACCCGCAGTCAACAATGGCAAAACTTGCCAACTTCCACCTATGTATCTCGGTGCCTCGTGAAGCTTGCCCGCTAGGCTTAGCCCCCACAGCTAGTTCCACCGCAACCTTAGTAATGGGCGATGCATTGGCGGTAGCCTTGTTAGAAGCCAGAGGCTTTACTGCAGAAGATTTCGCCTTGTCTCACCCAGGGGGCACTCTTGGTAAAAAATTATTGCTCAGTGTCAGCGACTTAATGCTAAGAGGGGAACAAATTCCCTCAGTGACAGTCGAACAAACTATTCGCGAAGCCTTATTTGAGATCACCGCGAAAGGCTTAGGTATGGTAGGCGTGGTTGACCAACAGCAACACTTAGTCGGTATTTTCACCGACGGGGACTTGCGCCGTATCTTAGATCAACGGGTTGATATTCACGACACGCAAATTGGTCAAGTCATGACCCACAACCCCAAAGTCATTGAAAGTGATTGGTTGGCATTTGATGCACTAAAATTAATGAAACAAACCTCTATTAATGGCTTGTTCGTGCTTAAACAACAAAAAGTAGTGGGTGCATTTAACATGCATACTTTATTACAGGCAGGAGTTTATTAGTGAGCGAAACCACACCTTACGGTTCAGTGAGCCAACAAAATTTTGACCGCGCCAAAACCATAACCTTGCTAATTTGCGATGTTGATGGGGTATTTTCAGATGGCAGAATTTATATGGGCAATGACGGTGAAGAGCTAAAAGCTTTTCATACTCACGACGGTTTTGGCATAAAAGCCTTACTCAATATTGGGGTTGAGATTGCCATTATCACAGGCCGCCAATCCAAAATTGTCGAGCAGCGTATGCAAGCGCTAGGTATTCGCCATATTTACCAAGGCCAGCAAGACAAGATGGTGGCTTATCAGCAAATGCTTGAGCAACTAAAGATAAGTGCTAACGAAGTTGCCTATATCGGCGACGACGTGGTTGATACTCCAGTGATGCTCGCATGCGCCTTAGGCGTGGCAGTTCAAGATGCTCACCCTTTGTGCAAGCAAGCGGCCGACTATATTACCGTGACACCGGGCGGATATGGCGCAGTTCGTGAGCTTTGTGATCTAATTTTGCAGGCAAAAGGTCAGCTAGAGAATGCCCAAGGCATGAGTGTATGAACAAGCCTACTTGGTTTTTCGGACTGCTATTTGTTGTTGCCATCGTGCTTTGGCAACTCAGCCCCTCAGAGGACGAGCAAGTAGCCGCCAAGCGAGAAGCCAGTAAACCTAATTTTGTTGCCGAGCAGCTATACAGCATTAGCTTTGGTGAAGATGGTGCGCCACGTTATCGCATCTACGCTGAACAGATGGAGTTTTTTGAGCAACTAAAACATACCACCTTCTCTAAACCGAAAATTTTGGTTTACCCAGACCCAGCACAACCCATATGGCAAATTGTAGCCGATCACGCTACAGTACTGCAGCAGCAAACTGTCACCTTAAATGACAATGTAGTGATCAAAAATTTGAGTCGTGGCGAGTATGTTCGCGACCTAATTACCGAAAGATTGGAAATCGATCTGCAAAGTGAAACCATGAGCAGCGATCAACCTGTTACCGTTTATGGCCCCTCATACGAATTGTATGGTGTTGGCATGGATGGTGATTTAGCCAACGAAATAGTGACTTTATTAGATGATATCGAAGCGGTTTACCATAACCCACAAGAGTAAATTAGGCCTATTGGCCAGTTTGTTATTTCTGTCTTGGGGAGTTCAAGCACTTGAAGACGACTTCAATAAGCAGATTATTGTTGATGCCGACCGCCAACAGGTCAATATTAAAGAAAACCGAGTCACGTTTTACAGCAATGTGATCGTCACTCAGGGCTCGATTAAAATGCATGCTGCAGAATTAAGCGTGATCGGCAGTGAAGACAAAGGCAGCGAAGTCATGATCGCCAAGGGCGAACCGGCTACTTTTTATCAACTGCTAGATAGCGGTAAACCTATCGAGGCGGAAGCGAACGAGGTTCGCTATGATCTTAAAACCCAAACACTGACCCTCACGCAAAATGCTCAGTTAAAACAAGAAGAGAGCTTAGTGAAAGGGCAAATGATCAAATACAGCATCGATAAGCAAGAAATGGTAGCCCAAGGCGATGAAAATAGTCGTGTCACTACCATATTTCTGCCGAAACAACTTGAAGAGATTTCACCGAAGAGTAAACCGCAAGAATGAGTACCCTAATTGCTGAAAACCTAGCGAAAAGCTATAAAGGTCGCAAGGTTGTCAAGAATGTAAGCTTACACGTTGAAACGGGTAAAATCGTCGGCTTACTCGGCCCAAATGGTGCGGGTAAAACCACTACTTTTTATATGGTTGTTGGCTTAGTACCTCGCGACCAAGGCCGCATACTAATTGATGACGATGACCTGTCTAGCACGGCGATGCATACTCGAGCCCGTAAAGGCATTGGTTACTTACCACAAGAAGCATCGATTTTTCGTCGTTTATCTGTAGAAAAGAATATTCTCGCGGTTCTCGAAACACGTAAAGACCTTGATAAAGAGCAACAAAATGGAGCGCTTGACGACTTATTAGAAGAGTTCCATATTGGCCATATTCGCAAAAATTTGGGTATGAGTTTGTCGGGTGGAGAACGTCGCCGAGTAGAAATAGCACGAGCCTTGGCAGCTGCACCAAAGTTTATTTTGCTTGACGAACCCTTCGCTGGAGTAGATCCTATTTCAGTGATTGATATTAAAAAAATTATCGAACACCTGCGCGATAGAGGCCTTGGAGTACTGATTACCGATCACAATGTGAGAGAAACCCTCGATGTTTGTGAGCATGCCTATATCGTTAGCCAAGGCGAATTGATAGCCTCAGGGAAGCCCAAAGAGATACTTGAAAATGAACATGTGAAACGAGTTTATCTCGGCGAGCAATTCAAGCTATAGTTAAAGTGTATCTAGAAAAATATAATAAGAAGAAGGAACAGCGGTAATTAATGAAAGCATCTTTGCAGTTGCGTCTTGGTCAGCAATTAACCATGACACCTCAGTTACAACAGGCCATACGCTTACTTCAGCTATCAACGCTGGATTTACAGCAAGAGATTCAAGAGGCACTGGAAAGTAACCCACTTCTTGAGGCGGATGAGTCGCAGCCAAGCGACAGTGACTCAGTTGAAAAGTCGGCCAACGAAAGAAGTGATGAGGCGGAAAACAGCCAGCCTGAAGTTGACTCTAGCCAAATTGAAGCCGGTGATGCCATTTCCCAAGACACGGTTGCTGAAGACCTACCCGTTGATTCAACATGGGATGATATATATAGCGCCAGTTCTGGCCCTGCGAGTTCAGGCTCTGCTAGTGGCGGCGAAGACAACGACATGTTGTTTCAAGGCGAAACCGTCGACTCCTTACAAGACCATCTATTGTGGCAAATGCGTTTAACTCCCTTTAGTGAAGTAGATCAAGCCATCGCATTAGCGATTATTGATGCGGTTGATAACTCAGGTTACCTCACTCAAGACTGTGACCAACTACTTGAAGGCTTACGCTCCAGTGATAATAACGCACTAGATGTAGAATTAGACGAAGTAGAAGCGGTGCTAAAACGTATTCAACATTTTGACCCCGTCGGCATTGCTGCTCGCTCCTTACAAGAGTGTTTAATGATTCAATTAAGTCGTTTTGCTGAAGAAACACCTTGGTTGAAAGAAGCCAGAGAGGTCGTATCAAATCATATCGACGTATTGGCCAACCGGGATTTTCGTTTATTAGCTCGCAAAACCAAACTCAAAGAAGAACAGCTACGCGAAGTAATGCGTTTAATCCACACCCTTGAGCCACGCCCCGGCAATGCGGTAGAACCGAATCAAGCGCAGTATGTAATTCCCGACGTATCCGTTATAAAACGCCAGGGCCGCTGGGTAGTAGAATTAAACCCGGATGCCATGCCTAAACTACGAGTCAATTCTCACTATGCGTCTTTGAGCAAAACGTCAAATGCTACCGATACTCAATTCATTCGCAGCCACCTACAAGAAGCGAAATGGTTCATAAAAAGTATTGAGAGCCGTAACGAAACCTTATTAAAAGTATCCAACTGTATCGTTCACCACCAACAAGCATTTTTTGAATATGGTGCTGAAGCAATGAAACCAATGGTGTTGAACGATGTGGCTGAAGCAGTAGAAATGCATGAATCGACCATTTCTCGGGTGACAACCCAAAAATTTATGCATACTCCCCGCGGAATTTTCGAATTAAAGTATTTTTTCTCTAGCCACGTGGCTACAGACGGAGGTGGGGAATGCTCATCTACCGCGATTCGCGCACTCATTAAGAAACTGGTTGCTGCCGAAAATACCAACAAACCACTCAGTGATAGCAAGATAGCTGACATTTTGGCAGATCAGGGGATCAAGGTGGCGAGGCGCACGATAGCAAAATATCGTGAGTCTTTAGCGATTCCACCTTCTAACCAACGTAAAAGCCTTATATAACGGCCACAAAAGGGGACAAGATATATGCAAATTAATCTTACTGGACACCATGTAGAAATTACTGAATCACTAAAAGAATATGTCCACACTAAGTTTGCCAAACTGCAACGACGTTTTGAACAAATCAACAATGTTCACGTCATCCTCAACGTAGAAAAGCTCAATCAAATTGCCGAAGCTACCTTGCACCTTAATGGCGGAGAGCTGTTTGCCACTGCAGAGCACTCTGATATGTATGCCGCCATTGATAGCCTCATTGATAAACTTGACCGCCAAGTTATTAAACACAAAGAAAAATTAAACAGACATTAGCCAAAGTAATGCAAATAAATAAAGTACTAAATTTGGACTGTACGCTTAGTACAGTCCAATGTTCCTCTAAGAAGCGCGCATTGGAACTGATAAGTGAACTCGTCGCTAAACAACTTGATACCAGTGCTCAAACTATTTTTGAAAGCCTGTTAAACAGGGAAAAAATGGGCAGCACCGGAATTGGCCAAGGTATCGCTATTCCTCACGGCAGAATCGACAATCAGCACCAAGCTACAGCGGTTTTTTTACGCTGTGACCCTGCTATTTCCTTCGATGCTATTGATAATAAACCGGTTGATCTTGTGTTTGCGCTGTTGGTTCCAGAAGACCAATGTAAACAACACCTTAATACCCTTTCTCAAGTGGCTGAGAAACTCAACGATAAATTAGTATGTAAACAACTTCGTAACGCACAAAGTGATGACGAATTGTACGACATCATGGTAGCCTAATACTCTAATTGTAGTTAGAGGTTATCATGGAATTGATTATCGTTAGCGGACGTTCAGGCTCTGGCAAAACGGTCGCCTTAAGGGTATTAGAAGATTTAGGCTATTACTGTGTAGATAATCTACCCGTTTTACTCTGGCAACCCTTAATAGATAACTTAAGTAGTTATCCTAAAGTGGCGATTAGTATCGATATTCGTAACCTGCCCGATGAGCCCTCACCGATTGGGCAATTGATTCGTTCGATTGGCCCTGACGTAAAGCTCCTCAGCCTCTTTCTCGACGCTAAAGACGAAGCGCTAATTCGCCGTTACAGTGAAACCCGCAGAGTTCACCCGCTTAGCCAAAACAACTTGTCGTTAGCCGAAGCTATTGAGGCAGAAACAGAGCTATTAGCCCCTATTTCACGCAATGCTGACTTACGTATCGATACCTCTCGCTTGTCGGTGCATGAACTTAGCGGCCTGATCCGCTCGAGAGTGACGGGTGATCAACAACAACAACTAATTTTAGTGTTTGAGTCCTTTGGTTTTAAAAATGGCGTGCCCAGTGATGCGGATTACATGTTTGATGCACGTTTTTTGCCTAACCCGCACTGGCAAGAAGAGCTTCGCCCCCTAAATGGTTTAGATAAACCCGTTCAGGACTATCTGTCTAGCCAAGCCTTAGTCGGAGAATACATTCAGCAGATCACCGATCTGTTAAATTCTTGGTTGCCCCACTTAGAAGCTAATAATCGTGCATACCTAACCATCGCCATCGGCTGTACTGGTGGCCAACATCGTAGCGTTTACGTAGCAGAGCAGCTTGCCGCAAACTTTTGTAGTAAACGTAAAGTACAACGTCGTCATCGCACTTTGGAACATAAGCTTGAAGCTCACTAGACAAGTCATCGTAAAAAACAAACTCGGCTTACACGCTCGCCCTGCGACTAAGCTTGTAGAACTCGCTCAGCAGTTTGAGGCTGAGGTAAGTATTATAGACGGAGAGAAAACGGCGTCAGCTGCCAGCGTAATGGGCTTGCTCGTATTAGCCAGTGCGCAGGGTAATACTTTGACAATTATCTCGGAAGGAAAAGATGCCGCCGCCGCGATGAATGCTATTCAAGGTTTGATTGAAGCCAATTTCGACGAAGAATAAGTTAAGGCATAAATAGCCGCACACTAAGCACGCTGCAAAGCTTGCTACTCATCACAGTAGGGAACACTTATGCCAGAAGAGATGGAGTTAAACCCTAACCAGCACAAACGATTACAGGAGCTAAACCAGGCTCTAGATAGCGGTATGTTTGTGCACGTTAGGCGCACACTTCATCAAATGCCCCCATGTGATGTGGCTTTATTACTCGAGTCCAGCCCACCCGCAGGACGTAAAGTACTATGGCAACTCACCGACCCTGAGCAACACGGCGATATCCTCGAAGAGCTAAACGAAGAGGTGATGGAGGGGGTGCTTCAGCTAATGGCTCCAGAAACCCTCGCCGCCGCCGCTGAAGGAATGGATACAGATGACATTGCTTATGTCTTAAGAAGCCTTCCAGATAGTGTTTATCAAGAAGTACTGCAACAGATGGATGGCCAAGATAGGCACCGTGTAGAAGCAGCACTCGCCTACCCCGAGGATACCGCGGGGAGCATTATGAATACCGACACCATCACCCTAAGGGCTGATGTCAGTATTGACGTGGTACTACGCTATTTACGATTGCGTGGCGAACTACCAGAAACCACTGATACCTTATATGTGGTAAACGAACACGATTTACTGCTAGGTGATATTCCCCTTTCTACTCTACTGACGGTAAATCCAAATGTCAGTGTTCGCGAAGTGATGGACAGTAATGCCGAAACCATCCCAGTGGCAATGGATGAGTCAGATGTCGCCGTTTTATTTGAACGCCATGACTGGATTTCAGCCCCGGTAGTTGATGAAAAAGGGCAACTACTGGGTCGAATAACTATTGATGATGTGGTTGATATTATTCGTGAAAATACCGAGCGCACCATGATGAGCATGGCAGGTATGGATGATGATGAAGATACTTTTGCCCCAGTGATAAAAAGTACTCAGCGACGTACCGTTTGGCTTGCCGTTAATTTATGCGCCGCTTTAGTCGCCGCATCAATCAGTAATATGTTCGAATCCACCCTCGAACAATTAGCCACCTTAGCTATTTTGATGACCATTGTACCCAGTATGGGAGGGATCGCCGGTAATCAAACCCTCGCCCTGGTCATCAGAGGGCTAGCCGTCGGACATATTGGCGAGGGAAACTCGCGTTGGCTGATTGGTAAAGAAGCCGCGATTGGCATGCTAAACGGCATGATTTGGGCGCTGGTTATATCGGTAGTGGTTACCCTATGGAAGGGCGATTGGACCTTAGGAGTGATTATTGCCGGCGCGATGTTTATCAACATGTCGCTAGCGGGTTTAGCTGGAGTAACGATTCCCTTATTGATGAAAAAATTTAACATAGATCCGGCTCTAGCCGGCGGTATGGCTCTCACTACGATTACTGACGTAGTGGGTTTATTTTCATTTTTAGGTATGGCTACACTGGTATTAGGCTAGGAGAACTCCCCCTAGCCTTAAGCTATACACTTAACTACCCGCTATTTTCATAGCAGAAATTAATACTGAGCCAGTCTGAATAGTACTCTCTTTATCAAAGTCGTCAGCAATGGCGACAATATTGGCAAACATCTCAGGTAGGGTGCTGGCCACGGTTATTTCTTGTACCGGAAAAGCAATTTCACCATTCTCTACCCAAAATCCAGCAGCGCCTCGCGAGTAATCGCCGGTCACGGTATTAACCCCCTGGCCCATCAGCTCTGTGACTAATAAGCCGGTTCCCATTTCTTTTAATAACTCAGCACGACTCACGCCGCTGTTTTTTACTAACCAATTATGAATACCGCCCGCATGACCGGTACTTTGCATGCCCAATTTACGCGCAGAGTAGCTGGTTAATAAATAGGTCTCTAAGGCGCCATCAGCAATGATATGCTTCGCCGAAGGTGCCACACCTTCACTATCAAAAGGCGTACTAGACAGCCCTTTTTTGATAAATGGGTCTTCATAAATTGACAACCAATCTGGGAATAGTTTTTTGCCCAAGCTATCTAATAAAAACGAGGAACGACGATAGAGGTTTCCGCCACTAATTGCCCCTACCAAATGACCAAACAAACCCGCTGCGACATCTTGGTCAAACACCACCGGCACCTCACAGGTTGAAATCTTCCTGCTACCTAAGCGCGCCAAGGTTTTTTCAGTCGCTTTAGCGGCGATTTGTTCGACACTATCGAGATCAGCAAAATCACGCGCCACGCTGTAGGCATAATCACGTTGCATGTCTTTATCGCCGGCAATGAGCATACAGCTTAGGCTATGGCGGCTGGTTGGGTAGCCTTCGACAAAGCCATGGCTGTTACCGTAGACTTTTACGCCATAGTGACTATTGATATTGGCACCATCACTGGATTTAATTTGCGGGTTGCGCAAGGCGAGCTCTTCACAGCGGTTAGCAATCTCAATAAAACGATCGGGCTCTAAAGGATGAGGGTGGAACAAGGATAAATCAGGGATATCTTTAGCCAGCAATTGCTTATCGGCTATGCCAGCAGCTTTATCCGCTGACGTATAACGCGAGATATCATAAGCCGCTTTAACCGCATTTTTGATCGCGTCTGGACTCAAGTCAGAGGTGGAAGCACTGCCTTTACAATTAGCCGAATACACCGCAATACCTAATGCACCATCGTGATTAAATTCCAAGGTTTCGACTTGTTGGTCACGCGTAGCTACACAAATACCGGTTTGTTTAGAAATCGAAACTTCAGATTCATCGGCTCCAAGTTGTTTAGCTTGGTCTATAGCAAACTCAACAGCCTGTTTTAATTGGCTCAATTCTTGGCTAACTTGTTTTTCTGGGCTCATTTTGATTCTTCATTTCCTTGATTAGCCCTAGCATAACAAAACTCATAGAGCGACCATAAGCAAGAACTGGTAAGATACGCAAAAAAAGTGCTACGAGAACAGAAAAATGAAAAATAACCCACCGCATGAAGATGAAGATGATTGGATTAGTAAGTCCGAGATCAAACGTGAAGCCGATAAGCTCAAAAAACTAGGTGTGGAATTGGTTGGTTTAACCAACCCTCAACTTGACAGCATAAGCATGAGCCCAACACTTAGAGAAGCGATAGCCTTAGCTAAGCGTTTAAAAGACAAACGGGAAGCCTCACGCCGCCATATGAATTACATTGGTAAAGTATTGCGTACTGAGAACATGGAACAGATAAATGATGGCTTGGATAAGATCCATAACAAGCACATTTACCATGCTCAAGCCCAATTGGCGTTAGAGAAACAATGTGAGCGATTGATTAAAGAGGGAGATGAAGCGATCAACGACTTAGTTGAGCGCTCGCCAAATCTTGAACGCCAAAAGCTCCGTCAACTAGTACGCCAAGCAAAAAAAGAACTTGAGCCAGGTAAAGCGCATCAAGAAATCATTAAATATCTCAAGCAACACAGTTAAAAAAAGGGCCTAGGCCCTTTTTTCTATTATGCGGTTCCACCTACGGTAAGCTGGTCAAGCTTAAGGCTAGGCTGCCCCACCCCAACGGGTACGCTTTGTCCTTCTTTACCACAGACGCCAACACCTTTATCTAAGGCTAAATCATTACCCACCATAGATATCTGCTGCATCGCTTCTGGGCCACTACCAATCAGTGTGGCGCCCTTAATCGGGGTGCTTAGTTTACCGTCTTCAATTAAATAGGCTTCAGAGGCAGAGAACACAAACTTGCCTGAAGTGATGTCGACCTGTCCCCCACCAAAATTAGGGGCATAAATACCCTTTTTAACCGAAGCAATTAACTCTTCAGGCTCGCTTTTACCCGCCAACATGTAGGTATTAGTCATTCTAGGAAGCGGCAGGTGAGCATATGACTCGCGCCGACCATTACCGGTAGAGCGGGTATTCATCAACTGAGCATTATGCTTATCTTGCATATACCCTTTAAGGATGCCTTTTTCGATCAATACATTGTATTGCCCGGGAGTGCCTTCGTCATCAATACTCACAGAGCCGCGTCTATTACCTATAGTGCCATCATCTACAATAGTACATAGCTCAGACGCCACTTGTTGGCCAATACACCCCGAAAATGCCGAAGAACCTTTACGGTTAAAGTCACCCTCAAGTCCATGACCTACCGCTTCATGTAACAATACACCCGGCCAGCCAGCACCAAGAACTACCGGCATTAAACCTGCAGGAGCGTCTACCGCCTCCAAGTTGACTAAGGCTTGACGTACCGCCTCATCAACAAAGGTCATGGCTCTTTCTTTGCCGTTAAGTTCTTCTAAAAAATAACTGTAGTTACAACGCCCACCACCACCAGCTGAACCGCGTTCACGCCGTTGGTTACGCTCAACCAGCACACTACAATTAAAACGAATCAACGGTCTAATATCTGCAGCTAAGGTACCATCAGTGGCCGCAACCAGTACCTCTTCATAAACACCACTTAGGCTTACTATCACTTGAGTGACCGCACTATCTAAACTACGAGCGTATTTATCAGCACGCTCAAGTAAGGCAATTTTTTGCTGATTAGATAAACTAAGCAATGGGTTGTCAGCCTGATAAAATTGTTCGGCGCTGACTTGCTTAAAAGGGGCTAGTGACGATTTTGCCTGCACCGGACTAATACCTCGAGCGGCCTGACAAGTTTGCATTAAAGCATGGGTGTTTATTACATCAGAATAAGCAAAACCAGTTTGCTCCCCTAAAATGGCTCTTACGCCAACACCTTGCTCAATGTTAAAGCTACCTTCTTTAACGATGCCATCTTCCAACACCCAGGATTCATGTCTACTATGCTGAAAATAGAGATCCGCATAATCTATCTGATGTTTTGCGACTTCAGCCAGCGCCAAGCTTAACTCTTGCTCGCCAATACCACTTGGCATTAGCAAGGACTGACTGACTTTTTCAAACGACATAGTAATTATTCTCTCCACCCTAAATGTAATTGTCCATGCATGGGCACCGGCATGCGGTCCCTCACTTGCTTAAGCATCTGCAGATTAAATTCTGCTTTAGATGCGGCAATTCCGTTTTCTTGAACATCCAAACAACGCCCCCAAGGGTCAACAATCATTGAGTGTCCCCAAGTTTGGCGTTGCTTATAATGCGTTCCAGCTTGATTTGCGGCGACGAGGTAAAGCTGATTTTCGATGGCTCTAGCCTGTAACAGAGGTTGCCAATGCGCTTCCCCTGTGAGTGCTGTAAATGCTGCGGGTAATAATACAATATCACAGCCCTGTTGGCGCAGCAGCTGAAATAAGTAAGGAAAACGTAAATCAAAACATATCGCCATGCCTACCCGAATATTACCGATATCAAACCACGCGAGTTGCTCGCCAGCGATAAAACTGTCAGATTCCCGATAGGCTCCAACATTGTCATTCACATCAACATCAAACAAATGCAATTTATTGTAATGTTGAATTAACCGCCCATTAGGTGAAAAAGCTAAAGAACACGTATAGCAGCGCACTGCGTCTGGCCCTTGAATAGGTACACTGCCAGCGATCAAATAAACCTGCCAACGTTTTGCTTGAGTGGCTAACCACTGTTGAATAGGGCCATCGCCTAAGGTTTCCGCGACACGAAGGTAAGCGCCATCACCGGCATAAATTGAAAAGTTCTCGGGCAATAAGACGATATCTCCAGGCTGGGGCTTAGCGAGAGCCAGTAAAGTGTCGGCTTGGCGTAAATTGTCTTCAATCACACTACCAGAATTCATTTGCAAGGCGATTAAATTCACTATTTTGACCCTTCTCTGGTACGAAATTCATCCGGTACTTTTATTTCTTTCTTAACCCGTTCAAGTTCGATAAGTTGTGGCTCGCCAATATTCCCCTTAAGCGCAAAATCAATTTGTGTAACTACTTCAACAACGGGCTCGAGCAATTTAGATAAGGCGAGCACAGCCACACCAGTGGCAGGTGTCACTAAAAAAGCCGCCAATACAGGCAAACTAGACGTCACTTTAGGTGAATAGCTTACCAAATAATCAATTTGGCCATCTCTAAAATCCACTTCTCCTTTACCGCGCATCGAGCCCGCGACACCATCTAGGTAGAAATCCTGATTATTGGCTAACCCCTTATCAAAGGCTATGCTTGCCTCAACAGAGTCAAAGTGCAACCCCTTCTCAAATACATCACTAAAGTCTAAGGTTAAACGGCGACGGATCGTATCGAGGCTAGCCAAGGTCAATAAACGGGTGCCTTTATCGCTCATTTCTGTCACTACCCCTTTATCCGTTTTAACCTTAATGCTGCCATCTAAAGAGGCCATCTCTGGACGATATAAGGCATCTTGCCAACTGACGTCAAAGGTAAAGCGGCCAGCGGTTCCTTTTAAGGGACTGTCATGCCCCATATCTTCAATCACTTTTTCTAAACTGTTGCTGCTAAAAGACCCTGCTAAACCAGCCATATCATGACCATCGGCTTGTTTCCAAAACAACGCAGCCGTTAACGAGCTATGACCCCAATCTACCCATAGTCGACCATTGTCCATGGTTTGATCTTCAATCGGTAAATCAAGTTTCATATTACCGATGCGGTAATCCCCTAGCTGACAATCGTTACAGGCCAAAGATAAAGGCGGCAACACTTTTAGTAACGAATCTAACTGCTCTTGCTGCTCAAGCTGAACAATAACTTGATCGGTTTGCTCTTCAAATAAGCTAAACTCAATCTCATCCAGCTGGGCTTTTTCTATAATAATTTTAACGGGTTGTTCGACAGTGGGCTGTTCAGGGGCCGAAACGCTAGCCAGTAACTGATCCGATTCAATTTGCACTTGAGTCTTACTGCGTGGTAAATAAGCCACATCAAAATTGTCTAAAGGTTGACCCATAAATTTTGCCTGTTGCACCGCTCCACGCACAAACATTAACTCAGGGATGACTAAACTAACATTGGTATAATCAGTTTCCGGTTTCTTAGGGCTGTACTTGATTTGTTGTTTGGCCCATTTCATCCAGGGTTCTAACTCTAATTCTGGAAAATCGAAGGACATGGCAAGCCCCTCTCCTTGCCACAATAAATTATTGCTTGGCCCAAGATTAAGTAAGGCATGTTTAAGCCTTGCCTGCTGTTCTTCAAAACTGATTTTTGCTTGCGCGGAAATGAGCTGATTCGCCTCTAAAAGATAATCACCGCCATCCTGATTACCGCTGAGACTTAATGCGGTCGGCCAACTCTGCTCACTGAGTTTATCTAAGGGCTCAGGAAATTTCAGCGCGAGCCCCAATAATTCAGAACGAAAATCACCGCTATAATCAAAGGCACCTTCGGGCTTTAACGAAATGAGTAGATCACCTTGCCAGTCAAGTTTGCCAGAGCTGTATTCATTTAGTGGAATCCCAAAGGATCGTTCCGCAGTGGTCATTGGCCACCGTCCCGCTAGATCAAAATCAAGCAGGTAATTTTCAGCGTCAGCCTGAGTGGTAAATTTTACCTTAAGGGGCAAGCCTCGCCACATCGCGTTTAAATTATTCGTACGCAGCTGTTCATTCTGGAAGTACAAGCGGCCATTAAGCTGGGTTAAATTCATGCCAGTAGGAATGATACCCAAGTTGTTATCTTGAAAATCTACGTGGCCATTCACCTCAACTGTAGTGCCTGCGTGCAAAGGGATGTTCAAGTAAACCTCCCCCGAAACATCACCGCTGCTTAAAGGTAGCTGAGCTAAGCTATCGCTAAGCGCGGTTATAGGGGACTGCAACAAGTACTCGCTGACAGCTTCTGCCGAGCCGGCCACATTACCGGTAATATATAACTCAGAACCACTATAAAACTTCGGAATACTAGCCGTTATCCGTTGTGCAGGAACCTCACCAAGCCGAGCGCGTTGGCTTTCCATAAACAAACCATCATTTTGAAATAACAGGTCTAACTGCAGCTCATTTAAGCTTGGCCAGCCGGGATCAAATTTAAAACGGGCATTATTTAAAGGTACAAAAGCTTGAAAAATACCATTGTGTTGTTGGTAGGGATAATGATTCAATTGACCGTACCACAGCACTTGGCTCTGCTCAGCAATGCCGGCCAATAAAGCGCCCTTCAGGTAATCAAACACCCCCTCCGGCATCACCTTTGGATAATAGTAATACGCTTTGCCTGCATCTTTAATTTCCGCATTTGCCATCAGGCTTAATACTGGCCATGCCCCTTGCTCAGGCCACACTAGTGACCACTGGCCTGCAAAGTCTAATTCAGGGGTTATTAAGTGGGTATATTGGCTTTTTATACTCAAGCCGGGGGCTGCAAAGCTAAGCGTAATCTCAGAATCAAATAACTCAATATCCAAGATTTCATCAAACTGTGCGGCTAGACCAAACTTACCTTGTTGATTGAGTTGCAAAGCGGCACCACTCTTATCGCCAGCAATCTCGATATCGATGTACTCAAGGCTGGGAATAAAAGATTGTCCGAGACTTGCTACATCCTCCAGCGAAGCGGTGTAACGTAAGTCCTTGGACTGATGGAAGTAATCAAGATCTAGATGTTTAAGCTGTCCGGCGGTAATCAGATTATGCCAAGCAATATTGCTTTCTTGATTGTCTATTAACGCTAAAAGTGAAGACCAAGCCGCCAAATCTAACTCGGCCAACTGCCAGCTTTGCTGCTCTTTAGTTATGAGGCCTTGTAAGGAAAAGTCTGCATCCGCAGTATCATTGAGAGCCATATCCCAAGGAAGTTTATCAACCCGCCACTTATCTTCGACTTTTAAGCCTTGAGTTAGCCCACTGTTGATCACTAGCTGATTTTGCTTCGCTCCCCAATTAACAACGCTCGGCTGCCACTGCATCAGCCATCGCTGTTGCCGTTTTGCACCAAAGTCTGCCCACAAAGACAAATTGAGATCGCTATTGAATTGTTCCGCAGAGCGTCCAAAAGCGCGCTGCATGGCTTTCATATTTAAATGTTGGGCTTTAGCGTAAAACTTACCGGTTAAGCCCTCTAAGTTGTTAGTATCACCCAAAAGGTCAACACGAAATTTAACCTGACCGTTTTGTAGGTCCTGTCCAATTAATATTTCGCCATCGCCTTGATGCAAATTGCCATTATTCACCCAGTCTAAACTGGCAATGTCTAAGTTAAGGTCATACTCAGGAAAATTAATTTCAATTAAGCTGTTAGTTACACTAAACCTCGCTAACTGGCTTAAAAATAGATCAGCGAACACTTGATAGTTTTGCGGGCTTGAACGCTTCGCGCTGGTTTTATGAGGGTCTATCGCTAGCTTGAAATGGACACCGTCTAAAACAAGATCCTTAAACACGACTTGCGATTGCTCAACAGACTGCCAAAGATCGATCTCGAACATTAAGGCGTCAACGCTAAATTGAAGGTCTTTCTGTTCGCCGATGGCTATTTTACTGTCTTCAAATACCAACATCGGTCTAAAATTGTGTATTCGCGCGTTCAGTTTACCGATACTTAGTGTGGCATTTGTATCATCGACTAACCAAGTGGCGATATCATCTTTATAATGACTAGCAAATGCTAAAATGCCGCGTGCTATACTTAAGCACACGGCAATAATCACTAATAATAACGCAAAGCCATGCCAGCATTTGCGAGCCCCACGAGTAAAAGGATTGGCCATAACCCTACATCAATACCACGTCAAACTGTTCTTGACTGTACATAGGTTCAGTTTGAACTTTGACTTGCTTGCCAATAAACACCTCTAATTCAGCTAAGCTATGTGACTCATCCCCCATCAGCATCTCGGCAACTTTGGTTGAGGCGTAAACAATAAAGTTATCGGCATCGTAGGCTCTATTGACTCGAATAATTTCCCGTAAGGCTTCATAACAGACGGTTTCGACGGTTTTTACAGTGCCTCGGCCGCGGCAAGTTGGACACTCACCACACAAAATATGCTCAATGCTTTCTCGGGTGCGTTTACGGGTCATCTCCACTAAACCTAATTGCGAGAAGCCACTAATATTGGTTTTAGCGCGATCTTTGGCTAGCGCCAACTCAAGACTGTGTAGCACTCGTCGTTGGTGTTCGGCATCGATCATGTCGATAAAATCGATGATGACAATCCCCCCTAGGTTACGCAGCCGTAATTGTCGAGCGATCGACTGAGTCGCTTCAATATTAGTATTAAAAATAGTTTCTTCTAGATTACGATGGCCGACAAACGCACCGGTATTAATGTCGATAGTGGTCATAGCCTCGGTTTGATCGATGATCAAATAACCGCCTGACTTTAAATCGACGCGACGTTTTAGCGCCCGCTGAATTTCATTTTCAACATCAAACAAATCAAATATAGGTCGGTCACCGGCGTAGTACTCTAATATCTCGGTAAACTCTGGTACAAACTCAGCGCTAAAAGAAATCAGCTGCTCATAAGTTTCGCGCGAATCAACACGGATTCTGTCCAGATGAGTCCCCACAAAATCACGAATAATACGTAATGCTAAATTCAGTTCAGCATATAGCTTACTTTTACTGGCTGAGCTTTCTTTGCGCTGTAACACTTTGCGCCATACACGTTTCAAAAAGGCTGCATCTTGCTCTAGCTCATCGGCGCCGACACCTTCAGCCGCTGTACGAATAATAAAGCCGCCCAGCTCATCAACATAACCGGCACAAATATCCTTCAAACGTTCCCGCTCCTCCTCGCTTTCAATGCGCTGAGAAACCCCCACATGACTGCTGCCAGGCATAAATACCAAATAACGTGAAGGTAAGGTAATGTCGGTAGTTAAACGGGCTCCTTTGGTACCAAGTGGGTCTTTTACCACTTGCACCATTATGTCCTGACCTTGGCGTACTAACTCTGCGATATTGCCAGCCTGAAAATGTTCTTGTTCAGTAACATCTACGCATTCGGTATGAGGGACAATGTCAGAGGCATGCAGAAAAGCGGCCTTTTCTAAGCCTATATCAACAAAAGCGGCTTGCATCCCCGGTAATACACGGCTTACCCGGCCCTTGTACATATTGCCGACAATTCCTCGCCGAGCATCTCGTTCTACGTGAGTTTCCTGCAAAATCCCACTATCAACTAACGCAACACGAGTTTCAGTAGGAGTAACGTTAATCAATAATTCTGCTGACATAATAACCTAGCGAGTTAAATAACAATTAAGTAAACGGTCGGTCTCGACCAGCGGAAGCCCAACCACTGAGCTGTAACTACCTTCAATTCTTTCTACAAACTTACCACCAATCCCTTGAATCGCATAGCTTCCGGCTTTATCAATTGGCTCTTGGCTTAACCAATAATCACGCATTTCACTTTCTGATAGCTGACGAAAAAATACCTCGGTAGTAATTAATTGGGTATCGGCTTTACCATCAACATATAGGCAAATAGCCGTCATCACTTGATGCTGTTTACTACTCAGTAAGCTTAGCATTTTCAAACTATCTAACTGATCCACCGGCTTGCCTAAGATTTTTCCTTGGCATACCACGATGGTATCAGAGCCCAATACCGCTGATTTTTCTTTTTGCTGCTGATACACAGCGTAGGCTTTTTGTTCAGCCAAGCGACACACCAAGTGCTGAGCCGGCTCACCGGTTTGTGGTGTTTCATCAATATCGGCCGCCGCGACTGAAAACTCCCAGCCTAACTGAGTTAATAATTCTTGCCTTCTGGGTGAGGCGGAGGCTAATACTAAGCGATGGCTTTGCCTCACGACATCTTCCACTGTCGGCGTAACTTACGTAGGAGTAGAAATATCCAAGGCCAAGCGATAGCTGAAGTAATCACCGAATAGAAATAACCCACGGGTAACTGTACGTCTTGCACTACGTATTCAGCCCAAAATATCACTAATTTGGCCAGCGTAACCAATATGCCAACCACCAAGGCTTGTTGCCATACCGAGAAGTTTCGCAAACGGGTAAAATTAGACGCCGCTAAGTACACCACTATCGACATAGACAAGGCGCGGATCCCGAGTGTTGAGCCTAATAGCACATCTAAAATAAAACCGGCACAAAATGCCATGCCTACATTACTGCGGTGAGGCAGAGCAATCGCCCAATAAAATAGACACAATAGAACCCAATCAGGACGAAATGAATCGGCCTCTAGGGGCAAGGGAATAATTGCCAGTATTAAGGCTAAAAACAGGCTACCAATAATCGCCCCTCGGCCATTAATTTTTTCTATCATCTTACTGCCTTCATGGGGGTCGTTAAGCTCATGGCCAAATCAACAACAAATAGCGTAAACGGTCTAACTCTACCACTGGAGTTGCAAATACATCTGCATAGGGCTTGCCTTCTTGATAATCAAAACGATTAATCACCGCCACCGGATAGCCTTCAGGAAACATTCCGCCTAAGCCAGATGTGACTAAGACATCGCCTTCACCGATATCGGTACTTCTAGGAATATGCGGTAACTGCAAGCGCCTTAAATCCCCGGTACCTGTGGCTACCGCTCTAATATCATTACGCGCCACTCTTACCGGTATACCATGACTAGAGTCGGTAATTAACAATACGCGGCTAGTGGTGGTACCCACGTGCAGTACCTGCCCCACAACCCCAACATCATTGATCACTGGTTGACCTTCAAATACACCATCAAGCTTGCCTTTATCCAGCACAACTTGATGAGAAAAAGGGTCAGAATCCACCGCCATAATTTCAGCCACCAGCTTGCGACTGTCGTTACGTATTGGCGAACTCAACAAGGCGCGCAATCGGGTATTTTCCTTGGCCAAGCTTTCCATTAATAGTTGGTCTGCTCGGTTTAACAATAACTGCTCTTTTAACGCGCTGTTTTCTCGCTTTAATTGTTGACGAGTCACCACTTGATTGGACATCGAATCCATTAATTGCCCTGGCATATTAGCAATGTATTGCAAGGGGCTTACCGCGGAATGCAAATATACTCGCCATTGTTTAAAGGCAGAGACTTTACTATCAACAAAAATGAGGGAGAGTGACAACACGATCGCCAGAAGGAGGCGAAGCTCTAAAGATGGACCTGGGCCGAAGATGGGTTTCATCGGACATAACCTGATTTAGTTGTCTAAGTAGTGTGGAAACGAGATAAATCTAAGTGGTGAGTACGCATAGGCACTCACCACGTGGCCTTGCTTATTCGTAGTGGAATAAGTCGCCGCCATGCATGTCGATCATTTCAATCGCTTTACCGCCACCTCTGGCCACACAGGTAAGAGGATCATCGGCAACCACTACCGGTATCCCCGTTTCTTCCATCAATAAACGATCTAAATCACGCACTAAAGCCCCACCACCGGTAAGTACCATACCACGCTCAGAAATATCCGATGCAAGCTCTGGAGGGCTTTGCTCTAAAGCCACCATCACTGCACTAACAATACCTGAAAGCGGCTCTTGCAAGGCTTCTAAGATTTCGTTGCTATTCAAGGTGAAGCTTCTTGGCACACCTTCAGCAAGGTTGCGACCGCGTACTTCAATCTCACGCACTTCGTCTCCAGGATAAGCAGAACCAATCACATGTTTAATACGTTCAGCGGTTGCTTCACCAATCAGGCTGCCATAGTTACGGCGCACGTAGTTGATAATAGCGTCGTCAAACTTATCACCACCAATACGCACTGATGAAGAATACACCACACCATTTAGTGAGATGATAGCCACTTCAGTAGTACCACCACCAATATCGACCACCATAGAACCGGTTGCTTCAGATACAGGTAAACCAGCGCCAATTGCTGCCGCCATGGGTTCATCAATCAGATACACTTCACGGGCACCCGCTCCCATGGCTGATTCACGAATCGCTCGACGTTCAACTTGAGTTGAACCACAAGGCACACATACTAAAACGCGTGGACTTGGGCGCAAAAAGTTATTGTCGTGCACTTGCTTAATGAAGTGCTGTAACATCTTCTCAGTCACATAAAAGTCTGCAATCACACCGTCTTTCATCGGGCGAATAGCTAAAATATTACCCGGAGTTCGACCCAGCATTTGCTTGGCGGCATGGCCAACGGCCGCTACACTTTTCGGGCTGCCAGCACGCTCTTGACGAATCGCAACTACTGAAGGTTCGTTAAGCACGATCCCCTGATCTTTAACATAAATAAGTGTATTCGCCGTTCCTAAGTCAATTGACAAATCGTTAGAAAACAAGCCTCGAAGCTTTTTAAACATAGCTGGGTAAATCCTGAGAGATAGTATCGATTATACGCGATTTAAAACTTGGCTCACTTTACCAATGCCAGCCCCGATGAGCAAGCATACTCTAGCGTGATAAGCAGGATAGTGAAGCCTATCAACTACAACTCACATAATCTTCGAGCCCTATTGGACGTTTTTCAAACAACGTTCACTTAATATACCATTCTGCGATAAATAACTCGGTCACTTTGGCGAAACACTCCAAAGGTCACTTCACCCGCGCCCGCTTGGTCGTCTGCACTGTCAAAACTGCCATTGCCGTTCCAATCATCACGCAGCCAATTCAGTTCAGATTCAAGATTAAACCAATAATCTACTTGGCCTACATTGCTATCTCCAGGAGCAGAAAAATCAACCCAAATAAGGCCTTGATTAGCGATACCTGGGTTACGAAGAGCAACCGTAGAGCTACCATTGCCCACCTCCGCAGTAGTCGCATTACGCTTGGGAGTGAAATCTAAAGTAGCAAGCGTTAAATCACTACAGGTATCATCAGTATTTCGTACATAGCGACCAGCATCAAAATACTGCAGTTCACTGGTTACCGCGATGGGCTGTAACTCGGAGCCAAAACTATTTTGCGGTGTTATACGCCCGTGTAGCCATTTCGGTGCGATACCTAATTCACAATAAAAGCTGCTATCGCTATCCTCACCGCAGACAAAACCACCTCGGTTAGGGTCTGAACTGATACCGGAATCAAAGTGGTTAAAATATAAACCCACCGCACCATCAATAACTGGAGACTGGGTTTGGACGGTTTTAGCCAAACCAGATAGCAAGTCTTGCTGCCAGAAAATGCCATCTTGCCAAGTTTCGGTGGTACTTTCAGCAGTAAAGCCATCATCAAAATCTTCAATAACCGAACTACTCACAAAGCGCCAATCATCAGCATTATCGGCAACAGCCACCACCGGGTATATTCCCTCAGAATAATTAACCGTAATATCGTCAAAGGCGTTTTCTGCCTGGAGCTGCCAAGTTAATTGCTGCGCTTGTTGGCCTATATAGCTGAAATCTCCAGCGATACATGCAGCCACAATACTGGCTTGACTTAACTCAAAATGATGGGGATAAAACATCCCTACCTCACTCGATGCCTCAGCAACATTGTAGATAGAGCTAAGCGGATTTAAGTCGTAATTCAAATACTCGCTAACGTGACCAAGCAATCTGATACTGCCCACTTCTTTCCAGATATTATCTTTAATCGGAATAGCGCCATCAGCTTGGTTCAAATCACTGTTGAATACCCCAGCTATAAATTCACCCATTTCGCCATTTACTGGGCTAGCCAGTTCGGCGCTTATTTGTAACTTTGTGGTATCAGCAACAAAGTTTCGCGCATTGCATTCGCTGCTGGTTGCAGAGGAGGGGGTACAATCGGCGATTAAGGCTACCAACCAAGATGAGAATGGCAAGCCCGACTTTGCAAACTGACTAGCATGGTTATCGCTTTCTGGGTTTAACTCACCGTCTTGGTTACTGATAGACTGCCAGACAAACTTATCAGGTATAAGCTCAGCGCTGACACTGCCCTGTAAGTCTTGAGTATTATCATCAACAACGGTACCGACTTCGTCCCAAAAGTTAATCGCCAACTTGCCTACATCGGGGTATTTCACCACAGCGCTTGCACTACCACCGCTAAAGATGGTTTTTACCACCGTTCTTGAGGCCTCGTTAGTCGCAACATCAACAAAGCTATTGCTCACTTGATCCCTTACCGCGAGTTGGCTAAAGCCCGTAGAAGGTTGGTTATAGCTGGTCCAAAAACTAATGTCTTTGGTGCCTTGGTAATTGGCAATCAACGAGCAGCCCGCACCACCATCAGGATCTTTACCTACAGCGGTCAATTCTAGGTTAATATTGGTATTGGCTTTATGTGGATTTTCCCCCCATGCACCGCTTAATACACCGCGTAGACCATAGGTATTAAAAGTAACTTGCTTAGTTGCCTCTATGGCACCGTCATTAACGGTAACCGTGATTTCGCCCTCTAATGGATTGAGCAAACCTAAGGTCACTTCTCCTGCATCAGCAGTGGCAAAAGTATAACTGGCTTGGCTAGGGTTAGTACCAAGCACCAAGCTGCCTTGGCCATTAATATTTGACCAGCTACCCGCATTATTGCTACTAGTAATACTCACTGTACCTTGGAAGGTTTGGTCAATTTGGCCATCTAAGGTGGCTTGAATAGTAAATTGATGGATATCGCACGTTAAACCAAGGTCATTAGCAAGAATATTCAAGCCAGGGTTGAGTGCGGTTTGTGAAGAACTAAATGCCATATAACTAAAACTTTCAGCTAAATGGTTTCGTTCGTTATCTCTATACTGATCTTCTTCGGTGATCATCGAAAAATTAGCCGCATTATGCTGGCAGCGCCGTAACCAGCCGCCATTATTACCACGCCGTTCATTCTTACTGGCCACCAAGATAGGAGGCGACGAAAACAGATTATTTTGGTAACTGGTGGTGTAATTACAAGTAGCCTCTGGAGTCAGCGTGCTGCCACCGCTGCCATGAGTGAGTGAATTGCCAAATTGATAATTGATGGTTTCACCGTTTACCGTGATAGCCCCAACCGTTGGCTCTGTGGCAAGGTAAGCAACAGTTTCCTCTTGCAAGTCGGTGTAAAAAATTGAAGTGTTTTGCGACTCACAATAACGAGCAAAATACCAAATCTGATAAACCTCACTGCTATCAATAGCTAGGCGGATACCATTATTGTTATATTCAGAGTTGGAGGTTAACCAGCAGTTGTTATTGCGCGATTGCTTTTGGTGCAGTACTACTGAGAGGTTACTGGGCATATCGACGTTCACGTAATCTCTATCCGGAAAAGGAAACGCTGTATTTGTACTAATGGTACCCGCTCTAAGCTCAGTACCATCTTCTAAGACATGCTCCCCTTCGTTAACGGCTACCCAGTCAAGCGCTTGTATATTTTTGGAAGCAGTACTGTTGTAAGGAGGCTCTTGCCTTGCCCAAGTAAAACCGGTCCACAAGCCACTGCCTGCATCTTGATTAACACTGGTGAGAATGGCAGCCACTGGCCCATCATCATTTGGGTCTGCAGCTTCTATCGGTGCCATTAAAAATACTAAGGGTTTGTCTTGGTAAGCTTGGTCAAAGGTCACCGAGCCACCATTTTGCCCCGCTCCGGCAGTGCCAAACTGTAAAGAGAGCGGCGTATTGGCCGACTCACAGTTTGGCGTCACATCAATCAAGCTGGCTCGGTCTTGAAACGATACTTCACTTGAGCCATTAAGTAAGACATCATCCCCGGTAATTGCGCCATTTAGAGTCGCACTGCCATCTAATGAGGCCGACTGCTCACTAAAAACAAAGGCATTTAGTGTAGAGCCACCATTTTGCACAAAGTTGCCATAAGAATAGAAAATCAGGCTTTCAGGCTTACTCACATCACCAACATAATCGCCATTGTGGCGATAATCCGATTCGATAAAAAACACCACTGAGCCAGAAGAAGGCAAAATAACGTTAATACCATAATTTAAGGTAAGGTTCTCAACCCAATATTGGCCTGCTGCAAATTCGACAGTACCGTTATTAACCGTCAAATTTTTTATCTTATATACGCCGCCATCGTCAACAAACTTAAAACTGTCGCGAACATCGATGTAAATATCACCGTACTCACCTTCAGATAACTCAATACTATCACTCCATTCAGGAGAGATATTATCGTTACTGGTAGACCGGCACTCCGAAAATAACGGGATCCCTTCAGGTTTAAGCGCTAGGGGGTCACTTGTTCCTTTTTCGCGACACTCTCCTGATTGGCCGTTGCTTTTGACACAAGCATTACTTGATGGGTCAGTCACTACGTTGGCCGGCAACTTTCTATTGTTGGGTGCGCCATACAATTTGGCACTCCAGACAAACTCGATCTCTCCATCACTGGTATAAGAATTAACCCCTTCTACGAAGCTATCGCTCCAATCTGCATGGCTAGCACTAAACACTAGCCAGCCCAGTAACGTTAACAGGAGCCTAAAAGTGATGCTCATAAAGCGCTCCGAGCTTGCACACGTTGAATTCGCTGCACTATTACCTCACCTGAACCGCAGGACCCCGTGGCTTCTAGTTCAAAAAAACGCGCGTCTAATTGACTAATGTCGTTACTATTACACGTCACGCTCACTCTGCAGTTAGCAAAACCATCGCCGTTAAGAGTCGACGCCCCCGACACATTGCTGCACAGGCCTTTTGCATCGGCGGCAGCATTTAATGGAAACAGCTCTGATAAGGCTTGCTCTAAACCTGAGTTGGCAGCTAAGTTGGCGCGACTGCCCAGTACATCCCAAGCAGCATTACGCGAAGTATCTTGAAACATTACGGTGAGGCCTGCGCTAATTAATGCCATCACCACTATCACAAAAATCGCGATCACCAAGGCGCTGCCCCGCTGCCTAGCAAAGCTTGGCTTAAGCGGCCCCCGCCTAGGGTTGGTTGAGAATAACGATGTCATGATTAAATTCCACAAACTCATCTTTTTCGACAAAACGTAAACGTAAATTGACCAAGCCATTGCGAGTAAGGCTAGGCTGTACCACCTGAAAAGGCTGAGTGCCACTATTAGGCTCAAGTTTGCTTGCCATCATTATACCGTCATCAGCATCCGCTGGCTGGTAACGCACCAGCTTAGCACCCTCTACACAATAGCGAACGGGCTCAGTAATAATGTAAGCCCGCTGCGCGGGTGAATCACTAATAAACTCGATAGGGCCCGCAAAATTAACGGTGCTAAGCCCGGAACTGGCATCATTGCTAATGCTATTTATGCATAAGGCTTTACCGCGGGAGGAAGTGCAAAAAGCATCCTGTAAACGCCCATCACTGTTGAGTACTTCATCACTGCCGAGCACATAAACACTCAACCAATGGGAGCCTTGAGCTGAAATCGTTGGTTGATTGGGCGCGGTAACCATACTGGCTGAGGCAGCAGCATTGGGTATCAGCGGCACATTAATATAGGTATTGCTAGCCACCGTTGGCACAAAGCTTAAGCAAGGGTCGCCCGCGTTGTTGGCATCTAAGCGGGCGCTATTTGGCAAGCTATTGTGCAACTCTCGGCTTAAGCGCTGAATGGCAAAACGCGCTTCACTCACCAGTACTTGGCGATCGGCGCTTTGTCGATAGATCAGCGCTCCACTGCGAATAAAATCACTGGTGGCGATGGCTAAAATGGCCAACAACACCATAGTAATGACCAGTTCGATGAGGGTAAAACCTTGCGACTTTGTCATTAGTAATTCCACCGATAAGCACTAAAGGCATAGCCTTCCCCGTTGGGGGCTTTGATTACTAGGTCGATGCGTTTAGCAGCGCTAGCGCCGTGCTCTGAACTATCTACGCTCACTTGATAGGTAAAGTTGCGGTAAATATCGGCTAAACCGCTGGCTAAGCTATCGTCGATAGCGATAAAAGCACCACCGGTATGGTAATCATCAACATCGTTGTACTGGTCACGGGCTTCACCCTCTGGCCCGTAGTCACTGGCCGCCGTGCAACCAGCTTGACCGCTCTCTCCACAGCGCCAAAGGCCACCGCCGGTATGGTCAGAGTTTTCATCAAATGACTTGGTAAGGATTTCGTTCATCAAGCTTGAGCCCAGCTCTGCTGAACGCACCTGATAAATTGGGTCGATGCTGCGTACCGCTTGCGGTGCTAAAAATGAGGTAATCACCACTAAACCTATCGCTAGCACCACAATGCCAATAATCAGCTCTATCAAGGTAAAGCCCGCGCGTAGTGGTAGTGGCTGGTTAGGGCGCATGAATATAGCCCTCACTTTCAATAATGATGCGCTCTAGCGCATCGCCCTGCACATTAATTTGACAAGGAAATTGGCTACACAAACTAGAATCAGCCAGCCTGACGCGGCCTAAACCATCAAACTTGATCACGCCTTGGCTCACTTGTAGTTCATCAGAAAAGGAGACGTCTTCTAGCTCACTGATCGAGCTAATACAACTGCCAGAAGGGGCCAGCTCACCTGAGAAGTAATAATTGCTGTCGATTTGCAGAAAAAAGCAATCTTGGTAATGGTTCATCGCTTGGGTTTGCACCAAATGCAAACGGCTTAACAACTGCTCACGTAAGGTGAGTTCAGCAAAACCACTGCGAAAAAACTTAGGAATAACCGTTATGGCTAAGATGCCAATTAAGATAAGCGTAATCACTAGCTCAACTAAGGTGAAGCCAGAGTGTCGGGGGTGAGGACTTCGAGGTAATGCCAAGAGTGATTAAGTATCAGAATAAAGGCTAGCCGAAGCTAGCCTTTAAACAATTAACAGCCGCCAGTTTGCGATGTTATCGTTGGTGAAGCACCAGCGCTTGCTGCTTCAGTATATGTCACACGACATTGCTTGGCTACAACTGACGCATCTGGCTCGGTATAGCCAGCCGGAGTAATAACAACAGGATTTGTGCCAGTAATTGTCCAATCGGCAGCAGACAAATCTAACCAGCGCGCAAGATCAGCTGGGACACCAAAGCTAGCTTCAGCGGGATAACCATAGGCGATAGCTACGGTGTCAGTAGCTTCAGCTCCAACTTGTAAATCTGTTGAATCAGTTGCTTCTTCACCTTCAATAGCCGCTTTACTATAAACAATATTCGCGCCGCCTTTGATTGCCCCTTCAGCACCTTTAACCGTTGAGGTGCGGGCATCATTAGTTAAGTTCAAAAACTTAGGTGCTGCTGTCACCGCCAAAATACCTAAGATGATGATCACAATCACCAATTCAATAAGCGTAAAACCTTGCTGTTTAGTTGTTTTCATTTCTATTTCCTTAGAAAATTATTGATTTAAGATAGTTAGTTAGAAATATTGGTAAATACCCGCCCGGCTGCGGGTTGGTAAGTAAAATTGTTATAGCTTGCTTCATCACTGCCTGGGTCATCATAGCTACCGCCGCTATTTTTTGCCAAGGAGTTAACTTGGTAAAAAATACAACGGCTCGCTTCCGCTGAACCCGTCACTGTGGTGTAGTATTTGTAATAATCGCCTTCGCTGGCCACGTCACCAAAGTTAGCGGTGGCGCGCGCAGGATTCTGCAATATTGCGTCCCACACTTTTAAACATTTGTCGCCCGACAGCGAGCCTGGATCCACGTCTTCATCATCACTGGTCATCGGGTAACCGGGGGCCACACTGCCATTGCTCACTTGGGCACTGGTAGGGGTGGTTAAATACACTTTTTGAGTATCGTAAAGCACCGCATTTTTGCCGTTTTCACTGGGCCGACCTTCGGCCTCCCATTGCGCTCTCGCTAACGATACGCCGGTGGCGAAGCCACCCGCAACACCTTCTAAACTGGCGACTTTAGCCTCGTCGGTCACATCTAAGAAACGCGGCAGTGCTGTCGCAGCCAAAATACCTAAAATAACGATCACAATAACCAGTTCAATCAGCGAGAAACCTGCCTGCTTTGAACCATACTGAACCTTTGTAGAATAACTAGTCACTTGCTGAGTACCCCTTTATTAGCTCTACAGCCATTCTTTGGTGATAGACCCATATTCAGGGTCGTATATTAATACTGCCAACTGCTCTACGGTATAAAAGCACTTAGCCTGTTTATAGTCAGCGTAGCTGTCCTTACCTTCAAATTTGAAGGGCATACCCAACAGTTTGTGCCATAAAGCCAAACACTGCTGAGTAGTGGCAACTTGCGGCCAACCTGCCTTGCTCATGGCTACAGTAAACGGTGCTAGCGCGATATTCTCAGTGGAGTTGGCATCACGCTGATACAAATTTACCGTTAAATGGCTAGGTCTAAATCGGGCCAGCCATAAACCATGCACTTGAGCCAACTGCTTGCCCCAAGTTTGAGAGTATTCATCTATAATTTGTTGCTCAGCCTGATCCATTGTCCTGATAAGGCTAACAAAAAGCAACAATACAACTAATAAAACGATGCAGAATGTCACTAAGCCGCTAAATCTAGCGCGGTTACTGTCTAATAGCTGCTGGTTCATTTAGCCCCCCCGAACCGCTCGCATCATATCCCACATAGGTGTAAATATTCCTAGTGCTAATACCAGTACCATAATTGCGACCACGCTAATTAATAGTGGTTCAATGCGCGCGGTGAGGCTCTTTAAATCATAATCTACTTCACGCTCATAAAATTCTGCGGCCTCGGTCAATAATTCGTCCACTTGACCGGTTTCTTCGCCCACAGAAATCATCTGTAATACTAATGGTGTGAACAATTCACTGGATATGGCATTGCGTAATAGGCTTTCGCCACGCTCAATACCATGGCGCATTTCTACTATTCGTTGCGCCATAAAGGCATTGTCTACTGCGCCAGCCACCAACGAAAGCGCTTGGTTAAGCGGCACGCCGGCCGACAGCATCATGGCAAAACTACGCGAAAAACGCGCCAACAAAGAACGTTCGATCACCGACCCTACTACCGGTAAACGTAAACGCGTTTTGTCCCAGAGCATTCGTCCTTTCGGTGTAGCCACATACCAGCGAACCAAAAATACCGAGCCAATAACGCCAATCAGCAATAACGGCCAAAAGTTAACAAAAAAGTTGGAGGTGCCAATCAATATTCGCGTCGCCAAGGGCAACTCGACATTAAAGCGACCGAAAATTTCGGCAAACTGAGGGATAACAAAAATATTGAGGATCACCATGGCAATCACAATCGCTAAGATCACAAAGGTGGGATAACGCATCGCCGTTTTAATCCGCTTGCGGGTATCCATTTCTAATTCGAGATATTGCGACAACTGCAAAAAGGCTTGCTCTAATTGGCCGGTATTTTCGCCCACGTGAACAATACTCACAAACAGCTGAGAGAACACTTTAGGGTATTCTGCCATCGCGGTTGATAAGGTACGGCCACTACTTAGCGCATCAGACACGCCGGCCAACGAGCGCCTTAGCAATTTACTATGGGCGGTTTCAGCCAAGCCGTTAATGGCCCGCATAATTGGAATACCCGCCTTGGTGAGCGAGTACATTTGCCGTGTAAAAACCACCAGCTCATCAAGCTGAATTCGCCCTTCCCATAAGCTACTTACATCTAGTGAGCCCAAACCCTCGCCACGCGCTTTACCCTCGGCAATTTTAATTGGCGTTAAGCCTCGGCGAATTAAGCTTTCTGCCGCAGCATTCTGATTAGCGGCCTCAATGTCTCCATTGATCAGTCGGCCGGTGCTATCACGAACTTGATAGCGAAACATCGCCATTATTCAGATTCTTCCGCGTTAGATAGCACACTGCTGTAAATATCAACTTCTTCCACTAAGCGCAATACCTCCTCTACCGAGGTAATACCTTGCTTGGCGTAATCTAAGGCTGCCATAGATAAGGGGCGATAATGGGCAGAGGCTTTGGCCACCTTGGAAAACTCATCCGGATCGTCACGGCGCAAGCACTCCATCATCGCTTCGTTTAATTCGAGCATTTCAAAGACCCCGATCCGCCCTTTGTAACCGGTGTAATTACAGCTTTGACAACCCGGCCCTTTATAGAAAGATTGCTGACTTAAATCATCTTGGCTCAAATGCTCTAACCATACCTTCTCCTCACTACTGGGAGTGTGCAGCTGTTTACAGTTTTCACATAAGCGGCGCACTAATCGCTGAGCAATAATGGCCCGCAAGGAGCTGGCGACCAAATAGCCTGCCGCCCCCATGTCTATGAGCCTTAAAGCACTAGTGATCGCGTCGTTGGTATGTAAGGTAGTGAGCACCAAGTGACCAGTAAGCGCGCCCCTAAGGCCAATCTCTACGGTTTCTTGGTCTCGCATTTCGCCCACTAACAAGATATCGGGATCTTGGCGTAAGGTGGTACGTAAGATATTAGAAAAGTCTAAGCCAATTTTGGTATTGACTTGCACCTGGTTGATCCGCGGCAACCGGTATTCTACCGGGTCTTCAACCGTAATGATCTTCGATTCGGGTTGGTTTAACTCACTCAAAGAGCCATACAAGGTGGTGGTTTTACCACTACCGGTTGGGCCAGTCACGACGATCATGCCATGGGGGCGATGCAACTGACGGCGAAACCGCTCCATGATGTCTTTTGGCATACCGGTTTGCTCTAAAGACAAAATACCGGCAGATTGATCAAGCAAACGCATGACGACCGACTCACCGGCCTGAATCGGCATGGTTGATAATCGAACATCAATAGAGTGACCACGTACTTTGATATTAAACCGGCCGTCTTGTGGTAAGCGCTTTTCTGAAATGTCTAAGCCAGACATCAGTTTTAAGCGCAATACCATCGCCGACGCAATCTGCACTTCATTGAGTACACTTTCTTGTAATACTCCATCAACTCGTTGACGAATACGCAGTACCTTATCGTCTGGCTCGATATGAATATCAGAGGCGCCCACTTGTACCGCATCTTCAAACAGCGATTGCAGCAGTTTTACAACGGTGGTTTCATTACTTTGTGCATCAGCGGTGGCCAAGCCAATATCAAATTCATCAGCACTGGCATATTCTTCTTTTAATTCTTGAGCAAAGCCTTCGATCTCACGCGTGCGGCGGTAAAAACGATCAAAAGCGTCAACCACCTGAGACTCTCTAGCTACCACATATTTAAGCTGGTTGGGTGCTAATAAGCCGGCCAATGCATCAATGGCTGATAAGTCAGCGGGGTCTGAAATCGCAACCGTTAGTACATCACCGTCTTTATGGATAACCAAAGCCCGTAAACGTCGCGCATGAACTTCGCCAAGCATCACCACGGCATTGGCGTCGACCGCGATTTGCCCAAGGTCGACAAAGGGAATACCCAACTGACGGGCCAGAAACTCCAGTAATTGAACCTCGGCAATCACCCCGAGTTCAATCAGTGTTGCGCCGAGCTTGCGCCCAGTTTGTTTTTGTTGGGCTAAGGCACTCATTAGCTCAGCTTCACTGATCACTTGTTCGCTAACTAACAAGTCACCCAAACGCATTCTTAATTTTGGTTGCGCCATATTTATTGCTCCAACTGTCGGATACGCGCTGCGACAAAGTCGCGAGAATGACTAGACAGCTGCCCTAACACTTCAGCTTGTCGATAGGCTGCTAAGGCCTCTTGGTACTGGGTTAACTTATCGTTTGCAATGGCATACCCTAACCACCAGCGAGCCCTTGATGGCTCATGCTTAACTAAGGTTTGATAAGCGCTTAAAGCCAATTCTTGTTTGTCTAAACGTTGAGCTAAACCAGCTAACATAGCGTAATAGTCGATATTGCCAGCAACATCAGGTTGGGCACTTTCTAAATAGAAGACCGCCTGCGGTAAGTTGTCTTGTTGTACAAAAATGCGAGCGAGCATTAAGCGGAATGAGCCACGAGACCGGTTAAGCTGAACCCCTTCTTCTAACAAATTTACCGCGGCACTTACGTCACCTCGACCAAATTGCAAAGCTGCCAGTTGTTCACGTACTTCATGGGCATAGTGATCCAGCTGCAAGGCCTTGGAGAATTCAGCTCTGGCATCGGTGGGTGAATGTCGGTCTAAAGCCTGAAAACCACGCTTGGTGTATAGCGCAACCTGTTGCTCACGGCTAAGTTTCAAGGGTTTAATTTCTAAACTGACGCTAGTATCCACAGTACTTGACTGTTGCTTACTCTCCTCAACAACAGGCTCTTCAACTACAGGTTTAGGCTCGTCTGGGAGTGTTTGAGCAGCTACCACAGCGCTAGGCTTTATGGGAGGCGGCTCGATAGCAGGTTTCGCTGATGCTTGGCTGCTTGGCCTTGGCTCAAGGGCTTTAGCTGTGCTACTAGTATCAAGGCTAACTTGTTTACCCGCGGTTGACTGCTCAGGCGCTTTAGACTGAACAACCACAGCTTCTGTTTCTGTTTCTATTTCTGGCATTGTGCTTGCGCTAGATGCCGCTTTTTGCGGCGCTACATCAGAAAGGCTAGTATCGGTTTCGGCTAAATCAACATCGATGGCAACAGCCACTGCCTGTAATTGCTCGGATAGATTAGGCCCCTGTTCCGAGGACCTGACAGGCGCTTCGCTAAGCACTTGTACATCACTCACATCATCTAAATTTTGAAAATAACGCAGCGCCAACCATGCTGAAATCAGCAGTGCTAACAAAGCGATAGCCATCAACACATAGGCGCGAACACTGCGCCCAGACTCTTCCACCAGCGGCGACATATTTTGCGCATTAGTTTGCTGTCGCTTATCAAGATCCTTCAACATCTGGTTAATAACGCTCATTATTGCGTCCCCAACCAAATAGCGGCGATAAGTCCAAGGCTAATTATGCTGACAGCCACAATGACAAGATTACGATAGTAGTGTGATAACACAGCATCTTCAGTATCTTGCACCGCTTGTTTTACCATAGCCACATTCACTTGCTGGGCGCCCTTTCCGTAACAAAGCATCAATACTTTGTGAGCCAATATGTTGATCAGCCTTGGAATGCCTCGACTGGCGCGAGTAAGCATTTTTAACGAGCGCGAGGTAAATAGCGGCCCTCCGCGATAGCCACTTAGATGTAACCGGTGCTGAATATAGCTGCTTATTTCATCATTTCTTAACGCGCGTAAGCGATAAGAGAAAGTAATTCGCTGGCGTAATTGACGAAGTTGGGTAGTGGCTAATCGCTGGTCCAATTCTGGTTGGCCAAACAAAACAACATGCAACAACTTACGTTGTTCCGTTTCTAAGTTACCCAACAAGCGAATAACCTCTAAGGCTTCATCACTTAAGGCCTGCGCCTCATCAATCAATAGCACTACCGGTCGCTCTAAACCGGCAAAATGGATCAGCTGATGATGAATTTGTTCTAATACCTTATGCGGTGACATTGACGCATCAAGCTGCAAGCCTAACTCGGCCGCTAAGGCTTGGTGTATTTGCTCGGCCGATAAGTTAGGGTTGGGTAAATAAGCAAACTGATATTGCTCAGATTTATCATTGAGCAGTTTACGGCATAATAAGGTTTTACCAGTACCCACTTCACCGCTCACTTTAATGAAGCCTTCACCTGATTGTAAGGCTGTTTGCAGCACTTGAATTGCTTCATCATGCGGTTGCAATGCTTGATACAAGCTAGTATTTGGTGTTAAACCAAATGGGGCCTGAGAAAGTCCAAAATACTCTAAATATACTGCCACTTACATTCGCCTACTAATCTTCAGGGTACCAAGCATTAAGCAGTTCTTGCGACTTCTTCAGCTCATTCTTCCAGGTGTCTTGCTGCACCACCGTTGGCTGAATCAAAATCACTAACTCTGTTTTAGAGGTAGATACCGCGCGGTTAGTAAACAGTTCACCTAAGCCAGGTATCGCGCCAAGAAAAGGGACTTGAGAGACTATTTCTTCTTGCTTCGAGCTCATTAAGCCACCAATCACCACAACGTCACCTGATTGCGCCTTAATCACCGTGTCTGTTTCACGAATATCACTTTGCGCCAGCGGTAAATCTAAGCTGTCACTTTCGCTACCAAAACTAATCACCTTGCGCTGCTCTTTTACATCGGTCACAGAGGGGTGAACATGCAGTAAAACTTGACCGTTATCATCAATTTGTGGGGTCACATCTAGGGCAACACCAGAAAAGAACGGGGTTAATTCAACACTGGGATTAGACACCGTACTGGTACCACTGATAGTGGTATTAGACACATCCGTTACAAAGTATTCATCAGTACCAACTTTAATCACTGCTTTTTGGTTATTTGAAGCGGTAATTCGCGGGCTAGATAGGACGTTTACATCACCCTGTGTTTGTAATAGTTTGACTACCGCTTGGAAGTTACCATCGGTGACGGTTAACGCCCCGCCCCCGCCAAGAATACTGCTAATAGCATCACCGGGGATTTGAGATACGCTATTAAATAATACTTCCGTCGAACCAAATACATCACCCGCGTTGGTCCAATCAATGCCTTGTTGGTAGCCATCACTTAAGGTGACTTCAATGATCTTGGCTTCAAGAATCACTTGCCGTTGTAAGTTTTTCTCAGATTTACTCAAAAAGGTTTTAATGGTGCGAATTTCGTCTGGAAATGCTCTAACCGTGACTAAACCGGCTTGCGGGCTCACCACTACCATTCGCCCATCATTGGCGTAAGAGGTGTCATTGCCGCGGTCACGACGCATATTAATACCGATCATTCCACGCAGGCTTTCTTCTAACTCGTACCAAAGGCGAGTTTCTGTTGCTGATTCAATTTTAGTACCGTTAAAGCTGCTATTTCGATTAGAGCCGGTACTGTTATTGTTGTTAGAGTTATTCGACGAATTATTCGATGAATTATTATTGGACGAGTTATTTGAAGAACTGTTATTCGAATTATTGTCATCGCTGTCGGTAATGCCACCTGAATTAATCCGCGTTCGCGTATATCCATAACGTTCAAGCATCAAGTAATTCAGTGGGATGGTTTCAATCCGCATACCAGCCGGATAGACATGTAATACCTTACCTTGGCGCTTAATGTCATAGCCATACATATCAGCCACCACATCAACGGCTTCTTTTAAGGTCACTTCTTTAAGCTTGAGGGTGATTTTCCCCTCAACCCCTGGGTGCATAGCCACGCTCAATGGCGAGCCTTTAATCAATGCAGGGAAAAAAGCCAAGGCGTCTACGTTACGCGCATTTACGTCAAAACGATGTTCAACCTGTAACAAATCATTTTGTTGCAGCGCTAGCTCTGGCATCAGTTCTGCTTGCACTTCTTCGGGTAAATCAGGTGCTGCTATAGGCGCTACCGTTTGCTGCTGTGCTTCATTTAAGGCTTGTTTTGCGTCAACAGGGTCTGGGCGCTTAGTGGTTTGACAGGCACTCAATAACACAATGCTAATGCCTAAAAATATCCGTTTAATATACATGTATTACTGCCCCTGCACAGTGATGCGTTTTACCGACACCTTGTCCAATTGAATTCGATATTGTTGGTTTTGTTTAACTAAGACTACGTAGTCTTGATGTACTTCGCTCAGGCTGTAGCCAGAGATGTGATCTTTAAGGCTAATAAAGCGTTGATTAAGTATCGCCCCCGGTTGCTCGCCACCAACGATAATGGCCTGCAAGCTAGGTAAGTAAGTTTTACTTTTAGCCTTCGACTGAGCTTGGTTGCGCGGCGGCGCAGTAGGGTCACTTAAGGTTTCAGCCTGCGCTGTCATAAGCGCAGGTAAGGCTAACCATATTGCAAGCAATGAATACTTAACCACTAATGAAATCCTTATTGGTGCTTAAAGTATAAATATTGATGATGATATCTGCCTTAGGGTACTGATCCACTTTATAATCAATGAGCTGCCACAAAAAACGCTGTGGCAAAGCCTCTAGAATTTCTAAGTATTTAACCAAAGGGAAATAGCTACCACTTAACTGTAAGCGAATACCATGGCGATAAAAATTAAGGCTATCACTAGACGTCTCGCTACTTGATAACACCGCTTGCGGGGCAATCGAGTCTAGTGCCACTAGGCTTAAGCCTTCATTTTTTTGTAACAACTTTTCGAGCACTTCGGCCATTTGCTCAACCGGAATTAAACCAGCTTGTTGCAACTCAAGCTTGCTGTCTATTTGGCTGAGCTGTGATTGCCAATGTTTTAGTTCGGCGTTGATCTCAGTATTGGGATCCTCACGCAGTTTATTCTTACTAAAGGCAATTAACTGCTGATTATCGTCTAACGCTTTAGATAGCTGCACAAATTCTTTTTCAGCTTTAACTTGCTTAATTAGCGCGGGTTCTAACCATAGATAGTAAGCAGGAAACCCGACAACCACTAAGCCCACACATAAAATGAGTATTCGTTCACGTAAGCTTAAGGCTGCAAAACGCGCTTGCCAATGGGACCATTGCTCAGTCATCCAGACCTCCTAAGACAACATCAGCAGAATGAGACCCACTTAAGCTAAAGTTAAGCTGCTGCTGCTCATCGCGATAGATTTTTAAACCAGCGAATTGCTGATTGGATAACTCTGGATAAGCTTGAAATTGCTTCAACCATTTTGGCACTGCATCACTTCGACTAGATTGACCCGTCAAGGCCATTTTGCCACGCTGTATCTGTATTTCGGTTAACCAAATTTGCTCGTTTGGGATCGAGGCTAAAGCGGTTAAAGAGGATGAAAAACCTTGATTAGCATAATTCTGCCCCTGTAAACGCTGATTTAACAGTCGCTTAAGTTTCACTTCTTGTTGTAATACATCAAGTTCACGCTGTAAATTTACATCAACGGCTCGTTGCTCAATGGCAGTTTTAAGCTTAGCCAGTTCCGCTTCTTGTTGTTTAACCAACTTGCGTTGCTGTGACGCTTTGAATACCGCGCTATCACTTTGATTCTGCTGCCAGATCCCCCAAACAAGCGCCACCACGGCGATCAGTACCCAAGACAACATAACCTGACGTAAGGATACCAGCTCTGGTTTGGGGCGAAACTCCTCGGTATAAAGGTTAATTCTCGTTTTCACGATAATCCCCCTTCCTGAAGGCCGCCAATGGCCGGCATTTGGTAGAAGAGCTGACTATCATCTATCGCTGATAGCTCCAGTAGAGACACTTTAGGGCCGAGATTTTGTTGCAATTGTTTCGCTATTTCGTCACAAAATCGACTAGGAATGGCTAGCTTGATCACATTCACTTCAGGCAATTTTAGGGTGGCACTAATATAGTCGATGGAGCGTTGCAGCTCTAGGCTCAAACTGTCGAAGAATGTTTGGGTAAACTCTATTTCTTGCATCTTACCTAAACTGGAAAAGGCGCGTAATTGACGGCTAAAACAAACTTGCCCTTGCCGGACCACGGTCAACTCCAAATCGCCACCTTTAGGCTGCCACAATAGCAACTGACAACGATCATTGACCTCTAATAGATTAACAGCAGCAAGGCTCTCAATAGTAATGCCTTCAACCGTAATATCCTGACGAGTGGCGATTTCAACCACCTGTTGGACAATTGATCTTTTAACACTGACCACATTTAGCTTTTCAGTTGCCATTGGCGCTACGGGCGCTTGGTAATAATCAACCACCAAATCTAACACCGGCTCTGCTACCATATCCTTAATGGTCCAAGGTACGGCTCCGGCTAATTCTTCTTCTGAAACGTTAGGTTTTTCGACTTGAAACTGCTGAAAATATTGACTGCCTAATACAAAGACAACTTGATGAGAACCGTTGATTTGGGCCTCTTTGCAAAGTGTTGCAAAAGCTTCAGGCCATTGCTCAATCGAACTGACCGGCGCTTCGAAGAGTTGCTGATGTTGATTAGCAAGAACCACAAGATCAGATCGCAAGTAGGCACAGCAGCGAATTTTTGCTGTTTTATTCCGCCAAAAAGCCAATCCCATCTACTGTCCTTTAATGCATCCATGTATTTAATAGTTTTTAGTGTAAACGCTTCTGTTATTTTTGAAAGACTTAGCCAACAAATATGTGCCTTTTCTCCACTATCTGAGGACATAATTTAGATTTCTGACGATTAATGAATCAAACGCAAATAAAACATCAGCAACAGACTAGATCGGCTCTGGCTTACTAAACCAAAAACCTTGACCACAGTGAACCCCCAATCGTTGTAATACTCGCCACTCTTCGTTGCGTTCTACACCAACAGCAATCACTTGTACCCGGTCTGCACAACTGGCAATCAACGAGCTTACCGCCAGCTGATTAACTTGGCGGACTTGAATATCTCTGACCAAACTAGCATGCAATTTTACATATTCAAGTGTTAGTTCACTGATGTATTGAGTGCTAACTACGTGTTGACCTGCGCGCTCAACGGCGATCTTGATGCCTTTTTTATTGAGCGCCTTTAAACGCAATAACTCGGTATCATTTAATTTGGAGAGCTGAGTTTCGGGAAACTCTAATATCAGTTTTTGGCATTCTTTATAGGGCGTAGAAAACACCCATTGCAATAGCTCGCGCATAACTGACTGCTTGATCACGGTGGCGATATTCAAATTAATACTGATAGGGGTTCGCGAATACTTGGCATATTTCATGGCAAAGTTTAATCCGTGCTGATCAAAGGCCACCTGCAAACCGCTTTTCTCGGCCCACGGTAAAAATACCCCTGCGTTGATAACCTCCCCTTGGTAGTCGGTAATCCGCGCCAGCAGTTCGTTATAACAAACCCCGCCATGTTCGTCATACACTGATTGCTGATAGTAATGAATACCGTCATTGCTTATGACATGCTGCAATAATGTTCGCCAGCGCACCGACCCCTTGCCGGTTTGTGAAGAACTCAGATCTCTGGCCACTAAAAACCAACCATTGTGCCGCTGCATTTGCGCCACTCGTAGTGCATCTTCAGCTTGCTCGATCACTAATTGTGCATTATCGCCATACTCATAACCTGCAATACCGATATAGAAGAAGTCATCTGCATCAGCCACCTCAGGCAAAGAGATGCGCTCTAGCTGTTTTAAAATACCTGCAGCAGCCTCTTCAGCTTCATTCAAAGTAGATAAGGGCATTAACAAAGCAAAGGCATCGCCACTGTAACGCGCCAAATTCACGTCAATATTTCGCTGAGTATATTGCTTTAAGGTTTGCGCACATTGCTGCAATATGGTGTCACCTTCATTACGCGCATATTGATAATTCACATCATCCATACCGCGCAAATAAATCAACATTACCGCGCCAGTATGCGCATCTGCATCACCAATTTCGGCTTCCAACTGGTTATAAAAATGGGTCCGATTAGAGAGCTGCGTGAGTTCATCTACAAAGGCATTATTGCGAATAATACAATCAAATCGACTACGCTCTTGGCGTGCTTCGATAAGCTCATTGATTAACTGGCAGATGGCCTTGCTCGCTGCATTTGGCCATTCTTTGGGGTGGCCGTCTTTAACATCTCGCAGCCGTCCAGCTAACACTTGATTACCTCTTGATTGCAGTAATTCTGCACCATACATACTGCTCTTTAGCCAGCGAAAAACGGCTATCAAGCCGAATGCCACTATCAGCAATCCGCCCACAATGCCTAACATGGCTTCTGGCTCGTAGCTAAGCTGCTTAAAAGGACGTTCAACCCAAATCTGAATGGTAAAATCGGCATGGGCTTTCAGTGGGTAACGATAAGCCACTAGACTATTTGTTCCACCGCTGTAATTAAGCTCACGAAAAGTGTATAAAACCCCTCCTCGGTTTGAAACTTCTAACACTTGAATATTATGCGCCCGCAACCAATTAGGTAACCACTGGGCAAACTCAGGGGTGTCTGGCTGCACACTCAATTGGCCATCAATAACATCAACCACTGAACGTAACTGGTGTTGTTGTTGATTGAAGGCTAACTGCCTAAAGGTTAAGGCACCACCCAGAAGCACCAGTAACACTGCACCTACAACACAGCTGATGGTGAAAATAATAATTCTATTCGAAAACTTCATGCGTGGTGTTCCTCACCGTTCAAACTCTGTCGGCTTATCATCCTGTAGCTCGACCTAGGTTTGAGTATATCAGTTAATCCCAATAAGCTTGGCTGTAAAACAAAAAAGACCAGCCTAGGCTGGTCTTTAACTCACGATAAGAAAGTTTAAGGGCGAAGCATACGCTCACCGCGGCTCATGCCACATACGCCACTTCTTACCACTTCCAAAATCTCAGTAGACTGAGCGAGAGTTTTCACACAAGCATCCAACTTAGCGCTATCACCGCTCAGCTGCATTATATACATGCTAGGGGTAACATCGACGATTTGACCACGGAAAATGTCACAAGTTCGCATGACTTCTTCACGAACACCGCCAGCCGCGCGTACTTTAACCAGCATAATTTCGCGTTCAACGTGCTCTGCTTCGGTTAGCTCGGAAACCTTAAGTACATCAACCAGCTTATTTAATTGCTTGGTAATTTGTTCAATGGTGTTTTCGTCACCAAAAGTACAAATACTCATACGTGATAAGGTGGGATCTTCAGTGGTCGAAACCGTTAAAGAATCGATGTTGAAACCACGCTGAGAGAACAAGCCCGTCACACGAGATAGCGCGCCGGCTTCATTTTCTAATAAAACTGAAATAATTCGGCGCATTAAGTTCTCTCCGTTTTACTTAGCCACATATCTTTCATCGCTTCGGTTTTAATTTGCATCGGATAAACGTGCTCTTCTGGGTCAACCATGATGTCCATGAACACCACTCGGTCTTTCATCGAGAAAGCTTTTTCCATCGCCGCATCTAACTCATCAGGATGATTAACCTGCATCCCAACGTGGCCGTAGGCTTCCGCTAATTTAACGAAGTCTGGAACCGAATCCATATAAGAATGAGATTGACGCCCATCGTAGAACATTTTTTGCCACTGCTTAACCATCCCTAATGAACGGTTGTTTAGCGATACAATCACCACTGGTACGTTATATTGCAAACAAGTAGATAGCTCTTGAATATTCATCTGAATGGAACCATCGCCGGTCACACACGCTACGGTTGCATCAGGAAATGCAAACTTAACCCCCATGGCAGCAGGAAAACCAAAGCCCATTGTGCCTAAACCACCAGAGTTGATCCAACGACGCGGCTTGTCAAAAGGATAATATAAGGCGGCAAACATTTGATGCTGCCCCACATCCGAGGTGACATAAGCATCGCCCTTAGTCACGCGATACATCGACTCAATCACTTGCTGAGGCTTAATAACCGTGTCACTTTTGGCATAGTTTAAACACTTACGGCTGCGCCATTGGTCAACTTGTGCCCACCAATCTTTCAAGCTATCGGCATCATTTTTTGCACCGGTTTCTTCGATACACTCAAGCATTTGGTCAATCACAGCATCTACGGATCCAACAATGGGAATATCAGCACGAACCGTTTTTGAGATAGACGTTGGGTCAATATCAATATGCAGAATGGTCGCATTCGGGCAGAACTTGGCCACGTTGTTAGTCACACGATCATCAAAGCGCGCACCAACAGCAAAAATCACATCGGCATTGTGCATCGACATGTTTGCTTCATAGGTACCGTGCATTCCTAACATACCCACAAACCGCGGATCGGTTGAGGAAAATGCACCTAAACCCATTAAGGTTGAGGTAACAGGCATATTGAATAAGTCGACCAACTGACTAATTTGTTCACCGGCTTCGGCCATAATGGCACCACCGCCGACATAGAGAACAGGCCTTTCGGCTTCAGCTAAAGCTTTAACGGCTTTTTTAATCTGTCCTTTGTGACCCGTTAACGTAGGATTGTAAGATCGCATGCTAACGGATTTAGGGTATTCATAAGGAAATTTTAATAAGGGGTTTTGAACATCTTTGGGTAAATCAATCACCACCGGACCTGGTCGCCCAGTGGCCGCGATGTAATAGGCTTTTTTGATAGCAGCAGGGATATCTTCAGCTTTCTTAACTAAGAAGCTATGTTTAACCACTGGACGTGAAACGCCAATCATGTCTGTTTCTTGGAAGGCATCTTGACCAATTAGGCTAGTTGGTACTTGACCAGACAATATCACCAAAGGCACAGAATCCATGTAGGCTGTAGCAATGCCAGTAATCGTATTTGTTGCACCGGGACCAGAGGTCACCAATACCGTACCTACTTCACCAGTTGCGCGTGCATAACCGTCGGCCATATGCACAGCAGCCTGCTCGTGCCTAACCAAAACATGCTCAATATCACTACTATCAAATAGCGCATCATAAACATCTAATACTGAGCCGCCAGGGTAACCAAATATGTGTTTAATACCCTGATCTTGCAAACAGCGGACGACCATTTCGGCGCCGGATAACTTCTCCATGTTCAAGCCTCCAGGCTTTATTTATTTTAATTGTGGGGAAAATTCATTGTGTTGCGGGAAATGGGACTAAAAAATCCTGTCTTCCAAGATTAGCACTTTAACGTTTCTTGCCCCCCAGCGTCTATGCTTTTGTCGCGCCTTTCTAAGCTTTTTAGCAGCAAATCATATAAACAAGTCACACAAAAGCCGGCGAAATTAAGAACAATAAGTCGACAATTAAACAAAGAGCCAGATAGTTACAAAGTAACCCACTGGCTCTTACTTGTATTTCGTTCAAAAAGTTACTTTATGGCGTCATGTTCTTCGGTCAACCAAATTTGCTGTTCTGGGTCTGAATCTTCACTTACCGAAATGCTTACCCCCATATCGTACAGTTCCTGCAGGGTGACATTGTTCGCAAGCTCCATCACTTCCCCATCTTCATTTGTAAATCGCATGTCTCCTCCTCCCTAATAGGCTAGCCAGACACTTTAATTCTAGTCCATGAATTCCTGCTTGTTGATTTATCAGCGTCTATATTTGCCATTAGTAATTGGCTTGCTGCGGGGTAACTCACTTGTTGCCACATTGCCTTGGCCATCACTAACAAATCTTGCCATTCACCAGATTGAATGCACAAGGCCAGTTCAGCGGCAACATCAGGGTATTTAACCGCTTCACTCTGCTCTAGCTGTAACCACGAATCTAATAAATAGGGCTCTAGGCTTTCCGCCACTTGGGCCAAGCCAAGGCTGTGTAAAGTATAGGCATTGGTCACTTGTTCAAATTGACCGAGTAAGGGTTTCACCAGTACTTTTTTGCCAGCAGCCATAGCTTCCGACGGTAACTCAAATCCGGCATTACAGAACACCCCCGCACATTGACTTAGCGCGCTTAAAAAGCCTTTTCGATCAATCGGCCGCAATTGAACATTTTGATCCTGACTTGGCTGAGTGATAGCAGGATGAAAGCAGACAAACTGATAACCGGTAAATCGACGTAATAGCGGTAATACTTGATCCAAGGTCTCAAAGGGTAAATACACTAAGATACTGCCGTTATTGCTGATGTTTTCTAAGCGCTCAACCAATGGCGGGATAATTGCCTGTTGAAAATCACACCAATGTACGCCCAGATTATGTTTACAAGGTGAAAAATAACGCACTAACAGTTTGCTCCAAACGCCCATTTCTTTGGTGGGTATGTCATGCAAAAATGCCGCTTGGTGCGAAATAGAGAGACTGGGTAGCCCCTGCAATTTTGCAGCCCATGCACTCACTGGCTCAAAGTCATTAATCAGCAAGTCATATTGGGAGAGGTCCAAGCTGGTTACGTCATGAGCAAAACGAACCAGCGCCAAATGCCGAAAGGTCGCCCACTTATCTACTTTGCCGTGGCGGTGATAAAAACTAATCCCCTTTACACTTTGATACTCACCAAACTCAGCCACCTCTGGTTGCTTTCCCACTCGGCCCGACATTAATACGTCGACCTCAATTCCCTGCTTTTTCAATGCAGAACAAAGCAAACGTGCCCGAGTAATATGGCCATTACCCGTCCCTTGAACACCATAAAGAATCCGCATTATCGTCACTTCCTAAATTAAACTATAAACAATGACTAGACCTAGACACGCCCCAGCAATGACGTCGCTGACAAAATGCACTCCCAACAACACCCTAGAGAACGCAATTAAGCCAGCCCAGCAAAAGGCCAACATAGCCCAAGAAGGGAACACCTCAGCTACGCACGCAGCCATAACAAAAGCCCCAGCACTGTGTCCAGAGGGAAAACTGAAACGATCTGAGGGACAAATAAATACCGGAAGTGATTGCGGGCGGTCACGGCGAAAAATTTGCTTTAGCAATAAATAAGCCAGTAACTCTAAAGCAAAAGCAGGTAGCGCTAGGCTTAAAAAAGGGGCGGCAAAAGGGCTAAAAGCAATCGCCCCGCCCAAAAGTGCATAGTAATAACCATCTCCTGAATGAGAAACTACCTTAGCCATACTCGCAATCTGTCGATTGAAACGATGCCCCAAACATGTGGCTGATATGGCGTAATCCCACCGGTTTAGTCGCTGTAACATACAACTCTCCTTCTCAGTGCCTTCGCTAAGATTGGATAAGTTGCTTTACCGGGAAATGAAAGAAAATTGACAAAACGATGACACAGAAGGCTTAGCTTGCGATCAGTTTGAGATAAACCGATAGATACGCGGCCCCTTAGACTTAACTAAATAGCGTCTCCTTTTCAAAAACCTGCTGCCGTTCAACCGTGGAACTATTGGCTTTGCTTATCATTAATTGCGCAAGATCTTCTGCCCGAATACCTCTCCAAGCCTTCAGTGGTGAATAAGTAAAACCAAATAAGGGCTGCATGGCTGCTACCACCTGCTCAGAAAACCGCGGGCTTGAACGCTCTCCCAGCAGAGGGCCGGGGCGAAAAATCATTAAGCGCTCGAATTGTAAACTCGCGAGTTGTTGCTCAAGCTCACCTTTCAAGCGTAGGTAATAAGCAGAAGAATTTGCATTAGCCATTAGTGACGAGATAACTAAACAGTCTTGCACCTGATGTTGCTTGGCGATTGTGGCTAACTGTATAGGCAGATCCAAGTCAATTTGCCGCATCACTTGTTTGCTGCCTGCTTGTTTGAGGGTTGTACCTAAACAGATAAACAAACTATGACCTTGTAGCAGATACTGCCAATCTTCAATGTGGTCAAAATCTACCAAATGTTCTTCCAGCGCTTCAGCTTTTATATCTAGACCACGGCGGGCAACCACCACTACCTTTCCCCAACGAGTATCATCAAGTAACTGTCGCACCAACTCGCGTCCAACTAGGCCTGTAGCACCCACTACTATTGCTGTTTTCTTCACGCCTAACACTCCTATTAATTTATCGCGTAAGTGGCTAGCTCAATTTACGCTTAACCAGTAAGATGTGAGCTTGCTAAAATAGCCACAAACGTGTGCACTTTAAATATGTCGTACTAATCATAAACCTAATCGACTACGCATGCTGTTAGGCAAACACAGATAACAATAGACAAGGATTAATTAATGTCTGATCTAGTCAAAATTTTTGATACAACCTTACGTGATGGCGAACAAGCACTAGCAGCCAGTTTAACCGTGAAAGAAAAGCTGCAAATAGCCTTTGCCCTGGAACGTTTAGGTGTAGACATTATGGAAGTTGGCTTTCCTATCTCTTCGCCCGGCGATTTTGATTCGGTGCAAACCATTGCTCGGGAAATCAAAAATTCAACGGTATGTGCACTATCTCGCGCCCTGCCTAAAGACATTGATGTGGCAGCCGAAGCACTAAAAGTCGCTGAAGCCTTCCGTATTCACACCTTTATATCCACCTCTACTGTGCATGTAGAAAGTAAACTTAAACGTAGTTTTGACGACGTATTAGATATGGCGGTAAAAGCGGTAAAACATGCCCGTAACTACACTAACGATGTAGAATTTTCTTGTGAGGATGCAGGCCGTACTCCTATTGATAACCTATGCCGCATGGTTGAAGCCGCTATCAAAGCAGGGGCAACTACCGTTAATATTCCCGATACCGTAGGCTACACGGTACCTAGCGAGTTTGGTGGCATCATTACTCAACTATTCAACCGCGTACCCAACATTGACCAAGCCATTATCTCAGTGCACTGCCATGATGATTTAGGCTTGTCGGTGGCCAACTCTATCGCAGCGGTACAGCAAGGCGCGCGGCAAATTGAATGTACCTTAAACGGTATTGGAGAACGCGCGGGTAATTGTTCACTGGAAGAAGTGGCGATGATCATCAACACACGAAAAGATCAACTAGGCGGCTTAACCACCAATATTAAATCACAAGAGATTTACCGTGCTAGCCAATTAGTTAGCCACCTATGCAATATGCCTGTGCAGGCGAACAAAGCCATTGTTGGCAGCAACGCGTTTTCTCATTCCTCTGGTATTCACCAAGATGGCATGCTGAAAAACGAAAACACCTATGAAATCATGACCCCAGAAAGCATAGGTTTAAATAAAAACAGCTTAAACCTTACCTCACGTTCGGGCCGCCATGTGATTAAACATCGCATGGCTGAATTAGGTTACAGCGAAAATGATTACGACTTAAATGAACTATACGACAGCTTCTTAGAGTTGGCAGACCGTAAAGGCCAAGTATTTGATTATGACTTAGAAGCATTGGTATTTTTCAACAATCTACAAGATGAATCAGAGCATTACCGTTTGGAGTATTTAAGTGCCCAAAGTGGCTCGGATGTGGTCTCTACTGCTACAGTTAAACTCATTGCTGGAGAGGAGACTATTCTTGAAGCCTCCACCGGTAACGGCCCTATTGATGCGGCTTATCGCTGTTTAAGAAAAATAACGGGCTATGATATCAAGATTGATGATTACACCATTGAAGCCGCTGGCGGTGGGACCAGCGCCGCGCAAAAATCAGATATTAAAGACGCTTTAGGTAAAGCAGACATTGTTGCTAACTACCAAGGGCGTAAATATCACGGTATGGGTCTAGCCACCGACATTGTTGAAGCGTCCGCCAAGGCCTTCGTTCATGTGTTAAATCATATCCATCGTGCCGAGCAGATCGCTAAACAAAAGCAATCAAAACTTAGCTAATTGCCAATAAAAGACCGGAGGTAAATGATGATACGCTTAAGCTTGTTAGTCATTTTCTCCGGCTTATTCTCTGGGCTTAGCCAAGCTGAACAACTCCGCTTTGAACGTAACGCAGGGCACTACGCCTACCTTTGGAATGACCAACAACATCAGCAACAGCAACTTCAATTTGAGCTACTCAACTATCCTCACAAACTCACCAAGTTTATCCAATACCGACCCAAACACGCACAGCAATACGTATTAGCTCAGCTCAAAACGAGTGTAAATAAGATTGATCCTAAACGCGCTCAAGTTAACTTTAGCAGCGACAATGGTCAGCTCAATTATCAATTAAAAGGTAATGACCAAGCCCTACTTAAGCAACTAGCAGCCAGCCTAAATGAAGAAATAAACCAGCATTATCAAGACTATTTAACACAACAGTACTTTGTAGAAAAAAAGACGGCTGATGGCCAAGTAGGAATCATGCCCGACCACAATCGGTTTGCCCATGAAAGCGCGCAATACCTGTTTAGTTGGTTGAGTAATAGTTTACATGCATTAGGTGATAAACAGTCCGATACTCGAGAAGTTACCAACTATTTACTGGGTTTTGTTCAGTCGATTCCCTATAACCCCTTGCGATCGAGAGATAACTTACGCGGGGCTGGCTACCTTACACCCATTCAGGTCATTAGGAACAACCTAGGCGACTGTGACAGCAAAACGACTTTAATCGCTAGCGCTTTAAAGACCGTGTTCCCACGTTTAGATGTGGTCATTATTTATGTGCCCAATCATGCCTTATTGGCGATATCCGTTGCGCCGCGAGCAGATGATGAAACCGTAGAGATAAACGGAAGAAAATACGTATTAGCTGAACCAACCGGACCAGCCTTATATAAGTTAGGAGAGGTAGCTAAAACCAGCGCCCAGTACATTCGCGCAGGCTTTTACACCTACCAACGAATGAACTGGACAGCACCGGAATTTAAGACAGAGAAGTAAACTCAATCGCACAGTCGACATTCACATCACCGTTACAGCGAACGACTTTTCCTTTAGCGCTAAAGGGAGCGACACCTTCGCCACTAAGCGCGACTTCGACCTCATCACCTAAAACTAGTTGCACCCCTTTTAGGCTAATCCCCATACCGGTAGCACTTAAGTCTTTACATACACCGGAATAGCTTTGCTGACCAACCCAAATCCGTAGTTCAGCATCAATCAACATACGGTGAAATGCACGTTTGTTTGCGTCTCCAATCATCTTTTACCTTCTATAGTTTCTCTTCTGCAAATGAGGCTAAACGGCTCCTAACCACACCATTTAAGTAAACATTTGCACTGCCATCAAAATCTTTAAACCGCTCAACAATATAGGTTAAACCAGACGTAACCGCCGACAAATAGTTACTGTCTATTTGCGCTAAGTTGCCACAGCATACCAATTTGGTTCCTTCTCCGCAGCGGGTAATAATGGTTTTAAGCTGAGAAGCCGTCAAATTTTGACACTCATCTAAAAACACAAACGCATTCTGTATACTCCGCCCACGCATGAAATTGACCGATTTAAACTGAATATTGGCTTTTTCCATTATGTAGTTCATTGAGCCTGACATTGACTCATCATGTTTATGCAACACTTCTAGCGTATCGGTAATAGCCGCTAACCAAGGGGCCATCTTTTCTTCTTCGGTACCGGGTAAAAAACCAATTGATTCTGCTATTTCGGGGGTGTTTCTAGTGACAATAATTTTGTCGTAAATGCCTTTCTCCACGACCATTTCTAGTGCGGCAGCCATTGCTAACAAGGTTTTACCGCAGCCAGCAGGACCGGTTAGTATCACCAAATCGATACTCGGGTCTAGCAGTGCATCAAAGGCCATCCCTTGATAAATATTCTTGGGGTGAACTCCCCAAGCGTGTTTTGCCATTAAGCGTTCATAGCCAAGATCAAGCAACTCTACTTTTTGCTCATCTTTTTTCAGGACTCTGGCAGCGAAGCTTTTTGTATCATCGATAATGTATTGGTTAACATAACAAGGCCCAACTATTTCAGCGTCCACCACATGATGAGTATCACGTCCTTCTGAGCTACTATCGCAGTCTTTAACTCGGCCCCAAAAGCTGCCTTCAAATTCAACAAAACCCTTTGCCAGCAGACGTATATCATCAATTAGTTGGTCTGTTCGATAGTCTTCGACCCGCTCTAAACCGGCGCCTTTCGCTTTAAGCCGCATATTGATGTCTTTAGTGACGAGGATGACTTCACGTGGTGCATATTTAGACTGCAAGTATAAAGCGGCGTTAATAATTCGGTTATCCGGCTCGTCATCGGTGAAGGTTTGTAGCTGTTTTTTCAGAGTATGATCAGCGAAGATAGCTACTTTACCGCTAACCTGGTTATCCGCTTCATTCTGTAACTGAATACCGTTAATAATTTGCTCGGGAGAGGCCGAGGCAAAAACATCTTCAAGCGAGCGTATCGCCACTCTAGCGTCACGGCTCACATCTTTTTGTCTGTCTTTAATCCGGTCTAATTCTTCTAGTACCGTCATCGGAATGACTACATCGTGTTCTTGAAAAGAGTATATTGCGAGGGGTTCGTGCAGCAGCACATTGGTATCGAGAATGAACAGTTTACTTAGGGAATCATTTTCCATATTTGCCCTCCATAGGCCCATGGGTGATCTAAGAATCGTGCAAACTTCAATCTCAAGTTAAAACATCCTGTTCATGTTTACAAACTTTTCAGTGCAAGCACACAACTAGATGAACAATATTTAAACAAACATCCAGCGAAGCTATGCGTTAAGTCGCTAGGTTTTGTTGGTGTTATTTAATGTAGAGAAAAAATAGCCAGTCCCCTGCACCTAATTCTTATAACCAAGCAGCGATTTATTTAAGGCATAAAAAAAGCCTATCCCTTAGGATAGGCCTTCTCTAAATAGGTGCGCAGCATAGCGGCTTTCACTTCAGCCTGAAAAAGCATGCTTATCTATGGCTATCTATGGCCATCGACTCAGCATGGTAGCCTGTGGCTAAAAGCCTGTGACTAAATCTCAGGCATAAAAAAACCCTGCTCATAGAGCAGGGCTTTTTATTTGGAGCCTGGCAGTGACCTACTTTCACATGGGGAGACCCCACACTATCATCGGCGCAGTTGCGTTTCACTTCTGAGTTCGGCATGGGTTCAGGTGGGTCCACAACGCTATTGCCACCAGGCAAAAACTTGTTGTCTTTAACATTCGAAAAAGCTGAAAACATCCCACGAGTATAACAAGTACTCTTGGTCATAAAAAATAAGATGTCTATAAGCAACACCACTTGGGTGTTGTATGGTTAAGCCTCACGGGTAATTAGTACAAGTTAGCTCAATGCCTCACAGCACTTACACACCTTGCCTATCAACGTTGTAGTCTCCAACGGCCCTTCAGAGGACTTAAAGTCCTAGTGAGAATTAATCTCAAGGCCTGCTTCCCGCTTAGATGCTTTCAGCGGTTATCAGTTCCGAACGTAGCTACTGGGCAATGCTATTGGCATAACAACCCAAACACCAGCGGTTCGTCCACTCCGGTCCTCTCGTACTAGGAGCAGCTCCTTTCAATTCTCAAACGCCCACGGCAGATAGGGACCGAACTGTCTCACGACGTTCTAAACCCAGCTCGCGTACCACTTTAAATGGCGAACAGCCATACCCTTGGGACCGACTTCAGCCCCAGGATGTGATGAGCCGACATCGAGGTGCCAAACACCGCCGTCGATATGAACTCTTGGGCGGTATCAGCCTGTTATCCCCGGAGTACCTTTTATCCGTTGAGCGATGGCCCTTCCATACAGAACCACCGGATCACTATGACCTACTTTCGTACCTGCTCGACGTGTCTGTCTCGCAGTTAAGCTGGCTTATGCCATTGCACTAACCGTACGATGTCCGACCGTACTTAGCCAACCTTCGTGCTCCTCCGTTACTCTTTGGGAGGAGACCGCCCCAGTCAAACTACCCACCAGACACTGTCCGCAATCCCGATAAGGGACCAACGTTAGAACATCAACACTACAAGGGTGGTATTTCAAGGTCGGCTCCACATCATCTAGCGACAACGCTTCAAAGCCTCCCACCTATCCTACACATGTAGGGTCAATGTTCAGTGTCAAGCTGTAGTAAAGGTTCACGGGGTCTTTCCGTCTAGCCGCGGGTAC